>JAYOEB010000036.1:0-17359 GCA_038116775.1 Opitutia bacterium | reverse complement strand
GAAAAAGGGAATCCCTCCCGCATCTTCCAAACTGCAAAATCTGCGTCGGGAAAAAAGTAAGCTTCAAAAGGATCAGGAGACGGTGGACGTGAAAGTGAAAAAAGTAAGAGGTTTGCTAGCCAAAGCTCCCAAACCGTCTGGCAAGCCTCTCAGTAAGGAAGTCAGCCTGCCGGATCCGAAGCCTGCCATTGCCGGTTCCTCGCCGTACCGTTTCCTCTGCCGGAATGGAAGGATTTTTCCACTGGATGACAAGGCCCTTCAGGGCTTGGCCCTGTCAAATCTGGCCAAGGCGGGAGTAAGGCCAAACAAGGAAAACGAATACGATGGAAAAAAGTTTCTTGCCGCCGTCAACGGAAAGAAAACATCCACTCCCTTTTTCACTTTGGTTGCCCGTGAAGATGGGGATAAGGTAATACGCTTTACTATGGAAAGAAAAGATCAGGCCGGGGAGGACGAAGAGCGGGCTACAAAACCAGGTTCTCAATACGCCAAGATCTTATCCAGTCTGAGCCCGCAGAAAAATCATCTCCTTTACGAAGTGTTCCCCGATAGTTTTGGGGTCTATTTGGCTGCCCGCGAGTTGGCAAACCAGAGAAATTTTCCTGCCGGATGGAAGCCCGCTCATCGAGAGACTGACTGGTGGAGCTATGACTGGGGATATCGCGCTTTGGGGAGAAAGGAATACTTAGCCTCAAGGCCCCAGCCTCCACCAAATGCGAACCTGGGTAAGCCGGTTTCTCCTGATAGACCCGCCAACGTATTGGACTAGCGAGCAAGAAATTGGTCTTCGAGAGGATTCTGGGTCGAAATTCTTTCTAATGAGTCGGATTGATTGACGGCCAAATTTTCGAGAATTTTGAAGACCCAGGCGCTCCTTTCAGGTTGTCCGATTGCCTCCGCCACCTGAGGGGCTGATTTTGCAAGCCCTTTGTTTGCCTGAAGGTATTCATTCACGGCTTTGCGTACGGCAAGGACGGCAGATGCCGCCTTCTTGCCTGCCTCCACCCCCGGCTGATGATAGGCGTTGATTCCAATCAAGTTCGCATAGAGTCCTACCGCTCGCTCAAAAAGAGCGATTAGACCGCCAACTGAGGAGGGCGAGACTTCTTCGATAGTGAGTGTGACGGACTTGCGGTTCTTTTCATATAGGGCGTCGCGAGTCCCTAGGAAGAAGCCATGAAGGTAATCTCCCGAAGTCATTCCATCTTCATCGACGGCAATGGAGGCGCCGTCTCGGTTTTTGAGGACCTCAATGAAGGTGGCGAAGAAATTCGGGACTCCTTCTCGCAATTGCTGAACGTAGGCGTGTTGATCGGTCGAGCCCTTGTTGCCGTAAACTGAAATTCCCTGACATACGATTTCTCCGCTTAGGTCCTTCTCTTTTCCAAGAGACTCCATGATGAGTTGCTGGAGGTATTTGGCGAATAATTCCAATCGGTCCTTGTAGGGTAGAATGACCATATCCTTTGACCCTCTTCCCTCGGTCAGAAAGTGCCAGGAGAGGGCAAGCATGGCCGCGGGGTTTTTGCGGTAATCAGCTTCCCTGGTAAGGTCATCCATTTGCCGGGCCCCAGCCAGTAAGCGGTCGACGTCTATCCCTTGAAGAGCCGCCGGCAACAGACCAACGGCCGCCGTTTCGCTGGTTCGACCCCCAACCCAATCCCACATAGGCAAAAACTCGAGCCAGCCCTTTTGTCGGGCGTACTGGTGGAGTTTGCTTTCTTTGCCGGTTATTGCGATCGCGTGTTTTGCAAAATCCAGGCCTTGGCTTGAGAATGCGTGTTCGGCCTCCAGCATGCCGTTGCGCGTTTCCGGCGTTCCACCCGATTTTGAGATGACCAAGGCAAGAGTGGTTTGAAGGGATTTTCCAATTTCAGAAAGGGTGAGATCGATTCCGTCGGGGTCCGTGTTGTCGAAGAAATGAACCCGTAATTTGTCCGAATTGGGGTGGCCGAGGGCTTTGCCGACGAATTGGGGACCCAGAGCCGAACCGCCGATCCCGATGACCAGGAGATCGGTAAAAGGACCATGGGGGGATTGCAAGGATCCGGAATGGACGGACGCCGCCACTTCTCTTACTTTGTTCAGGCTTTCGTTAATGGCGATTTTCAATTCGGCGTCGGGAGCGAGATCCGGGTTGCGCAGCCAATAATGGCCGACCATGCGGTTTTCGTCGGGATTGGCGATGGCTCCGGCCTCCAGTTTCCCCATTGCCTCAAGGGCGGAGCGAATCGAATTTTCGTGGGTGGGCAGGTAGTCCCGGGCAAAATCCACATAGGAAAAATCAGCCGAGAAGCCCGCTTCATCAAAGTTTAGGTAGTAGTCTTTTTTCATATGATTTCAAAATCCGTCCGTAATGGCTCCCAAAGAAGCCGAGCTCACAAGTCTTGCATATTTTGCCAAGACCCCCCTCTTTTCCTTGGGAGCAGGGCTGGACCAAGAGTCTTTTCTTCTTTGAATTTCTTCCTCGGGCAACTCGAGGATCAACTGATTGGATTCGGCGTCAATCGTTATTTGGTCGCCGTTTTCAATCAAAGCGATCAAACCTCCTACGGCGGCCTCCGGCGTCACGTGACCGACCACAAAGCCATGACTTCCTCCGGAGAATCGACCGTCGGTGATAAGGGCGACGTCCTTGCCAAGGCCTTTGCCCATGATCGCGGAGGTCGGAGAAAGCATCTCCCGCATGCCTGGGCCTCCCACGGGTCCTTCGTTGCGAATGACCACGACCTGTCCGGCCTTGACCTCTCCGTCGAGAATGCCGCGCAGGGAGGCTTCCTCGGATTCATAAACGATGGCTTTGCCCGAGAAGCGCAAGCCCTCCTTTCCGGTTATCTTGGCGACGGCTCCCTCGGCGGCGAGATTCCCATATAGAATCCGCAGGTGGCTGTCAGCCTTGATCGGGTTGTCCAATGGACGGACCAAGTCCTGGCCCTCGGGGTAGGGGGCATAGGGTTGAGCGCCGGCGACGTTTTCGGCTAGCGTCTTACCGGTCACCGTCATGCAGTCGCCATGCAACAAACCCGCATCCAGCAAGGTTTTGAGCAATGGGCTGAGACCACCGACTCGGACGAAGTGGGACATATTGTACTTACCACTTGGCTTGAGGTCGCAGAGTACGGGTACCCTTTTGCCAATTTCCGTGAAGTCGTCCAAGTTGAGAGGAACCTCGGCGGCGTGGGCCATGGCGATCAGATGCAAGACGGCATTCGTCGAACCACCCAGCGCAATGACGACGGTGATGGCGTTTTCGAATGCCTTGCGAGTCATGACGTCCCTGGGCTTGACGTCTTTTTGAATCAAATTCACGACTGCGGCCCCAGCATCCCAGGCATCCTGTCTCTTGTCCTCGGAGACCGCGAGTTGGGCGGAACTATCGGGCAGGCTCATGCCCAAAGCCTCGATGGCCGAGGACATGGTGTTGGCGGTGTACATGCCGCCGCAGGAACCCGGCCCGGGAATGGCCTTCTTCTCAATGGCAAGCAATTCCTCATCGTCGATTTGACCCGAAGCATGAGCGCCGACCGCTTCGAACACGGATACCACGTCCAGGTTCTTTTCCTTGTGCAGGCCCGGAAGAATGGTGCCTCCGTATACGAAGATTCCCGGACGATTCAGTCTTGCCAGAGCCATCACGCAGGCCGGCATATTCTTATCGCATCCGCCAATGGCAACCAAGCCATCCATGCCTTCCGCGCCCACCACGGTTTCAATCGAGTCGGCGATGACTTCTCTGGATACCAAGGAGTAGCGCATGCCGGGCGTTCCCATGCTGATGCCATCGGAAACCGTTATGGTTCCAAAGGGTACCGCCTTTCCTCCGGATGCATCGACTCCTGCAACGGATGCTTTTCCCAGTTCATCGAGATGGGCGTTGCAGGGAGTGACCATACTCCATGCAGAGCAGACAGCAACTTGCGGCTTTTGAAAATCCTCATCTTCGAAACCAACGGCTCGAAGCATTGAGCGATTTGGGGCTCGGTCGTTGCCGTCGACTACGATTGAAGAGAAATTACGGTTACAGCTGCTCATGATTTTTTTATTAATTACTTTTAGTTGCGGGTTATTTCTGTTTTGATGGAAACATGCGAGGACAATCTTAAATCAATTGCTTCGCAATCCTCTTTTTTGAAAAATCCGAATCTAGAGTCTTTACGGGACGAAATCGACAAGATTGATGCGCAAGTCGTGGATCTGCTCAATCGTCGTGTCCGGGCGGCTGCGGAAATAGGGAAGGTAAAGGCCAGTCTCAGCGTTGATCCCTATGACCCTGCTCGCGAGGAGGAGGTCTTCAATAAGATCGTCGGTTTGAGCGCGGGTCCCATGCGGGAAGATTCGCTGAAGACGATCTACCGGGAGGTAATCTCGGCATCGATTGCCTTGGAGCGGGAGTTGGTTATCGGATATCTTGGGCCGGAGGCAACCTACACCCACCAAGCGGCGATCAAAAACTTTGGCTCCACTCTTCAATACCGTCCCCTCTTCGATATCCCCGAAGTCTTCAAGGCCGTCGAGCGGGGTGAATGCGATTACGGTGTCGTGCCTGTGGAAAATTCAACGGAAGGGGCAGTCAATCGTTCGCTGGATAATTTGGTCGAGTCGAATCTAAGCATCATTGCCCAAGTCTATCTTGGGGTCGAGCATTGCTTGTTGAGTCACGTGGGAATGCGGGACATCCGTGAAGTTCGATCGAAGGATCAGGCTTTGGCCCAATGCGGGGAGTGGCTGAGGGCCAACCTCCCTTCGGTCAAGCTCTCGCCTGCGACGAGTACCGCCGAAGCCGTCAGAAATTGTACTCCGGAAAATGGAGTGGCTGCAATTGCCAGCGCTTTGGCCGGAGGCATATACGAGGTTCCCGTGCTGGAATCAGGGATTCAGGACAAAACCAACAACATGACCCGGTTTTTGGTGGTGGCTAAAAACGCTTTGCCGAGATCGCCGGGAGTTTCTTACCGGACCAGCTTGGTGGTGAGTCTATCCGATGAGGTGGGGGCCTTGCAATCCGCTTTGAGTCCATTTTCCTCCCGAGGGCTCAATCTTTGTAAGATCGAGTCCCGTCCCAGTCGTAGGAAATCCTGGGATTATTTCTTCTTCATCGATTTCATCGGCCATCATGAGGAGGCGGAGGTCGTGGTCGCCCTGGACGAGCTCCGGGCAAATTGTTCCTTTCTCAAGATCCTTGGAAGTTATCCGGAAAACTCCCCGACCTAGATTGGTTTGCTAGAAAAAGAGCACGGAAAGATCCTGATCTTCCCTTGCGTGCTTAATGACGAGTTCCTCGATGAAAGAACGGAGTTCATTGTAAGTCTTTTCCTTTTTCGGCGTCCATCGTTTGCCGGCCTTCAGGGATTCCCTTAATCCGGAAACCAACAGCATGCCCTTCATGGAGCCTTGGAATGACTTTACGAATTCCAAAATCGAAGCTCGTACCCAGAGCGGGTCGATGGAATGCCGTTTGGCGTTCCAATGGGTGAAGTTGAGGCTGCGGTCATTGGGGAAATGAAAGCGGACTACTTGCTCGATGCAGTGCTCGAAGGATTTGACCGACATTTCCGAGCCTCCGTCATTTTCCCTCATAAAGGTCAGCGTCCTTTGCAGCTGAAGGGTTTCCTCGCGAGTTGAAGCGCTCCCAATCACGGAAAAGAGAGCGTTCAGATTTTGGAGTCTCGTGTAATCGTCTCTTTTAGTCGCTGTCTTTGCCACCCTTTCCCCCACCACCAAGATTTACAATTTCCACTGCAAAACGGGATAAATCCCGAAAGTCCTCATAAAAACTCGCATACCTCAACCAAGCGATTCCATCGACCTTGCGGAGTCTTTGCATGATGGCCTCGGCAATCACCAGGCTTGGAACTTCGCTGTCGAATTCGTTCTCGATTCTTCGCAGAGTTTCCGAAAGCAAGGCATTGATTTGTTCGGCGTCAATGGGACGCTTGGCAATCGCCCGGCGGAGTCCCATCGCCAACTTGGTGCGGTCAAAGCTTTCTCTTCTGCCGTCTCTTTTGACGACCACGAGATCCTCGCGAAGAACCTCCTCTATGGTCGAGAAACGGTGATTGCACTTAAGGCATTCCCTTCGCCTGCGCGTCGAAGCCACGCTTCCTGCCCTCGTGTCGAGAACCTTCAGTTCGTCAGAAGAGCACTTAGGACAAAGCATAAGAGAATTTAGTTTCCAATAACACCACCATCCATATTACTAGCAGAGATTCATGAAGTTCTTCAAGATCATAATTCCATTTTCCGTAGCCAGCGATTCGGGGTGGAACTGAACTCCCCAGATGGGTTTGGTCCTGTGTTTGATTCCCATGATCTCACCATCTTTGGTTTTGGCGGTGATTTTCAGGGTTTCGGGCATGGATGGGGGGTCGATGAGGAGGGAATGATAGCGGGTAGCGGAGAAAGGCATGGGCATCGAATCAAACAAGTCTTCGCCGTCATGCTCTATCGGAGAGGTTTTTCCATGCATCAGTCGATTCGCCCGGACGATCTTGCCTCCGAAGAACTGGCCAATGCACTGGTGACCGAGGCAAATCCCCAAAATCGGCAGTTTTTCCTGGGCTAAGTCGATGGCCTCCAAGCTGATTCCTGCTTTGTCAGGGTTGCACGGACCGGGAGAAATGATCAGGGCGTCGAATTTTTCAAATTCGAGAGCTTCGGGCTTTATCCGGTCATTGCGAAAAATCTCAAGCTCGGCGCCAAGCTCGCCGAAGTATTGTACGACGTTATAGGTGAAGGAGTCGTAGTTATCTATTACCAAAAGTCGCATCTTCAGATTTCATCCCTTGAAGTTCTGCTTGCGGAATCTTTCTTTTAAACGGAGAGCGTTCAAGCGGATGAAACCACCGGCATCCTCGGGCTGATAATCACTTTGATCATCATCCATTGAAGCGATTTTGAAATCATAAAGAGAGAGAGCCGACTTGCGCCCAACCGTGGTGAGGTTGCCTTTGTAAAGCTTGAGACGCACCACTCCTGAGACGTTTTTTTGGCTCTCGTCGATCAATGCCTGAAGAGCTTCTCTTTCCGGAGCATACCAAAAGCCGTAGTAGATGAGTTCCGCATAGCGGGGGATCAGGGAGTCGCGTAGGTGCATTAGATCGCGGTCCATGGTCAGGGTTTCGAGTTGTCGGTGCGCGTGAAGAAGAAGCGTCCCTCCCGGAGTTTCGTAAACGCCCCGACTCTTCATTCCCACGAAACGGTTCTCGACGAGATCAACCCGTCCGATTCCGTGCTTGCCGGCAATTTCGTTCAGTTTTCTGATGATCTCGGAAGGGGTACCCGCCTCTCCATCCACGGAAACGCAATTGCCGGCGCAAAATTCAAGTTCGAGGTATTGCGGTTCGTCCGGAGCCAGTTGTGGGTCCGTGGTCAATTTGTACATCTCTCGATTTTCCGGGGTGGTGGGATCAAACCATGGGTCTTCCAGGATTCCGGCCTCATAGGATATGTGCCAAAGATTTCGATCCATCGAATAAGGTTTGGAAGCGCTTGCCTCCACCTTGATCCCGTGAGCTTTGCAATACTCGATCATTTGCCGGCGACCTGGGAAAGTCTCCCGGAATTTGGCATCGCGCCAAGGAGCGAGAATTTTCAAATCTGGGGCAAGCGCCGAAAAAGTGAGTTCGAAGCGGCATTGGTCGTTTCCTTTTCCAGTGGCTCCGTGAGCCACGGCTTGGGCTTCGAATTCCCTCGCGATTTCAATCTGAGCCTTGGCGATGAGAGGTCGGGCAATGGAGGTTCCGAGCAAATACTGGGACTCGTATACCGCATTTCCCCTAACCATAGGATAAATGAAGTCATTGGCGAATTCGTCCACCAGATCAATGGTGCGATGGGCGGAGGCACCGGTAGCGAGCGCCTTCTCCTCAAGCCCGTCCAGTTCTTCTTCCTGTCCGACGTCGGCGCAGTAAGTGACGACTTCGGCGTTTTCTGTATTGGCGTACCAGTGGACGAGAACCGAGGTATCCAGTCCCCCGGAGTAAGCAAGTATAATTTTCATAAGTGATGATGCATGAGAAATCAGGATGAGACGATTTGTCGAAGAATCGCCTTTTGCATGTGCAAGCGGTTTTCAGCTTGATCAAAGAGAACGGCTTGGGGAGAGGCGAGCACGGATTCCGTAACCTCTTCTCCGGGATGGGTCGGCATGCAGTGCATGAAGACGGCTTGCGGGTGAGCGGCATTAAGCAAATCATCCGTGACTTGATAAGGAGTCATCAATTTCTTTCGATGTTCGGCTTCTTCTTCGCAACCCATGCTGACCCAGACGTCGGTGTAGATGAAATCCGATTCCCGGGCTGCTTGGAGGGGATCGGTTTCATGTGCCCAAGTAGGCTCGAGATTATGCTCGGCAAGATAAGCGAGAATTTGATTGCTGGGGGCGAATTCCGCAGGGCCGGACAAACAGATCCTCATTCCCAAGAGCGATCCCGCCACAATCCAGGAATTGGCCATGTTGCATCGAGTATCTCCGAAAAACGTAAGTTTCTTGCCCGACAAGGATAACGGGTCGAGGGAAGAACCGCTCTTTTCCAGGAGGGTCATGCAGTCGGCGAAGATCTGGCATGGATGTAAGAAATCGGTCAGCGCATTGACGATTGGAATCGAAGAGTGGGCCGCGAAGGATTCAATGATTTCGTGACCGTGGGTGCGAATGATCAGGCCGTCCAGGTAGCGGGACAGCACTTGGACCGTGTCCTCTATGCTTTCCCCTCGGCCGATTTGAGTGGAGGAGTGATCAAGGATCAACGGATGCCCGCCAAGTTCGTTGATTCCGACCTCAAAGGATACCCGGGTGCGAGTGCTTTGCTTATGGAAGAGCATACCCCAAGTCTGTCCCTTCAATTCATCGCCGCCCCGCAGAGCCCGATTCTTTTTGTAATCAAATGCGTGTTGAAAGATGGATTGAATTTCGCTGATCGAAAAATCGTTTTCCTGTATGAAGTGTTTCATGGTCGTGCTTGGTCTTTTTGAAAATCGCTAAGAACTTTTTCGAGTACATCAACCGCTTGCTCGACTTCCTTCTCACTTACGGTGAGAGGAGGGAGAAAGCGAATGGCGTTTCCTCCCGCCCCCACTGCGAGCAGGCCATTCTCACGCATCCTTTTGATGATAGGGGCGGGGTCGAACTTCAGAGCCAAGGCAAGCATCAATCCACGCCCGCGAACCCCCGACGCGAGCTCGGGAAAATGATCCGCCAATGAGGAAAGCCCTTGCTTGAGTTGGGCTCCCCGCTCTTGGGCGGCTTGCATGAGATCTTCGTCTTCGAGAACGTCCAGAACCGCGTTGGCCGCAGCGCAGGCCAGGGGGGATCCGCCGAAGGTGGTCCCATGGCTTCCGGGGCCGAAAAGATGAGCGTGCTTCTCGTGAATCCAAATGGCTCCGATGGGAAAACCACCGCCCAATCCCTTGGCCATGGCAACGGCGCTTGGCAGGATGGAAGATTTTTGAAAGCCTAGAAATTCCCCCGTTCTTCCAATTCCCGCCTGTACCTCATCCAATAGAAGAAGGGTCTTTCTCTCGCTGCATAGATCGGAGAGTTGGCGAAGAAAGGAATCCTCCGCTTCGTAGATGCCTCCTTCGCCCTGGATGGATTCGATGAGAACCGCTGCGGTTTGATCGTCCATGGCTTTTTCGAACGCGGAAAAATCATTGAGAGGGGCAAACGAGAAAGTCGGCAGGAGAGGTTCGAATCCTTTGCGGTACTTTGATGACGCGGTAGCCGAAAGGGCTCCGAGAGTGCGACCGTGAAATCCGTTTTCGGCGACCAGAATCTTAGTTCTTGGTTCGTTTCCGAAATCATTGCCCGCCAAACGGGCGAGTTTTATCAAAGCTTCGTTGGCTTCGGCGCCGCTATTGCAAAAGAGGAGTTTGCCCGGACCGATTTTCTCGGTCAGCCTTTTGGCAAGCCTTACTTGTTCGGGAATGGAAAACAGGTTGGAGCAGTGAACCAGTTTCCTTGCTTGCCCAGTAACGGCCTCGACCCAGTGGGGATGTCCGTGACCTAGGTTGCAAACGGCGATTCCTGAGGTAAAGTCGAGGTATTGGGAACCTGCGGAATCCCAGACGATCGTGCCTTGGCCACGCACGACCTCAATGGCGGGAAAGGCATAGTTGCCCACCAGGTACTGACCGTGCTCGGGAGGTATCGTCATATCCTACTTTGCATGGACGATTTCAGTTCCGATACCCTGATCGGTGAAAATTTCCAAAAGTATGCTGTGGGGGAGGCGTCCATCAATGAGGTGTACCCGGTTTACTCCGGACTTTAGGGCTTCCACCGCGGAATTGACCTTTGGGAGCATGCCTTTTGCAATGACTCCCTCTTCCTTCAAAGTCCGTACCTGATCCACCGGTAAACTGGACAGGAGTGAGTTTGCGTCCTCCGGGTTTCGCAGCAAGCCCGGAACGTCCGATAGGTAAACGAGTCTTCTGGCGCCTAAGGCGATGGCTATTTTCGCGGCAACCGTGTCGGCGTTGACGTTGAAGCACTGACCGGAATCATCCGCAGCGGTGGAAGAAATGATCGGCATGAGGCTTTGATCAAGCGCTTCCGAGATCGGCCGCGTATCCACTTTGAAGATCTCTCCGACGTAGCCAAGCTTTGGGTCCAGCTTTCGACAAAGCAAAATATTTTTGCCGGCCAATCTTTTCACCTTGCAATCATAGGAGGAAACGAAGCCGGCGACTTCTTCGTTGACTTTTCCATTCAGTACCGTGTCGACGATCTCGACCGTAGGGGCATCGGTCACGCGAAGGCCGTCTATGAATCTTGCCTCCAGTCCCTGAGCCTCCAATTCCTTGGTTACGGCTTTGCCACCGCCGTGAACGACCACGACCTTGATGCCCACAAAGTTCAGGAAGACAAGATCCTGGGCCACTTGAGCCCGGACCATCGGGTCCGGCGAGTCCATGATGCTGCCGCCGTTCTTGACCACGATTACCGAGCCCCGAAAGCGCCTCACGTAAGGGAGGGCTTCCATTAGAATGGTTGCTTTTCTCTGACTTTCCTCGTATTCGATCATTGGAAATTATTCGCTTTTGTTGAACGCGACGTATTCTTCGCTCAGATCGTTGGTCCAAACCTCCGCCCCGCCAGCGCCCATGTTCAAATCGAGGGTGATGGAAAAGGAGGGTCTGGCAACGATTTCCTTCCATTGAGCTTTGTTGCTCTCAATGGGTTCTCCTTTTTGGAGCACCTCGACATCGTCGTACCGCATGTCAAGAAGTTCGAACTTCAGTCCCGTTTTCGCATAACCGGCGGCATCGACGATCCTGCCCCAGTTCGGATCGGACCCATACCACGAGCTCTTGACCAAAAGGGAGTTCGAAATCGAACGGGCGATGCTTTCCGCCGCCGAATCCGAGAGCGTCCCCTTTACGGAGACGCAAATGAATTTCGTTACCTTTTCGCCGTCCGTAACGCACTTTTTCGCAAGACTGCGACAGACCGCCTCGACTGCCTCTGCAAATTCTGCATCCAGCGTTTTTTCCTGAGGAGAGACTTCGATGCCCGAATTTCCGTTAGCCAGCAAGATCACCGAGTCGTTGGTACTCATGTCTCCATCAATGGTGATGCGATTGAAGGAACGGTCCACCGCCCTTTGGAGAACTTTTTGGAGGTAAGGGTTGCTCGCAGAAGCATCGGTGGTGAGGAATGCAAGCATCGTGGCCATATTCGGTTGAATCATCCCGGCTCCCTTGACGACTCCACCGACTGAAATTTCCCCATATTTCGTATCCATTCGCACGGAGCAGGACTTGGTGCGGGTGTCGGAAGTCAAGATTGCCCGCTGAAAGGCAGTCGCACCGTCGAGTTCCGCCACGACGTCCTCGGAGGCATCCCTAATGCCGGCGGTTATCCTGCTCATGGGAAGATGGACGCCTATTCTACCCGTGGAGCAAACCAGTACTTGCTCGGCCGAAAGACCAAGCTGTCTTGCAGTTTCTTTCCCCATCGTGCATGCATCCGCCATTCCCTGCCTTCCGGTGCAGGCGTTTGCGTTTCCACTGTTGGCCACGACCGCATGAAAAAGGGCCTCGTCTTTCAACAATGATTGAGAATAGAGAACGGGAGCCGCCCTGACGTCGTTGGTGGTGAAGACAGCGCCGACGTTGCAAGGTTTGGGCGAGTAGATAATGCCAAGATCCAATTTTCCGTCTTTTTTGCCTTTGACGTCACAATGGACGCCGGAACAAAAAAAGCCTCTGGCTTCCGTCAAACCGTCTCCATTATCAAAGAATCTCATGCCAAACCAGCGACTTCCTCATAGCCTTCGCACAAATTCATGGACTGAATGGCTTGGCCTCCAGCTCCTTTAATTAGGTTGTCTTCAGCGGAGCAGAGGGTGAACTTGCCCGTCCTCGGATCGAAGTGCGCGGAAAGATCGATCCCGTTGGTCCGGGCGACGTTCTTGACCTCGGGGAAGGCGCCGTCACGCAGGATGCGAACGAATGGCTTCGAGCCATAATAATCACACCAGCATTCGAAAACCGCCTCGACCTTGGCCTGATCAGCGGATGGGGCCGAAATCGTCGTGCAGATGCCCCGGTTCATCGGGGCGAGATGGGGCTGAAAGGATACGACCACGCGATCGCCGTGAAAATGAGACAATTGTTCCTCAATTTCCGCAAGGTGTCGGTGTTTGGGCAAACCATAGGCGCAGGCGTTTTCATTTCTTTCGCAAAACAAAAGATTCTCGGAAGGATTTCTACCCGCTCCGCTAATCCCGCTCATCGAGTTGATGATGATGTTTTCGCAATCAATCAGTTTTTCCTTGAGCAAGGGAGCAAGTGGAAGAATAGCGCTCGTTGGATAGCATCCTGGAGAGGCTAGAAGCTTGGAGCTTTCCCAAGAGAGAGGGTTGAGCTCGGGTAAGGCGTACTGGGCTACCTCCAAAAGTTCCGGAGCAGGGTGCGAAATACCGTAGAATTCCTGATAGGTTTCCGGAGAACGAATCCGAAAATCAGCCGACAAATCTATGACTTTTTTTCCTGAATCCAATAGGGGCTTTGCATAGGATGCGGAGGTTCCGTGGGGTAGGGCGAGAAAAAACAAATCAAGCTCGTCATTTCCGCAAAGTCCCTCAATGGAAGGGTTCGAAAAGATCAAGTCGCTTTCTTTACCCCTTTTGCCGAGCATTTGGCTTTCCAGAGACCGTCCCTCCAAGGCCCTGGAAGTAATGGCGGCGAGCTCAGCCTGCGGATGACCAAGCAGAAGAGTCACGAGTTCTCTTCCGGTATATCCGGAGGCGCCGATGATACAGACTTTCATTGGATTGGTTAATTTGATGCGGTTAAAAAAAACAAACCCCTCGGTTGGTGTTCCGAAGGGTTTTGAAAAAGATTTTTTCGAGAGTGTTTTATCTTTTGGAGAATTGGAATCTTTTCCTTGCCCCTGGTTGACCAGTTTTCTTTCTTTCGATTTTTCTGGGATCTCGTCGGAGATGTCCCGCTTTCTTGAGGGGAGATCTGAGCTCTCCGTCCATTTTTTCAAGAGCTCTGGACAGTCCATGGCGGATGGCCCCGGCTTGACCGCTTCCACCACCACCGGACACGTTGACAGTGACGTCGATGGATTTGGCCATTTCGAGGGTGTTCAAAGGACCCAAGGCCAACTTTCTTTGATGATCGGTGGAACAATAATCAGACAATTCCCTCTTGTTGATGGTGAAGGAACCGGAACCTTTGGTAATGCGTACGCGGGCAGTGCTGGTCTTGCGACGACCCGTGGCGATATAGACTTTGCTATCGGATTTGGCGCTCATGTAATGGAAGATTGAGTGTTAGAGGGGAGTCGGGCATTGCGCCTCGTGAGGGTGGTCGGAGCCTGGGTAAACCTTGAGCTTTTTCAGCATGCTGCTGGCGAGTTTGTTTTTTGGAAGCATTCCCTTGACGGCGTTTTGAATGATGAACTCCGGTCTCTTCTCACGAAAATCGGACACCGAACGATACTTTTCGTTGCCCATGTAACCACTGTAGAACATGTATTTCTTTTGTTCTTCCTTGTCTCCGGACAACTTGATTTTGGCCGCGTTGGTTACAATGACGTAATCGCCGGTATCGACGTGAGGAGTGTAGGTGGGTTTGTTCCGACCTCTCAGGGCGTTCGCGATTTGAACGGCGAGACGCCCAAGAATTTGGTCAGTGGCGTCTACGATTTTCCATTCGCGTTGAACGGTTTCAGGTTTGGCAAGAGTAGTCTTCATGGAATTCCTTAAAAGAAACAAAAATGAAGCAAATGGTACGGTTCGTCAACCGAACAATTGCAATTGCGAAGATTTGGTAGAATTCAGAATTGGCCGGTTCCGAGATCGGAAAGCGTCTGATCGTAGAATTTTTGTCCGTAGCCCATTACCCGGTCGGTGTTGTCGAATACGACGGGCATGTAGTTTTCCTCCACCTCCTTGTTGGCGAGACTGCCGGACTTGCCACCCTTCTTGATCTTGTAGCGCCATACGCTGCCCCAGTCGTAGCCCTCCATGTAATTGGCGACTCCGACGAGGTCAAAAACCTGCCCCTTCGTCATTCCCACGGACAGACCCATGAGGTTGGAGATGTTTTCGTCCACTTTCTCGTCGCTTTTGGCGAAAGGACTTACCCCTTTTGGCCCGCAGCTCGAAAGGGATAAAGAAACAACGACGAGGATGAATAAGTTCCTCAAGAAAGAGACGTCATTAACCTTCATAAGTCTTCCATACCTTCTCTTGGCGTTGTTGCGCAATATCTTTTTTTAGTATTCTATGTATTCGAACGCGGATCGTAGGTTCTAAGAGGCGGTGATCTTTTCCAGAGCTTGATAACTCCTCGCGATCATTTCAGTTGGGTCATCCAAAAGATTCGCCGACGCCAGCGCGTTGTCCAATAACTGATTGGCCACCAGTCGAGCGGTGTCTTCATCCTGCTTCCTTAGCTCGTGGAGGCCCCGGATAATTGAGTTTTTGGGATTGATTTGCAGCTTCACGGGAGAGGGCGGAAGACCCGTTTCCGGTCCCTGCATCATTTTCATGATTCTTCTTGCCGAAGCCCCTCCCATGCCGTCGGAGCCCACCACGCAAACCGGGCTGCCGATGAGGCGATCACCGGTTTCGACATCCGAAACTCTTTCCTTGAGGGAATCCTTCAACCATTTGCACAGGGATTTTACGTCCTTTTTGTTGAGGGATTCGGCGTCGCCGTCCTCATCAATTTTTTCAAGTTTCACGTCATCCGAATCAGCGGAGACGATTTTCTTGTCTTTATATTCGCGGATGGTTTGCATGACGTATTCGTCAACCGCCTCGGTGCACAACAAGACCTCCAGGCCCCTTGCCTTCATGGCTTCCAAGTAAGGGCCTGCTTCGATGGACTCTCTGCTTTTGCCAAACAGAAAGAGAATCTCCTCCTGATCCTTGGCCATCCGGTCCAGGTAATGGTCGAAGCCGGTGAGTTTTCCCGGTTCCAGAGCAGTGGACTCAAAACGGAGCAGTCTGGCAAGGTCTTCTCTGTAAGTGAAGTCCGTGGCGGCTCCTTCCTTGACGAGCATTCCGAACTCATTCCAGAATTCCAGGTAGGTTTTTTCCTCCTTTTGCGATTGTTCGTTGAGAAAACGGAGGAATCTTTTGACAAGCACCTGATTGAGCTTACGAAGCAACTCGCTGTCCTGCATGGTTTCCCTGGAGACGTTCAACGGCAAGTCCGAACTGTCGACTACACCTTTGAGAAAACGCAGCCACTCCGGAAAAAGACCTTTGGGTTCCGAGTCGATCAGAACTTTTCGGCAATGCAAGGCGACTTTGTTCTCATTTCGGAACAGTCCCATTTTTTCCATGTTTCTCTTGGGAACGAAAAGCAAGGCATTGATTTCGAGCGGAGCATCGGCGCTGAAATGCATTCGCATGAGGGGGCCTTCGTATTCGTTGCCCTGAAATTTGTAGAATTCCTCGTACTCCTCATCGGTGACTTCATTCTTGGATCTCATCCAGATGGCATCTACGGTGTTGATCCTTTCCCCATTGAGCGAGACTGGGAATTGAACGAAGGCCGAGTATTTCCTGACGATTTCCTTGATGCGGTCTTCCTTGGAGAACTCGGAAAAGTCTTTCTTCAGCTGGATGACGATTTTGGCGCCCCTTCGTTGTCCCTCCGACTCCTCGATTTCATAAGTTCCTCCTCCATCGCTCTCCCAGCAGTATCCGAGACTATCCTGCTTCCAGTTCTTGGTGAAAACCCTAACCTTTTCCGCAACCATGAAAACACTGTAGAAGCCGACTCCGAACTTGCCTATCAGCGAGTCGTTCTTTTCACCGTCGGACTTGAGCGCTTCCAGAAACTCCTTTGATCCGGAATGGGCGATGGTGCCAAGATTTTGGATGAGTTCTTCCTCATTCATGCCGATGCCGAAGTCTTGGATGACCAGTGTGTTGGCGGAGTCATCAGAAGACAGGTTGATTTCCAAATCCAAATTGTCGTCGCAATATTCCTTTTCGGTCAGTTGCAGGCGCCGAAATTTTTCGAGGGCGTCGGACGCGTTCGATATCAATTCCCTAACAAATATTTCCTTATCCTTGTAGAGGGAATTGACCACTATGTCGAGGACCTGCTTGGTCTCGGCTTGGAATTCGTGAGAAGTAGATTTTTCAGTCATGAGCTTAAAAGAAAGGTAAGTATTTTATAAGCTCTTGGCTTTTCATCAAGCATCAACTTGGGCTGTGGCCTTGCTGCTCTAGGCTTGGCTACAAGTTCTTGAACTTTTTCCTGAAATGTTCGTAAGCCTCGTTGATCTCCTTGGCTTTGCTTTCCGCCACCTCTCTGATTTCCGGGCCCATCGCTCGAACCCGATCGGGATGATATTGGGCGATTTTTTTTCGATAAGACGCCTTTATCGCCTCCGGATCCTCTTCGTTTTCCACTTCGAGCACTTTCGCAAACCTCATGTCTTCGGGATTCATTTCCTCTTGGGTGGCATCGGGTTTGCTTTTTGGTTCCTCTTGCGTTTCGCTCCTTACCCCTTCGTCTTCTTCCGCCTGTTGCGACTGCTCTGATCTTTCTTTCTCCCCCTTGGATTTAGTCGAGACGGAATCCTCCACGTCCTCCTTCGGGTGAGCGGACGGCGGAGGCTTCTTCGTGAAAAAAAGGTCGAGTTTCCAGAGCATATACCAAGAACTCAGGCATATCAGGGCCCAGGAAAGCTTTTGCATCAGGTTCGAAATCTTGTTTGGAGAAAAGCCCGTAAGCGTTCGAAAGATCCCAGAATCGTGATAGGAATTATAGAGCGAAGCGCTGAGATATTCCGCGACTACGAGCGACAGCAGTAAGCCCAGAATTCCTCCGTGGATTATTCTATTTCCAGAACTAAGCAAAGCTGGCACGGACTTAATAC
>JAYOEB010000035.1:0-17507 GCA_038116775.1 Opitutia bacterium | reverse complement strand
CCTCAGGATGTGATCGACTCAATCGAGGCATCACTGACCATCGACTCGACCGATGATGAGGTTACCGCTCTCCGGGCTAGCTATGAGGATGATGCGAACGTAGAGGCGATCAACAAATTCATCGATAACTTGAAATCCTCCTTTGATCTCGATCCCTCTAAAATGGCCAGCGGAATCGTCGATAATGCGGAGACTGCCGCGGATAACCTGGAGACCATTACCGTAGCTGAATCTTTTGGCGTCGACCCGACTACCATTGCCACCAAGCCTGAGAAAGCCTCGTCCTTCAAAGAAATTCGTTCAACCGTAACTTCCGAAGAGGGAGAACTTGAGGAAGGCGTCGTAGGCGCTGACCTTTTCGCTAACTTGGACACCATCGCCGTTATCGGAACCGTAGCCAAGGAAAAAGGCATTGATGCCGGTGATCTGACTAAAAACGTGGCCAAGGATGCAGCTGTTGCCACCGAGATGAAGGAATTCGTCGACCAGATCGATGATAGCGCTGACGCTGCCGTCGCAACCACCGCCTTTACGAACATCACGGATGCGGGCAAGGTTTTGAAGAAAGCCAAAGACAAAGGGGTAGACAGTGGGAATTTGGCCAAGAGTTTGGCGGACAATGGAGACGCCATTGTTGGGATGAAGGCCGCAGTTGACCAATTGGATGAAATCGGCGAGGCAGCTGACGCCGGTGCTCTTTTCAATAACATCGTCGAAGTTGGAACAGCCATCAAGAAGGCTCAGGACAAGGGCGTCGATGACGTCGAGCTCATCAAAAACATGGCTTCCAACCCTGAGAAAGCAGAGCAGGTAAATCAGATTTTCGAGAAGGTGGGTGACGGATTGGATGCGGATGCCGCCAAAAACGTTCTCGGCAACGTTGCGGATGTGGAGCAGATGCAGGAAGCGCTCACGTTTGCCGAGCAAACAGGGGGCGATCTCAACGACTTCATCAAAAAGGACGTGGAGGAGCACAAGGCGCTCGTTGAAGTCGTCGAGCAGCTTACCGCCGCTGGCGGTGATGATGCCGCTGCCAAATTCCTTGAAGGCGGAATCGACGATGCCCTCCAGTTGAAGCAGGCATTTGACGAAGGACACGTGGACGCCGAGTCTCTCGCGGAATCCATTTCTACCGGCGAGACTTCCTTTGAGGAAGCGTTTAAGAACAGTTCCTTGACCAAGTTGAATGAAAGATTCGCCGGAAACGCGGACTTTCTGGAAGCCATCACCTTGTATGAGTCGGAAGCTCAAGACATCCTCTTCGCCCTCAGTTTCGTTGCCCCAGGCAGTACCCAGGAAGCCGCCCTGATGGGGAACCTCGATAAATTGGGAGCCATCATGCACCTCAGTCATAAATTTGCCGAAAACCCCCAACGTTTGGGAATCGTATTCGACAATCTTGACGTCGCCATCGCCCTCGACGTCCTGGTCGTGGAACTCGGAGTCTTTCCGGAGCGCCTGAACGTCATTTTCGAAAACGCCGGGCTTGCCCCTGCCATCTTAGCCACCTATTCGGAGTACGAGTCTCTTGGATCCTATGACCTGATCAATTCGATGTTTTCCTCATCCGAAAGTTTGAGAAACACCATTTCCAACGACGGACTAACCAAACTCCTCCGCGATTACCCCGGTTATTCCTTGGAAATCAAGGCCTTCAGCGATCGAGCCGGTGAAATCAGCAGCCTTCTTTCTCAGGTCGGGCCTCACCATGCCGACCAAATACTCGCAAATCTCGATAAGTTCGACGACGTCAACTTGATGATTCTGCGAACCAAGGGCGATCCCATGAAGATCGAAGCTCTGCTCTCCCATCTGCACATTCTAGACCAACTCAAGTCGTTGTCCGATCAATTCAAGGAAGGCAGCGTCCTTGGTGGTCAGGACGCCCTTTTCGCAAACGTCTTCTTGTTTGATCAGGACCCCGCTTATTTCGAGATTGCCTCATCAACCCCCAAGTTCTTCGTTAGGCTTGCCGAAATCGCCGGGGATCTGAGTCAGGTGCCTTCGAACCTGGCCTTTCAACTCAAGGATCTCGGGTTGACCCGAGCGGATTTGGAAGTGGTCCTTTCTGATCTGCTGGCCGGTCCTCAAGTCGACGGTCCTACCTCCACTCCGCCAGAGGATTCGACGATTCAAGCAGGAGGTGATCTTGCCACTTTGTCCTTCTTGACGGATCACTACATCCCGTCGGCCGATGATGAGGCGCTCGACGGTAAGGTTTTCATCAACCCCAAGAAAGTCGTCGACTCTTCCATCGCGTTTGAGAGCAGTTTCTTCGCGGAATCCGCTGATCTCTATTCCGAAATTTCCAGTCTTGCCAGTCAGGAATCGGTTCATACCAATGAGTTTTACGATCATGGCTACTTCATCGGTGGAGTCATGGGAGGCAGGAACATCGAATTCAACGCCGCTACCTATGATCTTTCCAACCTTCCTCACGACAATCTGCTCATAGCTGCCAGTGGAATGCTGACTCTCAACGGCCAATTGGATTTTCTGCCCAATCCCAACGGCAATGGCGCCAACGAATTGTTGTTCATGTCCTTGGATCGTTTGTCCATCACCGAAGGAAGCTCGGTTAGCTACGCGGGTGATAGTCTCGGTTTCGGATCTCTGGATTCCATAGAGGTGATCAGCGTCGATCTTCATGCCGAGGGAGAACTTTCGCTTCTTTCGTTGGATAGCCTGGTCATCAATAATTCGTCCATGAGCACCTCCGGAAATGGAGGCGCCGACTTCGTACACCTTCTTGCGGCCAGTGAGCTTTCCATCGACAACCTGCGTTTTTCCGAGCAGGTCAGACAGATTGCCATGGAGGCAATGACCATCAACCTTTCCAACCTTAGATTTCCGGAAGGATCGTCAGTCCACTTAAGATCCCTCTATGGCGGAGTTGATGGAATTTATCCGAATTTCGGAGGAATGCAGTACGGACGAGTCAATTTCATCAATGAAGTCCGATATGGTTCTAATCTGATCGATTCGCGCGCCGCCTTCGACCAGCATGGGGCGAACATCAGCATCGGAAGCATCCGCTAATCCACTCTCCTTTCACTTATGAAGAATCTTTTCCTTTCCTTGTCTCCCTTATTGTCCTTCCTTCCTCTTTCAGCTCAGCAAACCACAGGCACGGCTGATTCGGCGGCTCCCGCAGATGCGATCGTACCCTCGGACTTTTTCTTGGATGCGTTGCAATCCGCCAAATCAGGTTCGGAGGATCCCATGGGAACGCAGCGTTTGATCCAAGTGAAGGATTCCTCGATTACTCCCGTCGTCACCGCGAGCACCTCCTTCAAGTATACCTCCAATCCAGATAAGATCAAAACTCGCACCCGCAAAGGGGGGACCACGCTCGACCTTAACTTAAACCTCAACGTCGGGTTGGGAGAATATGGCTTTGGAGACGACGTTTTGGCGGTTCCTGCTTTTTCGTTCATGCAAATGAGAACCTTCACCGATCCGGTCCGCGACTATGGAGACGACCTGAAAGCCTTCGACGTGGACGTTCAGGTGATTGGAATCACCATACCATTCGTATTGCCCGACGACTTTACTCTGACCATCGGACACTCCTACGTGGCGCCCAGCACCTTTCGGGGTGAGAATCAGAATATTTCCTATTCCAATACCCCCAGCGTTTCCTTTGCCAAAAACGTACCGCTTAGTTGGGGGGACGTGCTGACTGTTTCCGTCGGGGCCAGTTACACCTTTTCGCAGGGAGATTCTCTCCAGGATCAAATTACCGATCCTACTTATTACAATTTCATCAAGGCAGTGATGGACCAAAGCGGATTATCTCCGGATTCCGAGTATCCAGCCAATCTGCAAAGTGGGTTGGGTCATACGATCAGTTTGTCCTACATGAGGCAAGTGAGTGACAAGTTGATCCTAAGCCCATCCTTTACCTACAACAACATGATGTTCTCCGAAGGCTCCTTCAAGAACCGGTCGGACAAGACCTACAACTTGGGACTGGCCGCCTCCTATGCGGTGTATGAATGGCTAAACGCCACTGCCATGACCAACTACACTTGGAAGACGAGTTCGGACAACGTATCTGAGTTCGAAGACTTCATTGGTGGGTTAAGCCTCGGTGTCAGTCACGCCTTTTAAGGCTTTTGCAAACGCTCCGTGGGCGCTCTTGGCTACATCAAGTTCTCGCTCTTCGTCTCGGTCGGGTCTTTGGTTGCGGCTCAGTCCCCTCATTATCTTGAGGTCGAGGAGCTTTTGATTCAGGGAAAGGAGTTTGCCGACAACGGTGAGTTTTCGGAGTCGCTTAGAGTGCTCAATCAGGCTCTGGGAAAGCTCCGCCAAACTCCCAGTTCGCACCCCTTGCGGGTTGAAGCTGAAAAATTGATGCGGATTACCAAGGGAAGATCATTGGTAGCCCGATTTCAGGGTAAGGAGCTAGGGGCTTATTCGGACCCCAATGCCCTCAAACCGCTGAATGAGGAAACTCGAGAATTTAGGATAGTACAGATCTTTGGAAAGGCATTGGCTCGAAAAGTATGGGAACCGAGGGATGATTTGGAAAGGGGGCAAATTCTCGGTCTTGGGCGGAGAGTCACTACACTTCCCGACGGGGGCATTGAGATTGCGAGCATGGATGAAAGGGGTTGTTCCCTGCGCAGCGTTCAGGCCGCCAGTTTTGATTTGTTGGGTTCTCGCGAATTCGCTCTCCACTCCGGGTCCTTCCTTCTTTACGCAGTCGGCGAAGAAACCGAGTTGACCCTGAAGTCACCTTTGGTGGACGCCAAGATTTCATCCCCGGAACCTTTTGCCTTCATGGCCGGTATCACCACTAACGGAGGCATGAAAATTATTTGTCTCCTTGGCGAAATCAATCTTCGCCTGAAGAATGAGAAGATTATGCTGATGCCCGGGGAACTGTCCTTTGCCTTGGCGGATGAATTCAGCAGAAAGATGAACGTCGAACTCAGTACCTTGATCGTTACCTCGAGTCTGCTGACAGACTTCAGCGAGGCTCCGGTTTTTCTAAAAAAGCTCAGGCAACAAGCGATGATGCAGGCATTGAGAACAAGGAAAAGATTTCGTACGGTGGTTGGGGACGTCAAAGGCAACGATAATTTCGAACTTAAGGTTTTGCAGGATGATCGTCGCTGAAATCTTGTATTGAAGAACTTGATTTCAAGATTTTTCAATCGTTGGGTTTGGACCGGTTTCTTTCTTTTGAGTTCTTGCGTGTCCAATTATTACGACAGGACCGAAAACTTTACCTTTGCCTGGAAAATAGGCGATTTCAGGCAAGCTGCTCTGGAAGCCGAAAAATTAGCCGAGAGTGGTCCTTCGCGTGACCGCATGCTTTATCGATTGGAGGAAGGATCGGTCAAGAGACTTCAAAATGATCCGTCCGGCAGCATCCGGGCCTTCGATTGGGCGGGACAGCATTACGACAAGTGGTTTGGAGTCCACCTAAAGGAACAAAGCAAGCTGTCCGAGGAATTGATCGCCACCATCGGATCCCCCGAATGGAAACCTTACAAGTCTAGAGTTTACGAGCGGGTGATGCTTCGCCTTTATCAAGCCCTCAATTACCTCCAGATCGAAGACGAGGGAAGAGCCCGGGCTCAGATTTTCAAGATTCGACAGGCGGTCAGCGACGCCAAGGAAATCTGGAAAATGGAACTGGATGCATCCCGAGAATTGATGCGGCGAAAATCGGTCGATCTCGATCAAAGCATTGGCAAGCAGAAAACCAGCGAAATGGAAGCGGAAATAAAAAGGATTCGAAGCATGATACCTGCGAACTTGCCGGAATACGCCAACCCGGCGGCGATTTACTTGGAAGCGATCTATTTTTTGCATCAGGGAAATTCTCCGGATGAATTTGAAAGGGCAGAATTCTCGCTGAGGGAATTATCAGCTCTTTTCCCCGAGAATCCCCATATCCGAGAGGATTACCAACGGGCGAAGGAAAAAAGAAAGCCCGAGCTTTCCTCGACCTATGTCTTCTTTGAAACCGGAAGAGCACCCGTAAGGCGTGAGAAAAGGTATGACTTGCCTTTGATCTTTTTGTCCTCCAGCTCTCGCTTGCCCTACCTTGGAGTCGCATTTCCAGTCCTCAGAATCAATGACGACTTTCTTCCCGGACTTGAGGCTTCGTACTCGGGAAAGTCGGCGTCAACCATTTCCGTCGCCGATTTCGATGCCATCGTCGCCAAGGAATACGAGAAAGATTATCCCATCGAGCTGAGCAGAGCGATAGCAGGAGCCATGTCCAAAGGATCCTTGCAATATCTGGCCACCGATGCGGTACGCGGGAAAAGCGAAAATATCCGGGTTTCAACTGGAGCCGGGGTGGGAGCTTTGGCCCAAGGCCTGACTCGGGCCGATTGGCGATCGTGGACGACTTTGCCCAAGCAAATTCAATTTTGTAAAATACCAATCTCTGCATCTAGAGAGTTGACCTTGCGGGGAGTTGGGACGAAATTGATAAGAAAAATAGATTTGAAACCCAATAAAACAAACCTTGTCTGGATCCGAAGCATCTCCGCCCATACCCCGTTGCGGGTGGTGAATCATTTTGCGCTCTGAATGGAATTCCCATGAACCTTACCCCCAAGTTCCGATCTCAAATCATTGGTTTCTTCTGCGTTTGCGCCTCGCTTGCTTTGCTTGGGCCGGCTTGTTCGAAAAACCGGGTACATTCGACTTCCAAGGAAAACGCAGGTGATGATTCCATCCACCCAACCATGAAACGTTTGGAGTTCCAGGGAGATCTGAAAAATCATTTGTCGGTTGCCGGTGTCAATCAGGCAAAGGTGAGCGGGGATTTGCCGAAGGTTCAGATCCGACTCGAAAATCAAAAGGATTCGGAATTGAATCTTTCCTACAAGGTGGAGTGGTTGGATGAGGATGGAATGGTCGTCGGAGATTCCTCCCTGACCTGGTCTCCGCTGCTCGTACGAGGAGGAGAAACCGTAGCGATTCAAGCCGTTGCCGTCTCGTCACGAGCCAAAAACTTCAACTTGAAAATTCAAAGAGCAAAAAACCCATGATAATTCACTACTTGATCATAAAAGCCAAATTCCCTCTTTTTCTACTCTTCGTCTTTTTTCTTGGTTCTTGCGGCGAGCGCAGGCCGGTAGGCAGGGCGGGGGATGCCAGATATCTCGAAGACGGAAGCAACAAGGGCTTGGTCAATCTTGAAAAAATCAACGCACAAGATTTTACCAGAGCCGCCAATCGATTGATTGGCGATTTGCTGAGCAGCGGAGCCTTGGAGCAAGCCCCCACCAAACCTGCTTTTCTTCACGTTGGCGAAGTAAGGAACGATACCCAGACCTATTTCGACACCGATCTCTTGCTGCAAGCGATGAAAAGGGACCTGATTGCAACCCAAAAGGTGCGCGTCTCGACAACCGCGGGTCCCGGGGGCAGGGGAGCGGACGACTATGCTCAGGAAGTACGGGACCAGCTTGAGGGTCAGGGAAGCAAAATCAACCGGCCCAGGCCCTATTTTTCGCTCTCCGGCAAGATCGTGGAGGAAACTTCCAGGGTCGATAAGATAACCCAAAAGGACTTCTACTTTCTACTTACCTTGACGGAAATCAATTCGGGTACCGGGGTTTGGTTTGGCCGGGAATTAATCACCAAGCAGGGCAGTCGGGGAGCGATCGGCTTCTGAAGGAAGAATTCTCGGGGCAAAGATCAGGTCTATCCGGTCGTCTTTTCCGAAGCGAACCCGTCCCGCTTCGTTGGCGGTAAGCTGTTTTTGAGATCGTACGACGTCTCCTCTCTCCATGCGCAGCAAGTCTTTAAGCTGTTCTTTTTCGAGGTCTCTTCTCTGAAATTCGTATCGGTACTCTTTCCCATCCGCCGCCATCCCCAAAAAAGAGAGCGTACCCTTGCGTTTTTTGACTGGGCTTATCAGGCGGAAGAAGTCGGGGCTTTCCATTACTGCTGGCGGAGTTTCCAGACCAAGGATGGCGAGTCCAAACTTAACTTGTCTAATTTCCAAACCTAAGGGTCGGTTGATTCGCTCAACCGTACTGAGGGGGGAAGAAGTTCTGACTTCATGACTGAAGTATTTCGAAGCGTTTGCGGTCATCGGGCAAGCGAAGCCGTTCAAATAGGGAGCCCAATGACTCAAATTCTCGTTTTCCGTGCTCAGGGCGGCAGTGGTTTGATGAAGCTTGCGACAGATTTCCGGTTCCGCAGGCTCGGTAAGTACAAGTCGTCCATTGGTTTTCAGTTGATCGCAGACACTCTGTAGCCAAGAGGTCGTTATCCTCGGGTCTTGATCCTGAAGGATTTCATTGAATGAAAAACCCAGAAAGATCAGGTCGAATTTGAGATCTTTTTTTTCCTGGAGTGAAAACCTCAAATCCACTCTATCCGAAACTAGTTTGGAATTCGGCCACAGTTCGGACCTTTCCCGATGCAAGTTTTTCAGGTAGGTCAAGCTCTTGCCTGAGTAATCCCACGCATGCACTTCAATGGGATTGGAAATGCCGAATCGCCTCATGAAAAAGAGGCAGGACAGGCCGGAGGCTCCGCTCCCGCTACCCAAGTCAAGAATTCGGATGGGTCCTTTTTTCGGTAATTTCCACCGGCAACGAGTCAAGGTTTCCGAGAGGGCGAAGGCGGCAACCATCCAAGTTCTGGAGAAATAAAAGTTTCCATAAGCCAGGATCGACAAATCCCGCGATCCATAAGCGGTAGGGTCGAAAGCCCGGTCCTTGTTGAATCGATCGCTTTGTTCGATGATTTCATGCCTGAGCAAATTCAAGAGCTTCTCCTCTCCCAAGAGCGGCCACTTTTGCTTTGCTTTGTTCCACCACCAATTTTCCACCTGGGAGGGAAAGGAGGGGAGCAGCACGCTCGGTTTCACCTCACAAAGGGATTGGGGCCGAACGGGCGGACAAAGCCGGTGAGCAAGAAAGCGAGTCAGACGGATTCAACCCGGAGCCAAAAATTGGAGATTCTAGAGCTTGCCTCCGTAAACCGCTTGATCGCCGAGGATTTCCTCTATTCTCAACAATTGATTGTATTTGCAAATGCGGTCGGTGCGGGAAAGGGAGCCGGTTTTGATTTGTCCTGCGTTGGTGGCCACGGAGATATCGGCGATGGTGACGTCTTCCGTCTCCCCCGATCGGTGGGAGATCACGGAAGTGTACTGGGCTTCCTTGGCCATCTCAACCGCGTCGAAAGTTTCGGTTAGGGATCCGATTTGATTGACTTTTACCAAGATGGAGTTGGCGACTCCCTGATCTATGCCTTTTTTGAGAAAGTCGACGTTGGTTACGAAGAGATCGTCTCCCACCAATTGCACGCGATCTCCGATTGCGTCAGTCAGTTTTTTCCAACCAGTCCAGTCATTTTCATCACAGCCGTCCTCGATGGATCGGATGGGGAATTTGTTCACCAGTTCCTCGTAAAAGGCGACCATTTCATCGGAATCTCGTTCCGAACCGTCGCTTTTTCCGAAAACGTACTTGCCCTTTTCCTTATCGAAGAATTCGGAGGAAGCGACGTCGAGAGCAAAGACAATTTGATCTCCAAGCTTGTAACCCGCTTTTTCTACGGCAATCGACAAGGATTCCAAGGCGGCGACGTTGCTGGCAAGATTGGGAGCGAATCCGCCTTCGTCGCCGACGGCAGTGGAAAGACCCTGATCCTTGAGTACTTTCTTCAAGGCGTGAAAGATTTCGCATCCCATGCGAAGGGCTTCGCTGAAGCAGGGAGCGCCAATCGGCATGATCATGAACTCCTGGACGTCGATGGGAGCATCCGAGTGGGATCCTCCGTTGAGGACGTTCATCATGGGTACGGGCAAGACTTTTGAATTCGGACCACCGAGGTACTTGAAGAGGGGCAATCCGCAGGCGGAAGCAGCGGCATGAGCCGTGGCCATGGAGGCCCCGAGAATGGCATTGGCTCCCAGGACGGACTTGTTGGGCGTGCCGTCCAGTTCGAGCATGGCCTTGTCGACGGCGGTTTGGTCGGTGGCGTCGAGCCCGATCAAAGTTTCTGCGATTTTGGAATTCACGTTTTCAACGGCTTGGCCAACACCCTTGCCGAGGTAGCGACCGGCGTCGCCGTCCCGGAGTTCGATCGCCTCATGTTCGCCGGTGCTGGCTCCGGAGGGCACGGCGGCTCTTCCAAATGCTCCTCCGCTAAGCTCGACTTCGACTTCGACCGTCGGGTTTCCTCGAGAGTCAATGATTTCTCTACCGTGTACTTCAATAATGTGAGTCATGATGCAATGATGTGTTGTTGGGAATGGATTAGCTGTGGTGAAGAGGGAATCATGATGCGTTTCTGCCAAGCTTTGTCAAAAATCTTCTAAAGTAATCGGATGGATTGAATTTTCTTGTTTCTCGCCTTTTGCTCTCTTGGACTTTAGGGTAAGGATTTTGTAATCACATGGGTAAGCCGAAAAATGCAATTTCACCGACCCGGGAGGAAAATTATCCCGAGTGGTATCAACAAGTCGTCAAAGCCGCCGATTTGGCGGAGAATACTCCGGTTCGCGGTTGCATGGTGATCAAGCCATGGGGCTACGGAATCTGGGAGAACATTCGGGACGCACTGGACGGAATGTTCAAGGCGACGGGACACAAGAACGCTTATTTCCCCTTGTTCATCCCCAAGAGCTTTCTGCAACGCGAAGCGGAGCATGTGGATGGATTTGCGAAGGAATGCGCAGTGGTCACTCACTCCAGGCTTGAAGCCGATGAAGCTGGCATCCTGCGACCTGCCGGGGAACTCGATGAACCGCTCGTTGTCCGGCCTACGTCCGAGACCATCATCGGCGAATTGTTCGCTCGTTGGGTTCAATCCTACCGGGACCTTCCCTTGCTGATAAACCAATGGGCCAACGTGGTGCGTTGGGAGATGCGTCCCCGACTGTTTCTACGCACGGCCGAGTTTCTTTGGCAGGAGGGACATACGGTGCATGCGAGTCCCGAAGAAGCCATGGAGGAAACGAAGCTGATTCTCAAGCTTTACGCCGATTTTGCCGAAAACTGGCTGGCTATGCCCGTTCTCTGCGGAGAAAAGACGGAGTCCGAACGCTTTCCGGGAGCCGAGTCGACGCTTTGCATTGAAGCCATGATGCAGGATCGCAAGGCTTTGCAGGCAGGAACTTCTCACTTTCTGGGACAAAACTTTTCCAAAGCATGCGGCATCCGATTTCAAAGCGTCGAGGGCAAGGAAGAGTTGGGATGGACCACATCCTGGGGGGTCTCCACTCGTCTGATCGGAGGGATGATCATGACGCATGCGGATGACGATGGCTTGGTGGTTCCGCCCCGGGTGGCCCCGACCCACGTCGTGATCTTGCCCGTGACGCCTAAGGAAGAGAGCCGAGTTCAAGTCTTGGAATCATGTCGGGAATTGGCCGACGAATTGCGGCGAAAATCTTTTTGCGGTGATGCCTTGCGCGTTGAAGTCGACGATCGTGATCTTCGCGGAGGGGAAAAGTACTGGCAATGGGTCAAGAAAGGAATTCCGCTCACCGTTGAGATCGGTCCGCGTGACCTCGAGAACGCTTCCGTTTTCGTCGGACGCCGGGACGAAGGAGCCAAACGAAGTCCAATGGATAGGCGGAAACTGATCGGTTCCATCGATCAAATTCTTCGAAGTATGCAGGAAAACCTTCATGCCCGAGCTCTGGCCTTTCGTAAACAAAACACGCTTGAAATCAACGATAAGAACGAACTTTTCGCATATTTTACTCCCGAGAATTCATCCAAGCCGCAAATTCATGGCGGCTTTGCCTTGGTTCATTGGGATCGCGATCCCAGATGGGAGGAGGAATTGAAGAACGAACTAAAGGTTACCGTTCGTTGCATTCCCGAGCAAACGACTGGGCCGGGAACCTGTCTCTTCAGCGGAAATCCCAGTCCCGGCAGGGTGGTCCTCGCAAAATCCTATTGATTTTCCCGTCGCTATGGAAGTCATTTCATCCGTTGAAGAAATGCAAGCGTTGTCGAGACGCTTGGAGCGCGAGGGAAGAAGGATTGGCTTCGTTCCCACCATGGGATTTCTTCACGAGGGACATCTTTCCCTAGTTGATTTGATCCGTTCGCGGGTCGAGGTAGTCGTTCTCTCCGTCTTCGTCAACCCCACTCAATTCGCAGTCGGAGAGGATTTGGAAAAGTATCCGAGGGACTTGGAGGGAGATCTGCGGTTATGCAGGGAGAGAAAAGTTGATTTCGTCTTTACCCCCAATCCCGCGGATATTTACGGGGCGGATGCAAGCACCTACGTTTCCGAAGAGAAGGTAAGCGCGGGACTATGCGGGCAGGCCCGTCCGACTCATTTCAAGGGAGTTTCCACGATTTGCGCCAAACTCTTCAATATTTGTCGTCCTTCCTGCGTGGCCCTCGGACAAAAGGATGCCCAGCAAGTCGTGGTTCTCAAACGAATGATTCGGGATCTTCATTTTCCAATCGAAGTTTTGGTTGGAGCTACGGTTCGCGAGCCTGACGGTTTGGCCATGAGTTCCCGCAACAGTTATTTGAACGACAAGCAGAGAGTGGATGCCCTTCTTCTGAGCAAGGCCCTTGAGGCAGGCAAAAGACTGGTGGATGAAAAAGGCGTGCGCAACGTGGATCGGGTCAAGGCAGAACTCATGACGACTCTGCGAACGGGAAGTTTTATTCGAGTGAATTACGCGGAGGTGGTCGATCGCGAAACCATGGAGTTGGAATCCGAGATCAAAATCGGTCGTTCCATGCTGGTGGTCGCGGCTTGGGTCGATGAAGTCCGGTTGATCGACAACCTATTCCTGGGATGAGTCGGCGAGTCGGGGCAGAGTACGACTTGGTGATAGTGGGCAGCGGAATCGCGGGCCTCAGCTTTGCCCTGAAGGTTGCGCAGGCAGGCTTTAGGGTCGCCATCTTTACCAAGAAGGACAAAGCGGAGTCCAATACCAACTATGCCCAGGGAGGAATTGCCGCCGTCACTTCCGCCGGTGATGATCTTGACAAGCACGTCGAGGATACGCTGGAGGCAGGGGATGGCTTGTGTGATCCTGAGATCGTCAGGGAAATCCTCAAAGACGGTCCTGCCCGCATCGGGGATCTGATCGAGATGGGAGTTTCCTTTTCAAGTTTGGACGACGGCAGGATTTCCCTCGGTAAGGAAGGAGGACACAGCAAGCGTCGGGTGCTGCACGTCAAGGACGTGACTGGCAAAGCCATTGAGGAAGCTTTGCTTGCCAATGTCGCCAAGCGAGGAGTCATGCTTTTCGAGCATTACTTTGCCATCGATCTGATCACCGCCAAAAAAGCCCGCAAGCTTGGGGTAAAGGTGGACGGGTCCGGCGACCGTGTGCTCGGTTTGTATTTCTATGATGCCAATCGTGACCGCGTGGTCACCGTAGCCGCTCCGGTCGTTCTTCTTGCCACCGGAGGAGCTGGCCAGACTTATCTTTACACCACCAACCCCTCCATTGCCACCGGTGACGGCGTGGCCATGGCTTCCCGGGCCGGTCTGTCGGCAATGAATCTTGAGTTCATGCAATTTCATCCGACGACCCTGCATTCGCTGGATGGGGATCGCTTTCTCATCACGGAGGCAGTCCGTGGGGAGGGAGTGAAGCTGATTGATTCGAAGGGAAAACCATTTCTAAAAAAATACCATCCTTTGGCCGACCTTGCTCCGCGCGACGTGGTCGCCAGAGCCATCGACCGGGAAATGAAACGATCGGGGTCTCCTTACGTCAGGCTTGACACCCCAAGCATGAAGGGTGATTTCCCGACCCGTTTCCCCAACGTGTACGAAAATTGTCTCAATCGTGGAGTGGATGCGGTCAAGGATCCGATCCCCGTGGTGCCCGCCGCTCACTATTCCTGCGGGGGAATTCCGACGGAACTCGATTGTTCGACGAAGTTAAGGGGGCTTTATGCATGTGGAGAAGTTGCCTGTACCGGACTTCACGGAGCCAATCGTTTGGCGAGCAATTCTCTCCTGGAAGCCGTGGTTATGGCTCACCGGGGGGCGGAAGCGGTCTGTACTTTCCTGGAATCTCGCCCAAAGAGCAAGGTCGTCCTGCCCGAATGGGTCGATGGCGACGTGCCCGCCTCGGACGAACGGGTGGTCTTGTCCCATAATCTCGATGAGCTCAAGCGAACGATGTGGGACTATGTCGGAATCGTGAGGTCCACGAAACGTTTGGAGCGGGCCCGATCCCGTTTGCGTAATCTGGAGCGCGAGATCAACGAATACTATTGGAACGCCAAGGTGGATCTTTCCTTGCTTGAGGTCCGAAACCTCGTTTGCGTGGCGGAATTGATCGTACGATCCGCTCTCAGGCGGCAGGAAAGTCGTGGCTTGCATTACACCATCGACTACCCGGATCTTGCCGAGGAAGCCATCAATACCTTGGTTCCCCCCCTCCGTCGCTAGCCCGATTTTTTCGTGAACGGCCTTGGTAAAATCGCTCTCGTCGGTCCTGGCGCGGTCGGTGGGTATTACGGGGGTATGCTTGCCCTTGATGGGCAGGACGTCCGTTTTCTCTTTCGTGGTTCCTACGCCGCCGTCCAGTCCGAAGGATTATGGCTGGTCCATCACGCCGAGGGAGGAAGGAAAGAGCGCGTTGATCCCTTGGCGGCGTATGCCGTCGCCGAATCGATTGGGGTTTGCGAGTGGGTGATCGTCGCAACCAAGGCCACTGCGAATGCCGAGCTTGCCGATTTGATTCGGCCTTTGGTTGGCGAAGGCACCTCCATGCTCACTTTACAAAATGGCATGGGCAACGTGGAGAACCTTGCTCAAGCCTTCGGACGGGATCGCACGGTGGTGGCCGGATTATGCTTTACCTGCATCAACCGCACGGCTCCACATGTGGTCGAGAGCCTGCTGCCGGGGTACGTTCAGTTCGGAGAACTTGGCCAGTCGGTTTCTCCCAAGGGAATGCAGATGGTCCGGGCCTTTGAAGCCTCCGGTACCCGGGTGCGGGTGGCGGAATCCCTGGACGAAGCCATTTGGAGAAAACTTTGCTGGAACGTCCCCTTCAATGGGTTGGCCATTGCCGGGGGCGGCATTACGACCGATCTGATTCTTGAAGATCCGGCTCTTAAGGGACGGGCCCTTGATTTAATGCTTGAGATTCAGGCGGGGGCCAAGGCGTATGGCATAGAGATCGAGGACGCCTTTCTCAGTCGTCAGTTCGAACTTACGGAACCCATGGGTCCGTACAAGCCATCCAGTCTGATCGATTTCATCAATGGAAAACCGGTGGAGGTCGATGCCATTTGGGGAGAAGCCTTGCGGAGGGGACAAGCTCGTGGAGTGAGGATGCCGGAGTTGGAGATGCTTCGTCGGGAGATTTCGGAACGGGTCGTCTCCTCATAGGGCTTGGGCCTTTGACTCGATTCCTCGGGAAGGAGCAGGGCAAGTACATTGAATGCAAAACGCTTCTTTTCCGAGGATCACCGGGGTCTTGCTCCCAATCTTGGTCAAAGAATCAACATGGCGTCTCCGTAGGAAAAAAAGCGGTATTCCCGCGCGATGGCCTCCGCATAAATTTTCTTGAGGAGGGAAATTCCCTCCGTTTTGCCGGGAGTTAGAAAAGCCCCGACCAGGCAGAGCAGAGTGGAACCGGGAAGATGAAAATTGGTCAACAAGTGGTCGGTTCCGAGGAAGGAGTGGGGCGGGCGTATGAAAAGCCGGGCTTCCGCCTGAGTAGGTTGCTCGGGTCTTGGGTCTTGGTTCGCCAGATAGTGCTCGATGGCTCGTACGCAGGTAGTCCCTATGGCAAGTCTTCTTGCCCTGGGGTCTCGTAGAACGGCCTTGGTCTCGGGAGACAGAAAGTACTGTTCGGCATGCATGGGGTGATCCTCCACCTTTTCGGTTTCAATCGGACGAAAGGTACCAAGCCCTACGGACAGGGTAAGGTCGTGTATCTCGTGTCCGTCGTCTAGCAAACCTTCAATGATTTCCGGAGTGAAGTGGAGACCGGCGGTGGGAGCGGCCGCGGCCGACCTTTTTTCTTCGTCCGCGTACACGGTCTGGTAGCGTTCCTCATCGGAGGAATCAGCGGGTCGTTTGAGGTAGGGGGGGAGGGGGAGAGCCCCGATCCGTTCAGCTAAGGCAGGTGGGTCGGAATCATGAGGAAGGGAAAAGGAAACGAGGTATTCGCCCGATGGCAGGCATTCGATTACCCGTGCGGAATACTCCCCGTCAAGGCCGAAAGTTCCCGCTTTTGCAGTTTTGCCACCGGGTTTGAGGAGGCATCGCCAAGTGGTTTCGGGGGGATCGGCGGGGCGCAAAAGCAGGCACTCGACGCCTCCGCCGCTTGGGCGGTTGCCGGGAAGGCGGGCCTTCAGCACGGCAACGTCGTTTCGCAGAATGGAAAGATTCGGAGGGAGAAGATCGGGTAATTCGTGGAAATGGTGATGTGAAATCGAATGGTCCGCCCGATCGTATGCCAACAAGCGGGAGTGATCGCGTTTTTCGGAGGGTGATTGGGCGATCCGGGCGGGAGGGAGGTCGTACTGAAGTTCGGAAGCAAGCATCGGTAAAGTTCAACGTAAAAGCGCATCGACAAGCAGGGATCAATTTTCTAACTTAAAAATCCGCATTGTTTAACCCTAAAATTTCTTCCCTCATGACTGATTCAAACGATCTTGTACAGCCTACCGACGCTGCATCCGAGAATGCCCACATTAGGAACATGGACGAATATCAGGCCATGTATGGAAAAAGCATTGATGATCCCGAGGGTTTCTGGTCGGAAGTGGCAGAGGATTTTCATTGGTATTCCAAATGGGAATCGGTGCGGAGGTACAACTACGACCGACGCAGTGGTCCTATCTCGATCGAATGGTTTGCGGGAGCCAAGACCAACGTTTGCTACAACTGCGTCGACCGGCACTTGGAGACGCGTGGGGACAAGACTGCGATCATTTGGGAAGGCAACGAACCAGGGGAGGATGCAGTCCTGAGTTATCGCCAATTGCACGAGCAGGTTTCGAAATTCGCCAACGTCTTGAAAAGCCGGGGGGTGAACAGGGGAGACCGCGTGTCGATCTACATGCCGATGGTGCCGGAAGCGGCGGTTGCCATGCTTGCCTGCGCCAGGGTCGGAGCCGTGCATTCGGTGGTTTTCGGCGGTTTTTCCGCCGAAGCTCTGGCCGATCGAATCGTGGATTCGAAATGCAAGACCCTGATCACGGCGAACGGTACCTTCCGGGGCGCCAAGGCGATCCCGATGAAGCCGAATGCCGACCAAGCCATGGCGAGCGCCTCTCAAAGAATGGGCGAAGAGGTGGAAACTTGCATCGTGGTGCGTCGGGTGGGCGAAGATTCGGGGATAACCTGTGAGATGGAGTCTGGGCGTGATCTTTGGTGGGATGAGGTCATGGCGGATGCTTCGGCGGATTGTCCCTGTGAGGAGATGGACGCCGAAGATCCCTTGTTCGTGCTCTACACTTCGGGTTCGACGGGCAAACCAAAAGGAGTCATGCACAGCTCCGGAGGTTACATGGTCTACACCGCCACCACTCACAAGTACGTTTTCGACTATCATGAGG
>JAYOEB010000034.1:4451-18184 GCA_038116775.1 Opitutia bacterium | reverse complement strand
ACCGACGTCTACAGGACCGCCATGACCATTCTCATGCTTGAGGTTTATTACCGATACATGCCCTCGACAAAGGTCTAACTCCAAACAAAATTACCATAACACACATGAAAAATATCCTTCTCTCCTTTTTTTCGCTCACGCTCAGCCTCTACGCGACCGCCGCCGACGTCGTCATCAGCGGAAACGACACGATGCAGTTCGACGTCAAGGCTTTTGAGGTCAAGGCTGGAGAGGAAGTGTCGCTTACGCTCAAGAATACCGGCAAGCTTCCTAAAATCGCCATGGGGCACAATCTCGTCATTCTCAAAAAAGGAGTGACTGCCATTGCCTTTGGACAAAAAGCGCTGGGCGCCGGAGCCAATGCGAACGATCCCCTGCCCGATTCGGTAAAAAGCGACGTAATCGCCTACACCAAGTTGCTCGGTCCCGATGAATCCGACACCATCAGCTTTACTGCTCCTTCGGAGGCTGGAAATTACGAGTATGTGTGCACTTTTCCGGGTCACTTTGCAATGATGAGGGGGATCATGACGGTCAAATAGGACCTTGGTCCTTGATTCCTAGAACTTCGTCCTTGGTGGAACCAAGAGGGAAGCCCCGATCAAACGTTTCTTATGCAATCCGTAGAACAACAGAGTAAATTTCTTCGCGAGGCTGAAGCAAAAGGGGTGGTCTCCAGACTCCTTGCATATTCCAGGTTGTCGGGTCCAGGCTGGTTGCAATCAGCGATCACCCTAGGAGGTGGTTCGCTCGCTTCCAGTCTATTCCTGGGCGTATTGGCCGGTTACAGCCTTCTTTGGCTGCAGCCAGTAGCCATCATACTCGGCATTATCATGCTGAGCGCGGTCAGCCACGTCACTTTGTCCACCGGTCAAAGTCCTTTCGTATCCATAAACAAAGAGATCAACCCAGTCTTGGGTTGGGGCTGGGCGCTTGCAACCATCATGGCCAACGTCGTATGGTGTCTGCCTCAGTTTTCTCTTGGAGCCGCCGCCATCACGCAAAACATTTTTCCCTCCTTGGACAACTCATGGGGAAAAGCCTTGTCCTGTTTTTTCATTTCCTCGCCATCGCCGTGGTCTGGCTGGGAAACAACAGAACAAAATATTTTGACTTGATCTTAAAAGTCATGGTCGGCCTGATCGTTGTTTCCTTTTTTGGGGTCGTCGTCAATTTGGGTGTCACCGGCCAGCTAAACTGGGGAGAAGTTCTTAAGGGATTCGCGCCCAATCTTTCCTTGCTTAACGAACCCGCCAAGGTCTATGAGCCTTTCTTGGCCCAGTCCGGAGATTTCCGGGAATTTTGGGAAACCAGGATTGTTGGAATGCAGAGGGAAGTCATGATTTCGGCGGCGGCCACCGCCGTGGGTATAAACATGACTTTTTTCATGCCGTTCGTCTTACTCAAACGCAGATGGGGAAGAGAGCACAGGGGGTTGGCGAAATTCGATCTCTGGACTGCCCTCTTCATTCCCTACGTCCTGGCCACGACTTGCGTCGTCATCGCCGCCGCCTCAAGCTTCAACGGCAAGCCCGAGTCCGCATATTCCGACTTTGAAGGCAAAGTCCTTAATCCCGATCTTGAAAAAGGTTTTTTATCGCTCACGAAGGATAGAGCCATCGCCCAGTTTGGGGCCGAACCCTTTGATGCCCTGGCCCCGGTCCAGCAGGACCAAATCATTTTCGATCTGCCGGAAGCGGACAAGCAACTTGCCGCCATGCTTGTAAAAAGAGACGCTCGAGATCTCGCCTCATCGCTCGAAACCCTCTTTGGCAACAAAGCTTTTTCACATTACGTCTTTGGCATAGGAGTCTTAGGCATGGCCGTTTCAACGGTGATCATTCTAATGACCATCAACGGTCATGCGGTATGCGAGATCTTGGGGAAAGCCCACCAAGGACCCACTTTTCTCGCTGGGGCATTCATGGCCGGAATAGGAGTCGTAGGACCCTTTGTTTGGGACGACGCCCAATTTTGGCTAGCCGTTCCGACTTCCATCATTGGTTTCACTCTAATACCGGTGGCTTATCTTAGCTTTTTTCTCCTCATTAACAACAAAGGCATCTTGGGACGAGAGCGTCCCACTGGCTTCAGGCGCCTGTCCGGAAACTTCTTTATGTCCGTAGCCCTTCTGGTTATGTGCTCTTCGGCTTTTTACGTCGCCTGGAACAAATCATGGGGCGACTTTCCCATTGGCAAGGCCGTCATAACTACCTTCGGCATTCTTCTTTTGATTGGCCATTTTACCCTCCGAAATCAAAAACTTTCCAGAAAAATAGAAGGTTTGGAAATGAGGTTGCAGCGCCTGCAAGACCAACAACGAAATCCCAATTGAGATTTTCTCACTGATTGAGCCAAGGATTACTCCTTGTTGATCAAGGGGATCCACTCCCTTTGTTCGCCTTTGGCGGAAAAAATCGAGCGCAGCATCCATGCCTCGCCGGTGGTCGTGTCGTATTTGACCAGACGTTTGTAAAGATATGCCTTTTCATCCTGCGAATAGTACTCGGCGCTCAGAATTTGGAATTTGCCGGTTTTGGAACCCAGTGAGGCGAAATTAGGCGGAGGAGGTATACTCATGGGCAACTTGGGAGGAGTGCCTTTAGAACTTTTTCCAATTTGGGCAAAAGCAAGAATGCCAAAACAGGAAAGCGTTAAAAAAATCAAGGCGAGCGCGGATAGTCTTTTACTTCTCATAATCTTCCTAAGTAAATTAAATTTGCCTCAGATCGAGATATTTTTGAAGAAGCAAAGCCTTTCACTCTGTAAATTTCCAGTTTTCATTCCGTTCGCAGCCATCCAAGCCCTCTGGAGAACAAAAAAGCCGGCGACTTTGCCCGAATCGCCGGCTTGTTTGTTTTTTTCAGTTATACTGAGACTTTATCGATAAATAATTCAACAGGATTTGGCAAGTATATTCTACATCCTCAGTTTTCTTCTTCTTGGATGAAAACCATCGTTTGCAGCCAACGTTCCTCGCGCTCGGAAAAAAGAATTCCTCCCAGACATTGCCATCTGCCCGAAGATTGGAATATGAATCCCTCCGTGTCTTTGTATTCGCGTTGAATCAGCTCATTGACTAGTTCGGTGATTTCTTTTGTCGTCTTCGCTTTTAAAACTTTGTATTTACGTTGTACCCTCATCATGAAAAAGTCTAAATGATTATCGATGCCTGTAATCGCATTAGCAAGTTTTTCCAAAAGAAACCCCTTCTCCGGGGCCTTTGCAAACAAAGAACAAGTGTCTTGTAAGTGAAATCGAACCCTGAAGATAGGATGGACGATCGCGATGCAGAGAAGATAGCGGTTCTGCAGGATGCATTCGAATTAATCAAAACCGAGCTTTCCAAAGTAATCGTCGGACAGGAAGATGCGATTGAGAAACTTTTTGTCTGTATGCTTTCAAAAGGGCATGCCCTGCTGATGGGAGTCCCCGGTTTGGCCAAGACCTTGTTGGTGAATTCCTTGGCTAAGACCATTTCCCTTTCCTTCGGTCGCATACAGTTTACTCCGGACCTGATGCCTTCCGACGTAACCGGAACCGAAATCCTGCAAACCAACCCAGAAGGACACCAGCGAGAATTCGTTTTCGTCAAGGGCCCGATCTTCGCCAACGTCATTCTTGCGGACGAAATCAACCGGACGCCCCCCAAAACCCAGTCCGCCCTCCTGGAGGCCATGCAGGAAAAACACGTTACGGTAGCCGGCAAAAACCATCCATTGTCCGAACCTTTTTTCGTTTTAGCCACGCAAAACCCCATTGAACAAGAAGGTACTTACCCCTTACCCGAGGCGCAACTCGACCGATTTATGTTCGTCATCGAATTGGATTATCCAGACCGTGATCAAGAATTGAAGATTGCCAGACAAACGACGGTTGGAAAGGCGCCGGAACTCAAAGAAGTGATCACGGGGGCCGACCTCAAGCAGTTTCAGGATCTTATCGAAAAAGTTCCCGTACCCGACCACGTCTATGAGATGGCCGTTAGTTTGGTAAGGCAAACAAGGCCGGGAGCAACGGAGGCTCCCAGTTGGATCAGCCAATCCGTGCAGTGGGGGGCTGGCCCGCGGGCCATCCAATTTCTAATCAAGGGAGCCAAGGCCCAAGCGGTGATAAACGGGAACTTCATCGTATCCGAAGAAGATTTGGCAGCCGTCGCCCAACCAGTCCTGTACCACCGGGTCATTACCAATTTTCACGCGAGATCCGAGGGAATTACGAGCGTTGAAGTAATTAATCGGCTTCTCCGGCAATTAAGAAAAGTCAACCGCTAGCCCAATGTCTCAAGGGTCCCTCATCCCTTACGATTACATTGATCGCATCGCGGTCACAAAGTTTTCAGGCGATCCGTTGACAAGTCCTTTCGCGATGGAGGGTAAGGTTTCCGGACATCATCGAAGCAATCACAAGGGATCGAGCGTGGAATTTGCCGAGTATAGGGAATATACTTCAGGTGAGGATCCCCGCAGGCTGGATTGGCGGGTTATGGCAAGGACGGACCGTCTTTACCTGAAGGAATTCGAGGCGGAAACCAATCTTCGCTGTCATTTTGGATTGGATTGCAGTCGCTCCATGAATTTTGGCGAGAAAACCTCAAAATTCGAATTTGGAAAAAGAATCGTCGCTACGCTTGCCTATCTTTTGTTGGGACAGGGAGATGCAGTTGGTCTCGATTTACTGGGATCCTCAAAGCCAGACTGCATGGATGCCAAAAGAAGCCCGTCTCAATTACGAACCATCCTCGAAATCCTGCATCGATCCAAAGCTAGGGGAAAGAGTAATTTCGTCCAATCGATTCATCACCTTGCGGATTCCTCCAAAAGACGAGCCATGTTGATAATCGTTTCAGATTTCCTGGAAGACCCCATGGCCATTCTCAAGGCAATCCATCACTGCAGGGAACGAAAGCACGACGTAGTCTTGATGCAAGTGCTCGATCGGCAGGAAATGGATTTTTCCTTTGTTCGGCCGACGAGATTCGTTGATCTTGAGGGCGGGCCCTCTCTCCTCACAGACCCCAACGTCATTAGGGAGGAATATCTGAAGCAGTTTAAGGAACATCTTGCGATTCTCCGCAAGGGATGCCTCGAAACCCAAAGTTCGTTTTTCAGCATAAGTACGGAAGTCAGTTTGTCTGATGGACTCAATCCATTCATCAGCGCTCGAAAATCTTCGCCGCCAAGATGAGTTTCCTTCAACCTCTAGCTTTGCTTGGGCTTGGGCTTGTCGTTTTTCCAATCATCATTCATTTGCTGAATCTGCTTAGGCATCGAAGACTAAATTGGGCCGCCATGAGGTTCTTGATTCAAGCCAAAAAAAGAACCTCCAGATTTTCCAAGCTCAGGCATTGGCTTGCCTTGCTTTGCAGGGCCTTGGCACTGGCTTGCATGACGATTTCCTTAGCCCGGCCAATTTACGAAGGAGACCAGGCATGGCTATCATTCTCCACGAGCGTTCCTCCAACCATAGTTTGTGTTTTGGATCGTTCAGCGAGTATGGAAAGAAGGTTCGATAACTCCAAGCTAAGCATTCGTCAAGAAGCCATCCGGAGAATTCTTTCCCATGCTCGCGAAAACAAGGACCAAAGGGTTATCGTTTTCGAAACCACCGGCTCCCCTCCCCTTTTTCTCAATGATAAAATTAAGCTCGAGTCCATCGAGGAATTTTGGAGAGCAACCGATACGGCGGCCAACCTACCTGGAACTTTGGCTAAAGTCTTCAGGTGGCTGGACGAGGAATCCATCGAAAGAGCTCAGGTCATTGTTTATTCGGACATGCAAGAGAATACTTTTGAGCTGAACAAAAACCGCATGATCATGGAAGGAATAGGAAGGATCATGGAACAAAGGAAGGGAGCGTGGAAAATGAGCTTTCGACACTTGCAGCCCTCTGCAAATCCCAACCGCGCCCTGTTTATCCAACAAATCGAGGATTCAAGTTACTCGGAACCCGCGGTGCTTTTGCAAAAAAACTCAACGGTTGAAGAAGTGATCTCAGTCAAGATTGAAACTTCCGCAAACAGCCATCACCAAGATCTTAAAACCAGTAGTACAAAGACGCTTTTCCCATTGTCCGACTTCTCGCAGGCAGTCGGGGCGGCAGACTGGGTTCGCCTGACTTTACCCAACGACGCCTGCCTCTCGGATAACTCGCTATACCTGACCAAGGAAAGTCCCGCCTCCGTCTCTTGTCTCGTAGCCTGTGAAGAAAGAAGTATCGGTGAAACGCTATCGGCCGCTGCCATCAGCGAGAATGAAAACGCACCACCGATCACAGACTTTAATTCCTTGGACCACTCTTCCTTGAACCAATTCGAACTTCTGCTCTTGCAGGGGCCTGAGTCCTTATTGTCCAATGCGACAATCCAAGACTTCGTATTCAAAGGAGGGTTCCTCCTCAAACTACCCGGAGTCGAGAAAAAAAATCTTCCCGAAGGGCAAATTCTCCCAGACGAAAACTTTTTCAAAATTTCCCATTGGAACCAAAACCAAGGAATTCTTGCCAATGCCAGCAGTGGGCAAAGTTTGCCCTTTGCGTTTCTTAAGGATCGAAAAAGAGAGATTCCCATGAAAGGCTAAGCCTTGGCTTATTATGTGGTTGGAAAGGCATTCCTCACGGAGCAAAGGAGAGGAAAAGGCATCATCTTCAACCTTTCCACCCTACCTCTGAAAAGTTGGTCCAATCTGGACGAAGGGTTCATCCTCGTGCCCATTATAGCCCGAATCATCGAGAAACGACGCTCATCAAGAAGTCACTCCCATCTTTTGTGCGGCACTGAAAAGGCAAAGGCATTCCACGCCGCCGAATCTGTATTCGGAGAGACTTTGGGCTCTCCTTTGACGGATGCCGGCATTTATCGGGCCCATGAAGGATTGGTGGCCTTTAATCGGCCCATGGAAGAAGGAACCTTCGAATTTGTAAACGAACAGGAGTTAATGCATACCCTCGAAGGCAAGCATGCGGATTGGCAATCCAAGGGAAGGATTTCGTCACCTGAAACGAGCGCCGAATGCTGGAAGTACTTTTCGGCCCTTGCATTGCTTTTCTTGATTCTGGAGACCATGCTCGCCCTCCCACCAGTTCTCTCTGCGAACAACAAAAGTCATGAATTTTAACGAAGTCAGCTGGATCTTTGATCTTAGCCCCATGAACTGGGTAATCGCAGGATCCTTCCTTTTCATAAGTTCATACTTCTCTTTTCGAACCTACAGCAAGTCAGGATGGAAAAAATTCGTCGGTCTGTGGGAAACCCTTAGGCTGATGCTCGTCTGCCTGCTATGCTTGACTCTTTTTGATCCGCAAAGGTTTGAAGTTACGGAAACTTCAGGCAAAGCTGAAATTCTGGTGCTGGTGGACGAATCGGAAAGTATGGAAACCAAGGACTTGGAGGTCTCTGGCGAACGCATTGAAACCCGTAATCAATGGGCCCGTTCATTCATCGAAAAAACGCCACTCAAGACATTGGAAAAAAACGCCACCGTACATTTTCGATTTTTTTCATCCGGCGCCGGTAAGAAAAGAACGGACTTACACCAGCCAATTCAAGAGGCCCTGAATGAATTTTCGAATTTAAGAGCCGTGCTCACCATCACGGATGGTGACGGCAACATGGGGCCTGCGGTTGATCAGACGGCAGCTCAACTCGTTAATGCCGGCATCCGATCCTTCACTATTTTTACAGGTTCCGAATACGAACTTCCCGACTTGGCCATCGAGCACACGACTGCCCCTTCCTTCACACTGAATGAGGAAAGACTGGTCGTCGGGTGGCTAATCAAGAACTCATTTCAGGAGCCCAAAAGAACGACCCTGCGTCTTCATGCGGCGAACGAAGTGGTCGCATCCATGCCGATCTTCATGAAGGAATCTCAACTCGTATCCGGAAACATCAGTTGGCTGCCTCCGAGAGAGGGTGACTACGAAATGAAGCTTTCAATCCAAACTGTTGATGGCGAGAGCTTTACAGACAACAACGCACGTAGTTTTAGCCACAAGGTAAAACCAAAGCTGATCAAAGTCTTATTGATTGATTCCTACCCTCGGTGGGAATACCGGTTCTTGCGAAATGCACTCTTGCGAGATCCGGGAATCGAACTTCAGAGCATTCTCTTTCATCCGGAACTACCGGACCATGGCAAGGACTTGGGTTCCAATTCATTAGCTCTAGAAGACAAGAATCTGGCCTCCTACGACGTTTTCTTCATCGGAGACGTGGGTCTCGCGGGAAATGAAATGGAGATCGAAACCTGCCGGACGCTCAACGACCTGGTCGAAAAACATGCTTCCGGCATTGTTTTCATGCCCGGTCGCAGAGGAAGACAACTATCCCTTTCCGACACTCCGCTCTCAGAAGTCCTTCCCGTTGTTTATGATGCCGAAAATCCGCTCGGATTAGGCACTTCCAATCCAGCGAAAATCGAACTCACGGAACGTGGCCAGTCGCATTGGCTCACTCATCTCAGGGGTGCGGAACCGGAAGAACCCGACCGGAAGTTCTGGAATCGATTGCCAGGCTTTCACTGGTCGGCAATGGTACAAAAGAGCCGCCCGGGAGCCGTGGTCCTGGCGACCCATTCGAATTTTTCCTCACAGTGGGGCAAGATGCCCCTCATCGCCACCCGTCCCCATGGGGCCGGCAAGGCCCTTTTTGTGGGAACGGACTCCATATGGCGTTGGCGAAAAGGAGTCGAGGACAAGTATCACTATCGGTTTTGGAGTCAAGTCGTTCGTTGGATGGCTCATGGCAGACATCAATCTCACCAAGATGGAATTCGTCTTATCTCCGATCCTGAAAATCCAAGCGCCGGAGACCGCGTTTTTCTTCGTTGCATCGTTTTGGACGAAAACGGCTTTCCTCTTGAAAACGGAAATTTATCCGGCCAGGCAATCCATCCGAGCGGGGCTTTGGAAAACCTGGCCTTCTCATCGGACCCCGAATGCCCAGGAGTGTTTCTTTCCTCAGTGGTTACCGGAATCACGGGTCGCCTGACTCTTGATCTGACCGAATCCTCCACCAGTCGGAAATTGAAAACTCAACTGTTCGTTTCTGAAAATGTTGGAGAGAAAAAGGGAAGATCGATTGTAAAAGGTCCACTTTCCACTCTCGCAAGGCTCAGCAAGGGAAAAGTTGCAAGTCATCAAGAATGGAAAAAGATACTACCGAGTTTGAAGACCACAATTCTACCCGAGAAAACGACCCATGTTTTTCGACTTCGGGCAAGTTTCGAGTGGGGGTTCCTTCTTTTCTCACTTTTGGTAATTTACTGGACGGGAAGAAAGTTTCTTGGGATGGTTTGATGATGACGAATTCTTGCAAGATTATCTCAATCCTCGAGTAAGATGAGCGAATTCTCCCTCCTTGGACTCATAGAATCCTTTCTAAAATCGCTAGCGAGGCAGGCGGTCATTCTCAATGGTTTCAGGTGTCTCTCCTGGTTGCTTTCATGCATACTGCTTTCGTGGCTTTTAGCCTTTGCCGGCGACCGGGCCTTCGATACCTCCTCTGACCTGAGGCTATTGATTCTTTTGCTCGGGGTCGGCGGATCCCTTGCCGCAATCGGGCGATTTCTTTTTTTCTGCAGGGCTCGGATCAACTCCCCTTTTTGGCTCGCTAGACAGCTAAGGAAAGTTCATCGCCGGTTGGGAGAAAAATTGCTGGGCATCGTCGAATTGTCGAACCGATGGCAAACAAGAGAGGGAGCGGTTGAGTCGAGCGGCCTGTTTGATGCCGCCCAACGTAAACTGGCCGATGAAATTGCCGAACTGGATGCCAGCGACATCTTTTCGGCACGAAGAGATTTGAAGAGCCATCTCCTTCTCTTAGTTCTTCTTTGCATAACGGTGTCCGCGTTCCTTGCTTTCCCCCAATTGATTCCCAACTCGATCGAAAGATGGATCAACCCCTGGTCAGACGCAAAGAGAAAAACTCTTACGCAGCTAGGCATTGCCGGCAATGCTCTCATAACTCCCTCGAACGAAGAGTTCGTCCTGCGAATCCCACTTGCCGCGGAATCAATGATGAGTCCGTCTACCGCGAAAATTCGAAGCCCTGACCAGCCGAACTTCGAGCAAGAAGTTCAAGCTAACGGAAAAATCTTTGAATTTCTGATTCCCCCTCTGTCCAGACCCACGACCTTTGAGGTTGCGAGTGGCGATTTTTCCACTGAAATATCCTTTTTGCCGAAGGATCGGCCGAGAATCATCGATTTTAACCCAACCATATCTTGGCCCGATTACCTGGCTTTTCCTCCATCCGAACGTGAAATAGGAGAAGGAACTTTGAAAATTCTGCGGGGTAGCACGGTCGAACTCAAGGGAAGGGCAAACAAGATTTTGTCAATGGTTGGCTTGATTGGGGGCGAAAAACCCGAGGTCAAAACACTCTCTTCCCCCTTTTTCAGCTTCAAGCTCCCAGAACCCATCGAGGATCATTCTCTGGAAATTCGCTTTCAAGACATTGACCAACTGACCCCGACTCAAGCCTTCGCATTCGAAGTCCAACTCTACGAAGACGAAGGCCCCAGTTGCAAATTCGATTCTTCCGTCGACTACTCGCCGATGCTCCAATTCGAAACCCGTGAGTTTAAGATGGAATTTCATGATGACCTGGGATTGAAGGCTTGGGCCATTGAATTGACTGCCTACCGGAAAGGGCAAAAAATACTGGATGAAACGCTTGTCGAGGAGAATTTAGATGGGGCTGAAATCAAGGAATTGAGTTCATCCCTTCCTTTCAAGCCCAGTTTTTTCGCGCTTGAGGACGGAGATGTCGTCGAGTTGGCTCTACGGGCAAATGATCGTTTCCCCAATCGGATTCCGACAAAATCGGAAAAATTGACCTTCAGGATCATTGGATCCGGCAAACACGCCCAAATGATTACTTCTCAACTCGAGGCTTTGATCGCATCCGTTTCTGAGGTTGCCCGAGATCAGGAGACCTTGCAAAGCCAGACAATCGACCGGAGGGAGGATCTGAAGAAATCCGATGCGCGATTTGTCTCGGCCCATCAACGCACCACGCTCAACCAACTGTCGGAAAAACAGAAAGAATCATCGAGCAAGCTCTCCCTGCATGCTCGAAACGGACTTGAGCTTTTGGAGCGGGCAATGCTCAACCCGGTTTTCGAGGCTTCCAAGCTTCAAAACTTCGGCAGCGCTTTCGACGCCATCGAAGGCATTGCCGAAACGGAATTGCTGAAATCCGAAGAATCCATGGTTGCAGCGGTTGATTCCCATCGTAAGGTGGCCATAAGCAATCTTTCAAAATCCGTCGCTCATCAGGCCGAAGCGCTGGCAAAACTAAAAGATCTGCTGGATGATTTCGAAAGACAGATGGATCAGCTTGAGGCCAAGACCTTAGCCCAACGGCTTGGCAAACTGGGGAACGAAGAAGAAAAAATTTCACAACAACTCAAGTCTCGGCTTCCCAATATTATCGGGCAACCCGAGTCTCTACTGGTTGAGTCCGACAGATCTTTTCTCGACGATTTGAAGAATACTCAATCGAGCCTCGGTCTTGAGGCGGAGGAAATAAAAAACGAGATTAGTCGATATTACGAAAGAACCGGAATTCCAGAGTATCAAAAAGTAAGCCTTTTGATGGAGCAGGAAAGAACGAGTCAATCCCTTGACCATCTTGCGGATCAAATACGACGAAACGTCGGCCTTCGAGCATTGGATAAGTTAAGCATATGGCAAAAGAATTTTCTCAACTGGTCCGAGATACTTGAAAGACAATTGGCGGATTCCGCCCAAACCGGCGGACAAGGTTCTTCTTCAGGAAAGGACCTTTCCCAACAAATCCTTAGTCTTTTGAAAATTCGGAACGAGCAAGGTCAAGTCTTGAAAAAGACCCATTTTCATAATCTTCATAGCCTGGTCAACAGAACAAAACCATGGCTTTCCGCCCTCCAGGAAAGTCAGAGGAAACTAGCGGTCGATTTGACGGATACTCAGATTTCCCTGGCCAACGAATCCCTCAATCCATTGTTTGACGAAGCTCACACCTCGATGTCTAATGCCTGCGATTTCCTAACCCAAGGAATCACAGGTCAAGAGACGCAGGGCGAACAGCAAAATGCCAAGGAAATCGTCAGCGACTTGATCAACTTATTGGTTGAAGGACAACAAAATGGCACTCAAAGGGAAGCGAAGGATGAATTGAGCATGACGGACTTTTTGCTAATGAAGTCAAGGGCCGGACAAGGAACCCAAGGGGAAGGCAAGAGCCCGAATCCAGGATCCATAGGAGGGGGGTTCGACCAAGAGGGTGAAGGCAGTGTCTCATCCTCGGATGACAAGGTCTCCGTAAGCTCAAGGCCTTTGTTGCCCCAACGAAAGGCAGACGCCGGCGTACGGGGAACTCCAACCGTTCCCAGCGAGTTCAGGCGGGCCATGGAAAGATACTTCGAGGCGATGGAGAAATGACTGCGGCCAAATTCATTCTCCTCACGATCGGGCTCTTGGCAAACGGCTCTGGATTCGCTCAAAAAATTTACGAGCAGAAAAGCGACCAACTCGTCAGAGAACTGGACCTGCGATACGAGATGGGATTGGATTACCTTAAGAAATCGCAGGACGCGGAAGGCAAGTGGTCGGAGAGTTCCTACGGCGATCAGGCTGGAGTTCTCGGCATGGCCGTTCTTGCCTTCGTATCCAGAGGGGATGATCCTGAATTCGGGATCTATTCGGAAGCGATACGCAAATCGCTTGACCAAATTCTATCGATGCAGGACCCGGTTTCCGGCTTCATTGGCAAAACCATGTATAATCACGGTTTCGCCACTCTCGCCTTGGCCGAATTGTACGGAACCCTGAATGATGGAAGAATCGGACCCGCATTGGAAAAAGCGGTTGGTCTTATCGTCTCGGCGGCCAAGGCAAACCCTAAAAACGCTTGGCGATACCTTCCCGACAGCAATGATTTCGACACCACTGTATCCGGAACGCAGTTGGTTGCTCTTTTTGCGGCCCGCAACGCGGGGATCGAAGTGCCGGAAGACACGATAGAACTGGCGATCGACTCCATGCTGGATTGCCAAGGGCCCAGGGGTGGATTCGGCTATTCCACTGCCACCGGAGCATATTGGCCTCGGACTTCCATCGGTTCATTGGTGTTGGCGCTGGCTGGAAAAGCGGACTCCGATGCTTATCGAAAGTCCGTGGATTTCCTTAAGGCAAATGCCAAATACGGCGATCAGGGGCACAAGTACTACAGTCTCTACTACACCGCTCAGGCGATGTTTAGGGCGGGCCCTGAAACTTGGGATCAATGGAATTCGGAAAACCTCAAGACCTTGCTGGGCAACCAACGGGATGACGGTTCCTGGCAAGGAAATCACGGAGTGGCGTTTTCGACTTGCGCGGCCCTTCTTTCCATGGCGATCAATTATCGATATCTTCCCATTTACGAAAGATGACCTGGCCCTTCCTCATTGCAATCTGCTCGATCGCCGGCATGTCGGCGTTGCAGGGGAACCAGAAAATCCATGCCGGGCAGGCCTTGGAACGGCTCACCTTCAATGACGGATCCTATCTAATGGGAAGCTTGCTTGAGCTATCCCCTGATAAAAAGCTCGTTTGGCTTCACAACTCGTCGAACAATCCCCTCGAATTCGACTTTGAGGCCGTTGAATCGATCACCATCCAACGCTCTCCCCCTCCGCCACCCGCTGGGCCTAAGCACGGAAATCTAACGAAAATCCATTTTGCAAACGGCGATCACTTGATTGGTT
>JAYOEB010000034.1:0-4441 GCA_038116775.1 Opitutia bacterium | reverse complement strand
CCTTAGATCAAGAGAGGTTGCGATTCTCCACCTCCTTCGCCAAAGAGCTGCAGGCAAATCTCCAAGACCTTTCTCGGTTGGAATTTCTTCCCCGTTCCTACCAAATTGCCTTTGATTCCTTTTCCAATTTCAAAACCTGGAAAAAAAGCAACAGCAACTCATGGCAGGAGGAGCAGGGCGATCTCGTTTCCGTTTTTTCGGGAAGCACCGGTACGAAGCTTCCCCCATTGGACGGACTGAAGATAAGATTCAAAGCCGATTGGAAAAGATCCTTTTATTTGGCAGTCCGTCTGTTTTCCGACTCAGACGGATCAAGCTATGGAGATATGGGTTATCATCTCTCTTTCTCCAATCACCGCATAAATCTGCAATCAAATAAAAACGTTGCCGGGCGCACGATTAGAGAAGCCCTGGGTTCCTCCCTCGTCGATCAACTGGCCGGCGCCAAGTTCGCTAATTTCGAAATCACCACTCACCGGAAAAAAAAGATCTTCGTCGTATCCATCAACGGCATTGAAAGCATTCGTTGGCATGACCCCGACCCTGATTTTTTCCCAAGTGAAGATGGTGTCCTATTCATCAATCAGGGTGGAAACTCCGCCATTCGGTTGCAAGAATTGTCCATCGTCGGATGGAATGGAGAATTCTTCCCTCATCCCGATCCTCCAACTTCGGATCAAAGCCAAAGTCCGGTGATAGTCTTTAAAAACGGTGATTCCTCGCCCCTGGAGAAATTTTCGTCAACGGATCAAAACTTCACCCTACAATCCAAGCACGGCGCCTTCTGCGTCCCCATCGACAGGGTTCAGTCCCTTGCATTTGCTCAAAGCCCCGAGAATCGAATCGAAGACAACGCATCCGCCCAAAGCAAAGCCGCTGGCGATGCAAAATGCGAGGTTTTCTTTGGCAACGCCGAGGGTAAGCTTACTCTGGAGTTGGTCAAAATCAAGAACCAGCGACTGCAGATACGACATCCTGCGCTAGGGGAAATCTTCATACCTCTTCATTTGATCCATAAGATAAATGCCAGCCTCGGCTTGAAGCAAATACATCAACACTTGGAAATTCTCGAGTCCGCCCATCTTGCGGTCCAAGAGTTGAAGCCTTACAAGGCCATCTCCATTCTGGATAGAGCCAAGACCGATCTACGAGGTTGGTATTGGCAGAGGCTGTTTCGCTTGGCGCAAAATCTCAAGATGGAGGAATTGCTGAGCTTCCAGCCTTTTTTGGGGAAAAGCTTATTGGATGCGAAATGGGGGCCTTCTTCCGATTCGTTGCTGCTCTCGTCCAGGGAGGGCGAGCTTTGTCTTTATGATAGTGTCAGTGAAAAAAAAATCTTTTCCGAAAATCGAAAGCTGCAGGACCCGGCAGAGTTCAAAAGAGAACGAAATGAAGGTCTTCGCATGATCTCCCTCAACTATCCCTTTTGGATGTCGAAGACCGAAATCACCAGGAAATGTTTCTCCAGGCAACTGGATCCCTCCAAAGCTCAGACCGAAAGATCCTCGTTGCCGATTGAAGTGCAGTGGGAAGACGCAATACGTTTCTGTTCGGTCCTGAACAAAAAATATCCTCCACCGCAAAACTATTCGTGGCGATTGCCGACCGAAGCAGAATGGGAATACGCATGCCGGGCAGGATCCGAAGGTCCGTATTGCCGCTCCACTGGAAGTATGCTCCTGCAGAATTCAGCAAGCCATGAGGAACATCTTGGGAAATTTGCTTGGTTTCAATCCAATGCCAATGGTTCCGTTAAACCAGTTGGTCTGAAAAGTCCTAACGATTGGGGACTGCATGATATGCACGGAAATCTAGCCGAGTGGTGCATCGACGCCGCCACCCATAATAAACTTAGTTTTCTGACGGATCGAAAACCCGGTCTCGCAAACCCAGTCTCCAAGACTGGTGAATGGAGGGTCCTTCGCGGTGGATCGTTCGTGTCGAGACACCAAAGCTGCAGATCCGCCTACCGCGATGCGCAATCGATTCGCGACGAAGAATCCACCGCGGGTATGCGAGTGGTTCTTGCTCCCCTTTTGGAGGGGCAAAAGAGATTCGTGGAATTCGATCGAGATCAAATTGCAGATGCCATCTTCCGGGCTGAAATTCCCATGATCCCACTAGAAGCCGGCAAATTCATGATGGGCTCCATGGAAAATGAATATGCCCCCGAGGCGGTGATCGGACCTGAAGGGAAATTCATCTACAGTACTTCCGGCAATCGAATTTTGCTCAGGGATCAGATCAAGAACTCACCGCAAACCACTTTGTTCGAGTCCAAAGCTCGAATAACCCGAATTCAAGTTTCCCAAAACGGGGAATTCCTTTTCGCAGGATGCGAGGATGGAAGCATCTACGTCCACGACTTGGGCAATGAAGCAATGCATGGGGTTTATACCGATCACTCGGAAATAATTGTCTCCTTGGCAATCGACTCCAAGGTCACTCAATTAGTCAGCGCCTGCCTGGGTGGAGCCATCGTTATGAGAAATCTTGCTAAGAAAGAACCAGAGTGGTCCCTTTCCGCCGAAGACTATCCAGACTTCATCGACCATCTGGAATTTTCCCCAGATTCAAGCAAGATCCTTGGTTGCGGAAAATACAGTTCCGTTCGGGTCTTCGACAGGACGAACGGGAATGGCCAAATGATTTGCGACAAGTCAGATCAGTTATCGCTGAAAGCCCATTGGCATCCGAATGGACGATTTATTTTCATCCTTCACCCGGGTGGAATTCTTACTCAACTCGAATCGAAGCAGGGAATCGTTTACCGCAGAATCGATCTTCAAATCCCTTCCGCAATTGATTTTGAGATTTCTCCGGACGGAAAAAAAATTGCCATAATCTCGGAAAAGGGATGGTGCTCCCTGAGAAATCTACCAATCGATGATTCGCTTCTCATCCTTCATGCGAATGGAGATTTTGAAAGAAGTCCGGATTTTTATTTTCGCATGGCCAGGCAAAATGACCCTCCCGTGGAAAAAAAACTTTGGTCGTTCCGTCAAAAACATGGAGACCCAAGAGCCGGGGCTCGAGGCATCGCCCACTCTCCCGACGGAAGATGGACCGTTACCTCATTGGATGGAAAATTAAGGATTTGGGATCGGAAAAATGAAAATTTCTTCAAAAACCTTAGTGGTGGCCTGTTTTCTCCCTTTCATGACTGCTTCTTCTCCCCAGACGGAAGGTTCATAGCCGGGAAATTGAAAAGTCGTGACCTTCTGGTTTTTCCATGCGGACCAATCGAAACCATCGATACGGAAAATTTTCGCAGATCGGCCGCTAGATTCTTCAACTGATTCATTTTCGAAGAGGAACATTTACCCATTTGCAGCAGATTTATAAATTTGTCGTTGATGAATGCGTCATGCCTGTTAAAAATCATAGTGGATTTCAGTTCCTACAGTTTTGGTAATCATAAGACACATCCTTCGTATTTTCATTTGCCCTGCGATTTGCCTGCTCTTTGCGTCTTGCGGAGGTGGCTCCGTGACCACGCTTCCCGAAGCTCCCCCTCCCTACCCAAACTTTCCAGTTCCCTACGACTCGACTACCACGGGCAATAACCAAGCGGATCCCTTTGCCGCCCCCTTTCCTGTCCGGAATTCCCCCTATCAGCCCGAGGTTAGGAGCAAATCCTGGAGTCAATCGGTAAACGCCTTCAGCCCCACTCCGAACTACTCGCGTTTTACCGTACACGCCAAGGCCAACCTCTGGCTGCTCGTTCAAGACCCCAAAGGCAACGAGTTGGACTGGTTGAAGATGCAAGGCGGAGAGAAAATACCGCTTTCGCACGCCGGCCCACTTACTCTTACCTGTTCATCAGGCAGAGATGTGGAGATTTTTGATCGTGGCGGTAAAAAAATCGATGTGCCCGACTCCGGCAATGCCGGCATAACGATTATTCGCTTAAATTGAAATTGTCGTCATAAGACGAGCGGTTGAATCCGGTTTTTTGTTGGATCAAAAGTTCGGGAGGCAAATCCTCCAACTGAAAATTCACATAGGCGCATCTGCCCTGTAGAAACTTAAAGGAAATAAGCGTCCAAGTGTATACTTTCTGGGTGGATTCATCAAATACGGCTCTGCGATAATCCCATAAGTATCCATTGCCCCCATCCAGGCTCTTTCCCTCAGGCGGACCCATCAGTTGTTCGACTTCCTGCCTGTTGCGCCCCATCGCCAGAGCTTCCAGGTTGCTTTTCCTGACGATAGGCTTTTCCTTGGTGGCAAACTGCTGCTTTGCGGCAAGCTCCGATCCAGGAATCTGATTGTTTGGAAAAGGACCGGACTTTTGCGAACGCTGGCAAGAGAGAGAGAGCAAGGAGGCGCAAATGGCTAGGGTTGCGGGAAAGGACTTTATGGGAAAATTCACGATAAATAAAAATGGCGGAGAGAACGGGATTCGAACCCGTGGAGGAACGATTAGCTCCTCACCGGT
>JAYOEB010000033.1:14676-18283 GCA_038116775.1 Opitutia bacterium | reverse complement strand
TCAGCGACGTACTCAAATAATGAAATTTCGTCCGAAAGGGTTCCTGAACCACTCTCCTTCCTTTTCCCACATCACTAGCTTGCCGATCATGCAAACGATGAATTTTCTTATTCTTTTGGTCCTGCTCCCAGTCACGATCTCTGCCATCGAGCCTACCGGTCGAGAGCCCGATGACCAGTGGACCTATAAGTCAGTCGGTGGCAAAGGCTTGAAAATGGACGTTTTTCTACCTGACGATTTCATGACTGCAAAAAACAAATATCCGGCCATGGTCATTTTTCATGGAGGCAGTTGGGCAGCGGGAGAGGCGAACTGGCATTGGCCAGACGGGAATCTCTGGGCGAAGCGAGGAATGGTAGCCGTTTCCGTCGATTACCGATTGCGGGGAAGAGATCATGTGGAGGTACCTCTTGAATGCGTAAAAGACGCAAAATCCGCCATCCGCTACCTTAGGGCGAACGCCGAAAGGCTAAAGATCGACCCCAATCGTATCGTGGCCATGGGAGATTCCGCTGGCGGGCAGCTTGCGGCCGCCACCGCCACGCTGACCGACCCCAAGACCAATGACGACTGCTTTGATCTCTCCATATCCTGCATTCCTCAGGCCGTGGTTCTTACCTGCCCATGGTTCAAGACTTCGGCGGAGATGTGTCCACCCAAACATTTGCGAAGGCGATTGCCCCCCTTTATAACTTTCGCCGGTCGGGCCGATACCGCCATTCCCATTCCGGAAATGCTTGAGTTTCACCAAGATTTGCAAGCCCTTGGAATCCCGTCCGAACTTCATGTGGGGAATGCGGGCAAACATGGCTTTTGCAACGGAAGGAACCCACGGAATCGTTTTTTTTACTGGTTCGCCAATCTGACCGACCATTTTTTGGTAAAGCATGGCATTCTTGGGGGCCAGTCACCAAACTTTTTTCCAAAAGGCGTTCGCCCCTTGGCTAGGAGCGAATACCAGTCTCACCATTAAAAGTCGAAATTCCGAGGGGAATGTTCTGGAAAGCTCATCGATTCCAGTTAGCTTGGAACTTCCGATGAAATTATTTGTTGCCAACCTGTTTTTTTTCCATGCTACGCTGATCCTCCCTGCGAATCTTTTTTCAGAAGCTGAATTTTCAGGAAAGAAGTCGAACTGGAAAGGATTTACCAAAACCGAGTTCCAGGCGGATGGAAACGATGCTTTTGTGGTCGAACCCAAAGTGGCCGCAAAAGGAAAGCCTTGGGTTTGGCGGGCCCGTTTCCCCACGTATCATTCCGAGATCGATGAGATGCTCTTGCAGGACGGGTATCACATCGCCCACCTCAATGCTGGCCCAAGGCTCGGCAGTCCGAAGGCTTTGAGTATGTGGAAAAGCTTTTACAATCTGCTTACCGGGAAACACGGCTTGAACCGAAAGGTCGTGTTGGAGGGAGTGAGTCGCGGGGGACTGTACGTCTACCGTTGGGCTAAAGCTTATCCTGAAACCGTGGCCTGCATTTACAACGATACGCCCGTATGCGATTTTAAGAGTTGGCCTGGGGGAAAGGGTGTTGGCAAAGGCTCGCAAAGAGAGTGGGAACGGGTCATCAAGGAATATGGGTTTAAGGACGAAGCGGAAGCATTGGCTTATGGTGACAACCCGATCGACAATCTGCAGCCAATCGTCGATGCCCGCATTCCGATCATGCATATCGTCACCGAAGACGACGTCATCGTCCCCCCCAAGGAAAACACCTATATCCTCAAAGAGCGTCTGGAAAAACTCGGACTGCCTTTTTTTTACGTCGTTTCGATTGAGAAAGGGGATCGTTCGAACGGACATCATTTCGATCTCAAATATCCCCACGTCGGCTACCATTTCATTCGCAAATACAGCGATTTCTCCAATCCGTCTTCCGTATATCTGCGATCGGGGTTGAAAAACTCCCAGTATGTTTTTTCCAAAGCAAAAAAGGGCAGGGTGGGCTTTCTCGGGGGGTCCATCACCGAGTCGGCCGGGTGGAGGCTACATGCATCCGAATCCCTGAAGACAAGATTCCCCGATACTGTATTTGATTTTGTTTATGCAGGCATCGGGTCCACCGATTCCACCTATGGCGCCTACCGATTGCAACGCGATGTCTTATCCAAAGGAAAGATCGATCTGCTCTTCATCGAATCTGCAGTCAATGAATTACACAACTCCCGCACCAGGGATGATATCAGCAAAGCAGTCGAAGGGATTATTCTGCAGGCACGCCGGCACAACCCGGATATCGATATCATTGCCCAGTACCTTTACGATATGCCCTATGTGGAGTCCTACCGCCAGGGAATCACCCCTTGGCAGATTGCCGCCCTCGATCGTATTTCCTTGCAGTATGGAATCAATGCGATCGATCAGGCCAGGCAGGTGACCAGCTGGTTTGACAGTGGAGAAATTTCCGAGAAAGAATTCGGGGGCTGCCATCCCAAGCCAGCCGGGCACAAGGCATATGGCGATATGATCGATCGCTTGTTCGATCAGGCATGGGCAGGGCCAGTCCCATCTTCTGCCCAAGCTCATTATGGAGGGAGAAGATATGATCCGAACTCCTATGAGAATGCTCACTTTCAGTCCATTGATTCTGCCAAGATAAAAAGTGGATGGAAGAAAGTGGAAAACTGGCAGGGCTCGGGCAAGGGCAGTGTTCGCAAACATGACGTAGGGTTGGATTATCTTGAGGCTCTCGGGCCTGGAGCGGAACTGCAACTGGAGTTTTCCGGTACTGCGATCGGGTTGCCCATGGTGGCTGGTCCCGACGTTGGGGTCATCGAGTGGAAGATTGATCATGGAGAGTGGAAGTCCCTGGATCAATTCACCAAGTGGAGCAAAAATCTTCACATCCCTTGGATTCATATGTTGGAAAAGGAACTTGCCCCCGGCAAACACCTGTTGACCTTACGAACCTCGGACAGAAAAAACAAGGAGTCGCTTGGTTACGCCTGCCGGTTCAGCGCCTTTGCGGTTAATGGCAAATAGAATGTCTTCCAAGAGCAAACGAATCTTCCTATCGCTTTTTTTCGTCGGACTTTCCCTGAACGGGCATCGACTGCCGCATCAAACGGAAGAATTTTTCCTAGGTCAGTCCAATTGTTTTTTGATTGATGCAAACTTTTCAAAGGAAGAGAAGCCGTGGGTATGGTATGCTCCCACCCTGCCTCAACATCCCGACCCTTGCCATGTCTGGTACGTCGACAAACTAATCGAAAAGGGAATCAGTTTTGCCGGTTGCGATCAGGGAGAAGTGAGAGGCTCCCCGGCAAGCATTGCTCGTTTTACGGATTTTTACAATGAGATGGGCAGGCGGGGCTTTTCCAGGAAACCAGTACTGCTCGGACAAAGCAGGGGGGGGTTGATGATGTTGAGTTGGGCGGTGAGGAATCCGGAGAAACTCAGCGCTTTTGCTGGGATTTATCCGGTTCAGAACCTAAGAAGCTGGCCTATGAAGAGAAGTCTTAAGCAGACCTTGCGTGATTTTGGAGTGGATGAAAAACAATTCCTCCAAATGGTTGATCGGCATAATCCAGTGAACCACTTGCAAGGAATGGTCGCGGCAAAGACGCCGATTTTCATCGTTCATGGAGATTCCGACGAGATCGTTC
>JAYOEB010000033.1:12052-14666 GCA_038116775.1 Opitutia bacterium | reverse complement strand
GTGGACTGGTCGAACACCAATACCAAAAGTTGGGAGGAAAGGTGAGGGTCGAGCTTATTCCCGAATTGGGTCATGAGGTGGATGACCTGTTTTTCAAATCAAGGAATTTGCTAGAATTCATGATCAAACGCGCTTTGTTCGAGGGATAGCGCTGGACAGACCCGAACTTTAAACTTAACTCAAAACAACATGAAATCACTAAAATCCATATATCCGTTTTCTCTTCTAATCCTGCTTGCCTGTCCTCAGGCTAATGCCAAGAAAGAAATCAGTCTGCTGACGCCCGAGGAAATTAATCTGAACAAGCACTGGGTGTTGGAAGGAGGGATTCTTTCGGTTTCGAAAACCCCTGGAGGCATCATCTGGTCCAAGCGAAAGTTTGAAGATTTTTCAATCTCACTCGAATACAAAACTTCAACGAACGCCAACAGCGGTCTATTCTTCCGTACGAATCCTCAAAATCCCGTGCAAGGAGGGTTTGAAATTCAGATTGCATCCCCCGGGCTTTACAGTGGCAAACATATCGTGGGTTCCCTCTATGATGCCAAGGAAGCTAAGGTTGCCGCAGGCAAACCTGATGGCGAGTGGAATCTCATGGAATTAAGCTGCAAAGGCTCTTCGATTAAGGCAAAGGTTAACGGCAAGCAGGTCATTGAGGTAGACATCGACGACTGGAAAGAGCCGCATAAAAACCCAGACGGTTCGAAGAATAAGTTTAAAACCGCTCTCAAGGATTTGCCAAGATCGGGTCATTTCGGACTGCAATACCATGGCCAACCCGTTTGGTTTCGGAACATCGTGATAAATCCCTTGTAGAATCCACCGAATCAAGCGAGTTATTCACAATAGCTGTATTTGATTGTGTTCGGGAGGAAGGAGATCAGAATATCGGCGATGTCTCTGGCCTACTTTTTAAGCCGGGAAAAAACTTTAAAATTAACCAGTAACCAAAGGAATTAAGATGGCAGAAGCAAAAGGACTCAGCAAACCAGTAAAATTGAAAAGTGACTTAGCCGCTTTTTTGGGAGCTTCCGAACTCCCTCGCACCGCGATTACTCAAAAATTGTGGGACTACATCAAGGCCAACAAGCTCCAAACCCGGACCGAAAACGGTCAACCTGAAAATGCGGGTAAATTCGTGGTTGCAGACGCAAAGCTGCTGACCATTTTCAGAAACACCAATACCACCAGCAAAACCGGCAAGGTCACTGACCTTCGTAATTTGAAAGAGGGTGAGACGATTAACATGATGCAAATGGCATCGGTGGTCGGGGCAAACATAGAGTAATTGCCTTATCCAATTTTCTTCCGATTCGTTTCGGAAATCAAAAGGCGCTCTCCAATCGAGGAGGGCGTTTTTTTGTTTTAAGCCAAGTCGGATAAAGGCTTTGCCTGATGAGGTTGTATCGCTATGATTGTATGACTGAATAGATAATTCCCACAAAGCTGAAAACATGAATGAAAGTTTAGAAAACAATTCGTCTGACGCCAAACCGGTCATCGCCGATAAAATGCCTGCGGTCATGAAGTTGGAAGCCGGCGAATACTGGTGGTGTTCCTGCGGCAAATCCTCCAAGCAACCCTTTTGCGACGGTTCGCACCAAGGTTCATCTTTTCAACCCCAGAGAGTGGTTTTGGACGAGGAGAAAAAGGTGGCTCTATGTAACTGCAAACATTCCGCCAACGGAGCATTTTGCGACGGAGCCCATTCCGCTCTCTAAGGCATGATTCCAGAGCAGCGGAAATCCTTCCTCTTTTTCAATTTGTGAAATTTAGGAATCTTTTCCTTTGCCTGCTGCCTTTTTTGCTAGGGCTTGGAATATGGACCTCTCATGGGGCAAGGCTGGCTTTTTGGCTGACCACTGTGGAAGAAAGGAAAGAAATCCCCTTTGTGGATGGAATGCCTGAACTTGGCGTTCAGACTCAAATCGTCTGGAAGGAGGAATTCGTAAGTGGGATCGAAACCCCTTTGCTTGGGTTTATGGCTTCCTTGGCTTTTTTGGCAATTTTGTTTTTTCGAAGGCAAGGAGTCTAAATCGAGAACTGACCTTCTCAGTCAGTCGTTAATTGCTCTCGGACAGAACCTCCAGAATCAGAAGAAAGAGATTAACGACGTCTAAATAAATGTTTACTGCGATTTCAACCGCCGTACCCCAAGACTCGTCGCCTCCCGCCATTGCTTTTTCCAAGCGGTTGAAGTCGTAAATAAGATAGAGTGTAAAAATGAAGATGCCTGCACCCGTCTGCAGCATGCTGAAGGAATCGTTCTTAATAACCCATGTCTTGAGCAAGCGGACAATGATCAGACCAAGAAGTTAAAAAAAAGAGAAAGCTTCCCGGGTACCCAAAATCGGTTTCTGAAAAATAAACGACTGCTGCCGTTAGAAGAACGGAGAGGGTAGTACCGACCAAAGCAAAAAAAACGTTGTTCTGCCATTTCTGGGAATAGCGATCGTTGTCTCTGTTTAGAACCTCTTCCTTGAATTTTTCTCGAATTTTAATCATCTCTGGAGATTCGGACTCAAAAACATTTTCCGGCGCATCCGTGAAATAGTACACGGTCTTTTTGTCTTCATCTCCCCCCAAAAGGTTTTCTTTTTGACCACTTTGCTTT
>JAYOEB010000033.1:0-12042 GCA_038116775.1 Opitutia bacterium | reverse complement strand
CTCTTTGCCTGTATTTCCTGAATTTGAATGATTCTCCAAACATCGTGATGGTTGTCCCCATGCTCCACCAGATGCAAAAGGAAAAGGCGGCGAGGGCAAGAAGGTTGCTGGGGTAGTCATGGCGAAGCAAAAAAACGACCAGGAGTGACAAAAAGCTGCCGCCAATCGTCAAAAGAGCTTCAAGGGAGGTTTCGTAAGCTTTGTTGACCCGGGCTCCTAAAGTGGTGATTGCAAGCATCCCGCCGACTAGCGAAAAAGTTTTGAAAAATAAGATTTCGTTCATTTGCTGCCTTTTCTCTCTTTTGATTTCCCCAAGCTCAAATCCGAATAAGGTTCGGATGCCCGATCAAACCATCAGGTTCGTATGGATTTTCTAATAGCGGAGCTCTTGTCATATGATTCTCCGGCTGAAGTCATCAAGTTAAATCCTCGGAGTTCGCCTGAATGGACTTGGCTGCATTGTCTTGGAAAAAAGTTCTTCAGCGGTCTTGTTTCCTTCTTTCATGCATATCCGCTTCCCAGAGCTTCTTATGCGATCCTAGGACTACGAAGACTAGACCCATTGTTAGTACCAATGCGTAAATGGGCACAAAAACTGCGAAGTAATGACGACCTGGGTCCAGGTAAATAATGACCGTATTCAGCGCGATGAAAAAAATCCTGATTTCGGTCGGACCAATACCCATGAAATAAATCTCAAATTCATTGGTCGCGGCAAAGCTAAGAAATGAATTGACCATAAAACCGCTGGTCATTGCGAGAATGGCGAAAAACCACCAGGTCAAATGATCTTCTTGTGGGGCAATCAAGGCATAACCAATGATCAGTCCGCACTGAAAGATGAAATCCAGGAAATGGTCCATGTAGAAACCCCATTTTACCAAACCCGTATTTCGAAAACGACCTACCGCTCCGTCAAACAAATCGGTTAGATACTGAAGAACGATGGCCAGCGAAACTCCCCAGAACCAAAGAAGATTTTCGGATACGCGAGCTTGCCAAGCGCAAAAAACGACCATGGCGGTCCATGGGATGGTTAACAAGGTAAGGTGATGCGTTTCCAGCCATTTCGGAATCCGTTCAACCCATCGGGAGACAAAGCGTTTTTCAAGAGGGCCCAAAATAGACTCCCCCTTTTTGAATGCGCCTCCAAAAACCTCGTTAGTCATGCGAAAAGCCTCCTGAAATCCGGCTTTATGCACCGTACGGAAAACATCATGTCAACTTGTCGATGGAAAGGACGCCGGAGACGCGGAGGATTGTTTCAATGATCGAAAGATCATGCATGGCTAAAGCATCGTAAATCATCTATTTTCCGAGGTAGATTTCATTCTGAGACGGATCAATCATCTTGAGGAGCGAATCATCAAGATCTTCGCTGAATGGAAACGAATAGGGACAAATTTCAACAACGGCATTGGTTGCGCATGCAAAACCAGCCCTCGTGAGCCAATTCTTGGCTTTTTTCACTTGATCGTTCCGCGAGCTTTCGAGGGAGTCCACGCCGGTCATGTTCTTAACGGGGGAAAATTCCTCCGCTCGATCCGCTTCCAATATGAGCGGATTCTTCGCCAAGGGGAGGGCATCGAAGACAAAGCTTTCAAATTTGATTGCATTCGGTTTTTCGGGATGAACGAGTTCGCCTTCATCGTTCAAGTGCGAGACTATTTTCTCGGCCCGATGATAGGGGAGTTTGATCTCGCCACTTGCGAATTGCTCAATGAAATCTCTTCTCAGAATATGAATCGCCGGACTCCCTGCCCGGTATTTGATCTGTCCATGCTGGTCCTTCTCCAATGCTTTTTTCTCAGGTAGGTCCGAATATTCGATGATGGAAGTTTGATTGCCCATGGAAACGAAGCACCCCATTTTCTCAAAAGGTCCGGTCTTGCTTACGGATCGGCTCGACATGTCGGATTGACGGAGATCATGCAAGCCAAGAAACAAGGGATTGATCGTGCTGACGAGAGGATTGTCTACTTGAAAGTATGAAAGGTGTTCTATGCCCCGGTTGGCCATGTCCGTGATTGAACCCGAATCAATCAGGGCCTTGAGGGATCCCCCGTGACCATTGGGCGAAAGGGCCAGGCTATTTTCATCGGCCAGTAGAAAGTTTCCTTCGAAGTCAGTGGCTGGTAAAACCCCCTGAGCGAAGAATTTGACGTTTTCTTCCTCGAGGCCGTAGTTATTTTTTTCCTGAAAGTGAGAAATGGTCGCCTTCAGATTCAAGGGACTGCACATGACGTACCATGGGATGACGGTCTCATATTTTTTCGAGACTCCACGAATTTGTTCCGCGAATAATTGAAACAGCGTTTTATTTTTTAGGGGACTGACCGGCAGGGTTCCCTTGGGACCATCGAAACCAAGGCGTGTGCCCTGACCTCCCGCAACGGTAAAGGCAGCGGCCTTTCCCCGTCGAATCAGGGTTTCCCCCCTTTCCTTTGCCTGATCATAAAGATTTTCGAGTTCTGGGGTATCGGGAACCGAGGGAAAATAGGACGCAGGCTCGTACTGCATCTCCTTGGTTTTCCGACCGTGCGCCAAAATGCAATCCGTTAGAGCCTTCTCGAGTTCCGTCCAGTCGAGAGACTCGACCTGTTGCCTTAGAGCAGGGCTGCTTTTCGAGAGACTCTCCATTCGACGCCGATTTTCTTCGATAATTTCCATCTCGATTCCGTTATACGGCAAGAAGGGGAAAGTAGGCAATTTTCAATGCTTCGGGTCAAAACCTTAGCGTGAGACCATGGGCAGGCTCTTGGGGGCGTTCATGCAGTCGCCTTTGTTCCTTATTCGCAGCAAGGTGCCGGCTCAAAGTTCGTGATGATTCGGATCACAGCCTACCGGAGACCCTCGTTCGGCAAAACAAGTCAAGACCGCTCGAATCATCTCAACCTGAGGATGACACGATTCCCGAAGAGGTCCTTTTCCCCCTATGTAATTCGCATTAGCTCACTCGAATTTTATTGGTTGCCCTCGTCGAATGCTGAAATTGAATGATTGCCATGCAAGAAATGATTAGCGAAGCCATTGCCAAGCTCCGGAAGGAAGGCTTGCGGATAACCGAGCAACGAAAGGCGATTCTACGAGTGTTGGCAAAGGCTTCCTCTCCCATGTCTGCAGATGAAACGCATGCGGCCATGCCTTCGGAGACTTGTGATTTGGTCACGGCGTATCGTTGCTTGGAGCAATTTGAAAAAGCAGGCGTGGTCGAATTGGGGGTAAGGGAAAACGGCACCAAGGTCTACTGCCTCGGCCATGGTCATGGTCACCACCATCATCTGACTTGCAGAAAGTGTGGCCGGACAGAGAGAGTTGATCTTTGCGTGGGAGGAGAGCTGGAAAAGATCGCCCATGGCCATGGCTACAAGGAAATCACCCATGTAATGGAAGCGTTTGGTCTTTGTCCGCATTGCGTGTAGAATAGGTCCTCTCAGCTTCCCGCCAAAATATGTTTCAGGTCCCTACATACGACTTGCCAGAGATGTCCAATTCATGTTCGCTCGGGATTATCTGATGAATTTTTTTGGAACCACCTTCTTTTTTGCGATCTTTTTCTTATCCGCATTCTTCGTTTTGGGTAACGAAGATGAAAAGATCATCGAGGCATTGCCTGCCAAGCCAAGCGTCTTGCCCGCTCAAGCCCGCAAGGTCCTAGTCTATTCCCATTCCAGCGGTTACAAGCACTCCTCCATACCCACCGGAGTAAAGGCTCTGCGGTTAATGGCGAAGAAAACGAAAGCCTTTGAAGCCGTCTTTACCGTAAAACCCGATGAATTCAACCAGAGGGACTTGGCCAAGTACGACGGCATCATTTTCAACAACTGCACTCATGTGCAGAAAGCGTTCACAGAGCCTTCTCAGCGTTCAGCCATCCTCAGCTTCATCAAGAGCGGCAAGGGCTTCGCAGGTTTTCACGCCGCTTCGGATGGAGGTATGCCTCAATGGCCAGAATACACTGATATGATAGGAGGTTGCTTTGCGGGTCACCCCTGGAATGCAGGTGGAACCTGGCCCTTTTTTCTCGAAGATTCCACGCATCCGGTGAACGCCGCCTTCGGCAAGAGGCCATTTTCCTTTTCCGATGAAATTTACCAATACAAGAGCTACGATCGCTCCAAATTGCGCGTGCTTGTGGGTTTGGATGCATTGAAAACCGACAAGTCGGGAAATTCCAAGACCCACGACTATCCTGTTTCATGGGTGAAATCCTATGGGCGGGGGCGTATCTTCTATACCAATTTCGGACACAACAAAGCCACCTGGTGGACGCCGTTTATGTTGCAACACTTTATGGACGGCATACAATGGTCCCTTGGCGATCTCGAGGGGTCAAGTCACAGTCTCCCTCAAACTCCCTAATTCCAATTTATCCGAATAAGCAAACTAACCCAGTATACAATATGAACGAAACAGAACTCGTAACCCGAAGAAAATTCATTGGAACCTCGGCGATGGCTGGGGCAGCGGCTGCCTTCCCTTACGTTGCCCGTGGCGAAGATCTCAAAAGCGATACGATCCGTGTGGCCGCCATCGGACTTGGTGGTCGTGGAACTGGAGCCATTGGGCAAATCCTCGACGCCCCTGCCGACTTGGAAAAGGAAAAGGGAATTCGTTGCAACACGAAACTGGTTGCGGTGGCTGAAGCTTTTCCCGAAAAGGCAACCAACAAGATCGCTGCCTTCAAAAAGAAATACGGTGAAGATCGAGTGGACGTCGAAGGTAGGATTTTTGGTGGTTTGGACGGATACAAGCAAGCCATCAATGAAGACGTGGACATGGTGGTCATCGCTACCCCTCCCGGGTTCAAGCCACAACAGTTCGAATATGCCGTCAACCAGGGCAAGAAAGTCTTTATGGAAAAACCGGTTGCCAGCGACGTTATCGGAGTAAGGCGGGTCCTGGAATCAGCCAAGTTGGCAAAGGAAAAAGGTTTGTCCGTCGGGGTCGGTCTGCAACGCCGGCACGAGAGTCGTTTCATCGATTGCGTCAAGCAATTGCAGGATGGGGCCATTGGAGACATCAACTTGTTGCGTGTCTACTGGAACGGCAATTCCATTTGGCACAGGCCCAAGGTGGCGGGAATGACGGAGATGGAGTATCAGGTGAACAATTGGTATCACTTCACCTGGGCATCCGGAGATCAAATTTGCGAACAACACATTCACAACCTGGACGTCGGTTGCTGGATCAAGGGCATGTATCCCATCAGAGCCAATGGTATGGGCGGAAGCGAAATGCGCATGGGTGGAGATCGTCGACTTTCTCAAATTTATGACCATACGTTCGTAGAGTACACTTTTCCCGATGGGACGAAAATGTACAGCCAAGGTCGGCATCTAAAGGGAGGATGGTCTCACGTCGCCGAATACGCCCATGGCTCCAAGGGGACTTGCTCCGTCGCTCGTGCCATCGAGCCCTTCGATGGAGACCCGATACGGATAACCGGCTCCTCGGACGGACACTACCAAGAACAGAAGGACTTGGTGGAAACTTTGCACAGGGGTGAGTACTACAACGAAGCGGAATATGGAGCCATGAGTACTTTTACGGCCATTCTTGGACGCGAGGCATGCTATTCCGGTAAGGAGATCAACGCAGATGAATTGATGAAGAAAGGCCGAGATTACGCCCCCGGAATCGATGATTACACTTTCAGCACGACGCCTCCCGTGGTACCTGATGAAAACGGGGAGTACCCGGTGCCCGCTCCGGGAGTCTATCGTCCGTTTGCCTGAAGCTAATTTCGACATAGCCTCCCGGAATCTCTCCGGGGGGCTTTTTTTGTTTTTCCGGGCCATAAATCTACATCACTCTTCATTAGTCTTGTTCTTAGCCGCCGCTTGATTAACTTCCAAAGTTTGATTAACGAATCTCAGGACCAACACCTCAAAACATGATCCTTTCCGACGCATCCATTCTCAAGGCAATCGAAGACGGCGATATCGTGATCGACCCATATAGCAGAAACTGTCTTGGCACCAATAGTTATGACGTGCATTTGTCAAAGTATCTGGCTTGTTATGCGGATGAAGTCATTGATGCCAGGAAGCACAACGGCGTCGAGCACTTCGAAATCGCCGAAGAAGGTATCGTTTTGCGTCCGGGCAAAACCTATTTGGGTTCGACCCTGGAATACACCGAGACGAGGAAATTCGTTCCTTTTCTTGAAGGTAAGTCAAGTGTGGGAAGGCTTGGGATCGACATTCATGCAACCGCAGGAAAGGGGGACGTCGGATTTTGCAACCATTGGACTTTGGAGATCTCGGTTTCCCAACCGGTCCGCGTCTATGCGGGCATGCCGATCGGTCAGTTGATTTATTTTACCGTAGAAGGAAAAGTCGAAGTTGATTATCAGGCGAAGTCATCCGCAAAATACAACCGAAGATCTCCCAAGCCGATGGAGTCGATGATGTGGAAAAACCAATTCTGAGTGAAGGAAAATTCAATTCATCGAGAGATCATTGAGGACCATTTTCGGAATCCAACGGGCAACTGCCGATTGGAAGACTTTACCCACGAAGCTTCTTTTCAAAGTAAGAAGACGGGAAACTTATGTGATCTGCGATTGCATGCAAAAGACGCTAGAATCGTCGAAATAGGTTTTCAGTTGCAGGGTTCGGCGTTGGCCATGGCTTCCGCATCCATCATGGTTTCCAAAATCAGGGGGATGCTTATCTCTGAGTCCCAAGAAATGACCAAGTCCGTGTTGGAATTTCTAAATGGAACGGAGGGAGTCCGTTTGCCGGAGGAACTGGCCGTTTATGAGACGATTCGCCGATTTCCAGACCGTCATGATTGCGCTTCGCTGCCTTGGAAAACGCTGTACGAGGCAACCCAAGGCGAAGTTTAGAAGGATCGCCCCCGGTATCCGCTTCGGAAGGATTTGCCGGACCCGTACTGGTTCCAGCCCGAGCTGTATCCGCGACCCGAGCCAAAGGAGCTGTGTACGTTCAGCAAATCGTAGCGAGAGCCGTCAATTTCCTTCAGAAACCTGCTTTGCAGAAGCCTGACGGGCGTTCCTTTTTGATTGGAGAGCATCGGGAAGACCAGATGAAGTGATTTTTCGGCCCTCGTCGCAGCTACGTAGAAAAGTCGCTTTTCCTCCTCCATATCGCTTTCCCCGTCTATGGCCCGTTTGCTGGGAAAGAGTCCATCGGCAAGTCCGATGACGAAGACATGGGGATATTCCAATCCCTTCGATTGATGAATGGTGGAGAGTCGTAGGCATCTTTCGTCTTGTCTCACCACCCGATCGCCGGATTCCGAGCTAAGCAGAACAAGCTGGGACAGCATCTCCGCTAGGGTTTCGTACTTGGTGGCAAAATCAATCAGACTTTCCAAGTCTTCCTCCCGTCTGGGCCAGTTGTCGTAAGTGGTTCGAAGATAGTCTTGGTACCACCCCCCAATCGCTTCCTCGACGACTTGGGCAGGGGTGGCGCTTGCGGAGAGAACCTCGAGGTTCCTCAAGGTTTCGGCCATGTCAATCCAGTCCTCCTTGGCGTCTTTGGGAACCTTGCTCGAGATCTCTTCATCCAGAAGGGCCTCGATTACCGAAGTTTGTTCCCGAACGGCCTTATCTTCCGCCAGACTGATGATCTTGGCGGCGGTCTTCTCGCCGATTTTCGGCAAAAGACACGCAAAGCGAAAAAAGGCGGTAAGGTCTTTGGGATTGGTTGCGAATCTGAGTTGGGCGACCAAGTCCTTGACGTGGGCTTGCTCGAAAAATCTCATTCCACTTGTGATGACGAATGGAATCCCTCGTCTTGATAGTTCGACTTGCAACTCCATTGCATGGAAGTGGGATCGATAGAGGATGGCGACGTCGTCGTAGGACGCCCCCGAATCGTAAAGCGAACTAACTTTGGATAAGACAAAGTCAGCCTGTTGGTAAGCGTCCATCGTAGGCACGACGACCGGAAGGTCCTGATGGGGGCGGGAAGGCTTCAATTCCTTGCAAAAGCTAGCCTCCGTCGCCCGACTCTTAAGGATGTCGTTGGCAAGCTTGAGGATTTCCGGAGAACTTCGATAGTTGGTCTCTATCTTGAAAATCTTGGTTCCGGGGTGCCTTTGAGGAAAACTAAGAATTTGATCCAAGTCCGCACCTCGCCAAGTGTAGATGCATTGAGCATCGTCTCCGACCGCCATAATTTGATGCTTGCAGGCAATTCGATCCACGATTTGGGCCTGCAGGCAATTTACGTCTTGGTACTCGTCCACCAATATGTGGGAAAATCGATTTTGATAATAGTTCGCCGCATCTTGATTGTCATTCAAAATCTCCAACCAGTATACGAGCAAATCATCGTAGTCCGCCAAACCTCTTTGCAATTTCGTCTTCTGGTAGTGTTCGGCAAAAATTTCAATTTTTGAGATTAGCTCACTGTTGCCGGGATACCTGCCTTTGGCAATTTGCGTCACATCGGTCATGATGTTGCGAGAAAAACTAATCATTGCCTTAATTGGTTTGGCCTTTGGGTTTTCCTTGGCTTTGAAGAAATCCGGATCCAAGTCTCTGATGATTTCGTTGAGCAGAGAGTCCGAGTCGGCGTCATCCAAAATGGTAAAACTTCTTGCCAAGCCGACGGAGTCACCAAAGAGACGCAGAACTTGTCCCCCCACGTGATGAAAGGTTCCTCCAAGAAAACGATGAGCGCCAATTCCAGTCAATGCCTCGACTCTTCCGAGCATCTGCTTGGACGCCTTGTTCGTGAAAGTGAGGAGAAGGATGGCTTCAGGGTCGATCCCTTTGGACAACAGATAGGCAACGCGGTAGGTAAGCGTGCGCGTCTTGCCTGACCCGGCCCCCGCCAAAACTAGGGCGGGTCCGTCTTCCGCGGTTACTGCGAGAAACTGGTCCTCATTGAGTTCGCTTTGAAAATCAATCGCAGGCACGGAACTCGCAACCGCTGGGGGGGTTCCAAAAATATCCTCTTCCTCATCTTCGTAATCGTACACCAAGAATAGGTATCAACCTAAATCGTTGAATCGATCAAGGTTATTCAAGAGCTTTTGGGAATATTGGAGCCAAATGATCCCGGTGCACCACCTCATGCCGCGTTTTGCCAGGGAAGTTTTTCAAGATTTCTTCTTTTCCCATACCCTTGAGTCGATCAAGTTCGGAAGAGCTAAAACTGCTGATGCCACGGGCAAAGACTTGCCCGTCCAGAGCTGCTATGGATATTACCTCGGCTTTCTCGAATTTGCCCTCGATGGCGCGCAATCCGCTGGGCAGAAGGCTGCTTCCATGGTTTAAGATCGCTTCTCTAGCGCCGTCATCGACGATCAGACTTCCTTTTGGCTTTGGGAAAAAGGCGAGCCATTTCTTGCGATCCTTCAAGTCCAAGCCTGCGGGAGAAAAGAAGGTGCCGACTGCTTTTCCTGCAAAAATCTGGGTCAGGTCAGCCGCTTGTTCCCCGCTGCCGATGAATACGGCGCATCCCGATTTGGTGGCGATTTTCGCTGCCTCTATTTTAGTGATCATGCCTCCCACGGCGGTGGGGCTGTTGGTTCCCTGGGCCATTTGCTCAATGGCCGGGGTGATTTCAGCCACAAAGGGAATCAGGCTTCCTGCCTCATGGTGAGTCATCAGTCCCTTGGCCGTGGATAAGATAACCAGCATTTCGGCTTCACCCAGCGAGGCCAGCAGTGCGGAAAGCACGTCGTTGTCTCCGAATTTGATCTCCTCGTCGCTGACGGAGTCATTTTCATTCACAATCGGGACGACCTCATGGGTAAGCAAGGCATCGAGGGTTTGCCTTACTTTTTCAGAACGGGCCCTCTCATTGAAATCATCGCGGGTGAGCAGGACTTGGGCGGGAACCAATCCAACCTTGTCGAGGGCTTCGGACCATGCGTTCATCAACAGGCATTGCCCGATGGACGCGCAGGCTCTGAGGATTGAGAGATCGCTGGGACGGTCGGGAAAGCCGAGTTTGCCCATCCCCAGTCCGACGGCTCCCGAGCTGACTACAATCACTTCGATTTCGTCCTCTTTGAGCCGAAGAATTCCCTTCGCCAGCCAATCAAGGCGCTCCTGATGAATTTTCCCATTTCCCGCGGACAAAATACCAGTGCCGAGTTTTAGAATGAGCTTTTTCATTGGTTTATCGAAAGTAGGTGGGAAATCCCGGTCAATTCGGCCCGTCAGCAAATTCCGGGGCTTACTCAAGGAAGCGTCAAACGGCCCGAAGATCGGTTTCTTTCCCCGACAGAGATTTGTTAATGCGGTCGACGGATTCGTCGGTGATCTTCTGCACTTCTTTTTCCGAACGTTTGAAGTCGTCTTCAGGGAGACCATTTTTTTGGGCCTCCTTGAGTTGATCCATGGCTTCTTTTCGGGAAGCCCTTATGCCAATCCTTCCTTGTTCTGCGTAGCCTTGCGCCATTTTACATAGCTCTTCCCTGCGTTCACCGCTTAATTCGGGAATGGGCATGCGGATGAGTTCGCCGGTAACCATGGGGGTGATGCCCAACCGTGCGTCAATCAAGGCTTTCTCAATAGGAGCCGCGGTTGACTTGTCCCAAGGTTGGATTTGAATCGTACGGGCATCAGGTGTGGTAATTGCAGCCACGTCGCGCAATTTCATGCTTGAGCCGTAGACGTCTACAATCACGTTTTCTACCATGGAGGCATTGGCCTTCCCGGTGTGTAGAGTGGAGAATTCATGCAACACGTGATCAATCGACTTGTTCATTTCACGAGTCATCTTCTCGAAGATTTGTCCGGTTTCCATAATTTAGATTATCAGGGGTTTTATTCGGTGAGAATGGGCATTAGCCAACGGTGGTTCCTATGGATGCACCGGAAACTGCGGTACGAATGGATTGAGGTTTTTCCAGATCAAATACGAGAATGGGCATTTTATTATCCATGCAAAGAGAAAAGGCGGTCGAGTCCATTACTGACAATCTTTTTTCAAGACATTCCATATAGCTCAAAGTTTCATATTTCACGGCATCGTCGAACTTATGCGGATCTTTGTCGTATATCCCATCCACCTTCGTGGCTTTGAGGATGATTTCGGCGGAAATTTCGCTGGCTCGTAGAGCAGCGGCGGTATCTGTGGAAAAATATGGGTTTCCCGTGCCTGCAACGAAAATGACGATTCTTCCTCTTTCCAGATGACGGATGGCTCGCCTTTGAATGTAGGGTTCTGCCAGCTTGTCCATGGGGATGGCGCTCTGCACTCTGACCACGGCACCCATCTTTTCCAGCCTGTCCATCAAAGCCAAGCCATTGATGACGGTGGCGAGCATTCCCATGGAGTCTCCAGTTGTTCGGTCGATGCCTTTGTCGCATCCCTGAAGACCCCGAAAGATATTTCCGCCGCCTACCACAAGGCCTACTTGAACCCCCAAGTCAGCCACAGCTTTGATTTCCTCGCATATGTTCTCTAGAGATTTGGCGTATATGGGTTCGCCCTTGGAACGGCTTCCGAGAATTTCACCACTTATCTTAAGGATGATCCGCTTGTACTTTGTTTGGCTCATTTAAATTTCCAGCAGCCCCAACTCACTTGACTTTATGGATCTGTTTTTCATACTGATTCGCGTAGCCTGGTGGTGTAATGGTAGCACAGAGGTTTTTGGTACCTTTAGTTGGGGTTCGAGTCCCTGCCGGGCTGCCACTTCTGTGGTAAGAGGGTAACATTTCAACGAACTATTCCAGGGGAGGGGGCAAGTCGAATGGATTGAATTCAGGATCCGTCGGCGGAGGTGGAGAATTGAATATATTTTCCAAGGGAACGGTGGAACCGTTGTCCTCCTTATTCTTTTCATCCGCTTTCCTAACCTCTAGAGGCGGGACTTGCGAAGAATCGGTCGGCAAGGCGTCGAAAGGATTCGAATCTTCATTTGTAGGAAGAGGGGGTGGCGTGGAGTCAAAGGGGTTGAAGCCGTCGGTCGGCGGCGGGGGCGGTGCGGGATTGTCTTCGGGAAGCGGAGGAGCGGGGGTCGGTGCCGGAGGCGCCGGAGGTGGCGGAGGCGGCGTGGAGTCAAAGGGGTTGAAGCCGTCGGTCGGCGGCGGGGGCGGTGCGGGAT
>JAYOEB010000032.1:0-18767 GCA_038116775.1 Opitutia bacterium | reverse complement strand
GGCCGTAAATATTTGAGAATTTGTTCGTTTAATTGATTGGTGGTGATGGAACCGGGGGGAATAGTGAGGTTGGCGTCTAGCTTTTGGAGGATGCGGGAGTCCAACATCTTGGGAGTGACGGAACCGTTGGCCACCGCATTCGCAATCCCTGCCTTTTGGGCAAACAGAGCGAGGTCGGCGGTGAGGGCATGAGGGACGCTGCCGATGGGTTGATCAGGGGAAAGAAGACGCAATCCTTGCCCATCCTTGAGATTGACGGCTATACGCAGAAAAAGCCTCCGTTTGAGCAGGAAGAGTTCCTGAGAAAGAGGGGTCATCCCCTGCCCGCCCAAGTTTACGGAGTAGCGACCATTTGCGACCTGCAGGGGGATGGTGGAATTTTGCTCGTCGTCATGCGACCAAAGGACGGTCTGGTTGCCGTCGATGATCTGAAAGGCGAAGCGGGCGGTTCCATGAAAATTGACTCCACCCTCGGAAAGTTTGCCGGTGTAGGGAATGGAAGCGGCGGAAAGGAGGAATCCACCGAGGAAAAGAAAAGGTAAGCGCGTGAGAAAGGATCGAATCACGAACGAATGGAGAAATCAGGCCCGGATGGTGAAGGAAGGTCAGTCCTCTTCTTCCTCGAAGCTCTGCGTGCTTTGGTTGTAGTAAATCTTGCGGGGCAAGGCGGGAACCATGAAATATATCCAAGAGGCGTCCGAGTTGCGGTAGATGTGGGGGTAGATGCCGGGCCCCGTCCAAAGCCATTCCTGCCGGGGGCTCCAGAGCCAGGCGCTGGAGGCATCTCCACCCGCGGCGTAGAGCCAACCGTGCCGGGCGTGGTGAATCCAGTTGTCCTTGCCTTGGTAAAAAGCGCCGAACCATGGCGACTCTTTCCAACCGGGCAATTCGAGATCGACCGCATCGGCCAAAGCCTCCGGCAGTTCGAAGCCCTGCAAGGCATCCTGCGGAGTCTGTCCGGGAAGAAGGCGGAGGTAGACGGTGGCGGAATATCCCCCGACGTTGGCGACGATCGCCACCCGGGCTCGTTCGGCGACGGTCTGAGCGGTGGCCAGGCCATCGGCAATGGAAAGTTGGGCGCTCTCGGAAGTCCACTGCACCTCTTGGGCGCTCAATCGGGTGATGGTGCCGTCGTCCAAGCGGAGGGCGGCCTGCAAATGAGCGCTTTGACCACCCTCGAGTTTGTTGAGGTCGGCGTGAGCGACCAAGCCGATGGTTTCGACGAGGTCGGCGATGGGACCAACCCGGTTCACCACCATGCCCGAGGCATCCCGCGAGACGCCATGAAAGGGACCGCCCAGAAAACCGCTGTGTTGAATTTCCGCAAGGGAAGAACCCGCTGCGAGCAGGGAGATCGCCAAGGGAAAGAACCTGAAAGTCGTCGATTTCATTAGCTTCTCATTTGATTGGATAATATTGTCTTTCCTTCGTCAAGAGCATTTGGCGCCGGCATGACCTGAAAGACGGGGTCAAGGAACGGGCTTGTAGGTGTCGCCGTCAAAAACGTAACCCTCTTCGATACTTCCGCCCAAGCCGGACAAGGTCTGCCTGTAGGGCATCCACCAACCGCCGTCGCTCACCCAGCCGTTGAAGACGGCGTAATCCAGAGTGAGATCGAGGCTGGCTCCGTCGGCAAAGCCGGAAAAAGCGTTGATCGTGGAAAGCGAAGGGATTTCGTCGCTGGACGCAACCATTCCCTCGATGATCACACTGGAAGCGGTAGAACCGGTGATGAATTGCAATCCGGTCGAGTTGCCAAACTCATCGATGATGTGCGTGAAGGCCAGCCCTTCGGACAAGCCCAGAATAGAAGACTTCAAAACCGAACTTGACCACAAGGGTGGAGAGTCTTCCTCCGCCCACAAGTCATAGTAGGACCCGGTAAGGGAATATTCTTCACCGTCACTCTCGGAGGTGGCTTTGGCGCTCGCATCGAGAAGAGTGTGATCGATCACCAGGGGGCCGATTCCCCTAAGCCTGACTTTGGCGATCAGGAAGGCCCGGTCCACCATAGGATCCTCGGCGTAGAGGTCGTTGCCGGCATCATAAGCCCATCCGGCAAGGTAGCGCTCCACCGTACGGCCCTCTGCGGTCTCGAGGGTAACCTCGGGGTCGTCGGGATCGCTCCAGACCGGATCGTAGTCGGGGTCGGTCAAGCGTAGGTAGTCGTCGTGGTTGTAGAAATCACGAAATCGCGGAGGAGACGAATTGAGGTAGACGCCCAAATCATCGAAGATAATGGAACCGGCGGCTTCGTCTCCGCCGCCAAGAACAACTTCGGTCCTCTGCCCCAAGCCAACGACATCGCCCTCGTAAACGTTGAGGCTGTTGAGGTTGGCGTTGAAATGCGCCAACTCGAAGTCGAAGCGTTCGTACAGAACGTAGCCATCCTCGACCGGCACCATGAAAGGCCTGGAAGCATACTGAAACCATTTCCAGTCGGCCTCCAGGTTCTTTTCGCCGATAAGATTGCCGTCCAGGTCAAACTCCGCCAAGAGGTTGGTCTTTGTGTCGGCAGTAGAAACTGCGTAAACCATTTGCAAAACCCCGTCGTTCAGGGTGAGCGACGGATTGGCGGAAACGGTGTTGGCCGGGTCGTTGATTCTTTTCTCCCAGACTTTGGCGCCACTGGAACTGAGCCTGACCAACCAGGCGTCGCTGGCAAAGGAAGAGACCGGAGAGAGGCTAACCCCGTCGGCGCTTGCCTCCGAATCCGTATTGGCGGCAAAGACGAAGCCATCATCCAAGGCAACCAGACTAGTCGGCGCGTCATCTCCGGTGTCGCCGAAAGAGAAGGTTGCCGCCTCGTTTCCGTTGGCATCAATGCGCACGAAGTAGGCATCTTTGTGAGTGATCTCAGTTATGCCGATCTCAACCCCATCCTGATCAAGTTCAGCCACTTCCACGGTTAGCTCCTGGGATGCGGCGACCCATGCGGACCCGTCGGGCAAGGCAACGAGGTCCCTCACCACTTCGTTGCCCGCGGCGCCGAAGGAGGCATCCCACAGTTTGTTTCCGTCCTGATCTAGACATACCGCCCAAAGATCGCTGCCACCCGAGGCTTCGGTGGATTTGCTGCCTCCGATGCCGGAACTGCTGTTTCCAACGATCAAAAAATTGCCCCCGCTTAGCTGAACGCACCTGGGAGAGGCATCGGAACCAGCGCCCCCCAAGGTCTTGTCCCACTCGACGTTGCCGGCGGCATCTACCTTTGCGACCCAATAGTCTTCCAAACCAAAGCCCGCATCCGATTTGTCTTCAATCTGTCCGGCATCGCTGTCTCCGGCGATTAGAAAACCTCCGTCCGCCGTCTCGACGACGTCGGAAGCGCTGGTGTAGAAAGACCAATCCTCGTCCTGGGCGTACAAGTAGGCGGTGGAAATCAAACTGCCGTTTGCCTCGTAGTTTCGGAGAGAGTATGCGTCACCGTCTTCATCGTCGAGAATGACAAAGCCTCCGTTTCCGTTGGAAATGATTTTGGCAATGCCGGCATACTCCTCCCAAATCCATCCGTGCACCAAGTCCCCACGGTCGGAATCTCCGGATGCGTCTGGGGCGCCTAGGGTTTCCCTGAGTTCAGGGGACAGCATGTTCAAGGTGATGGATCCGGTTTCGATGGTTCGATCGAGTTTTGACTGGATATCGGTGGAGAGCATGGAATTCGTAACCCAACCCGACTGTGGATCCGACGACGAATCGGCGATTGGATCGAAAGTGGAATTGAACCGGTAAAGATCACTCTCATACAAGTCGTACAAGGCAAAGCCATCGGAAAGTGCCAACAATTTGGGTTCCCACATGACATCGATTCCACGTCCGGTCAACTGTTCGCTGGAAAGAAGGTTTCCATCCGAGTCCAAAATCGAATGAATCGGCGACCCATATCCACCTGAGGTAGTCAAGAGGTGAATCGAGCCGTCGGAATAAGCGATGGATGGGGTTGCATATTCCTCTTCGAACATATCCGTTTGGCCGATGCGAGCGTCCCAGACGAGGCTGCCGGCAGCATCAATTCGAAAAATCCAGGCATCGGAGGAGTCCTGCGCCTGGTAAATTTTTTCATGCGTCACGTCACCGCTTAATTCGGAACCGGAATCAGCCCCAATCACAAACCCGCCATCCGGAAGGGAGATGATGGAAGTCAACCAGTCGGCCCCATCTCCCCCATAGGACTTGTCCCATGATTTGTTGCCATTGGCATCGATCTTGAGCAACCAAACGTCGCTCGCCCCTTTGTTGACCGCAGATTTGTTGCCCGAAACCGAAGACGTGCTGGTGCCCGCAAGGACAAAGCCACCATCGTCCATGGCAAATGCCTCTATGGGCGTATCATAACCATCCCCGCCAAAGGTCTTGTCCCAAATCTTATCTCCATCGGCATTAATTCGGATAACCCAAAAATCAGTATTTCCGAAGGAGGCAGCCGTCTTGTCTCCACTGACTCCCGATTGCGATTTACCCAAGAGAAGATATCCGCCATTGCTTGCCTCGACAACATGAACTCCGTCGTCGATGGCCGAACCTCCGAATGATTTGTCCCATTCCAGAAAGCCGTCGGCATCGGTCTTGACAATCCAGAAATCGAAACTGCCGTTGCTGGCTTCGCTTTTGTCACCGATGATGCCTGCAGTCGATCTCCCGGTTATCATTACCCCGCCATCAGAGGTTAGGATAAGGTTATCGGGTTCGTTGGTCAGGTTCCATTCTTCGTCCTGAGCCGTAAAGGAACGACGCCAGAGAAGGTTTCCCTCAGGATCGACCTTGGCCAAGCCAAATCCGTCTGAGTCAACATCGTCCGCGACGTAAAAATTTCCATTCCCATCCGAAACGGCATCGAAAACGTAATAGTCCGATCTCCAAACCCAGCCAACCCCAGAGCCCACAGAGGCGGACTGCCCGAGCAGAGGGGCCAGTCCGCTTGACAACTCGCTGGACAACCTGTCCCGGGTAATGGGAGCGGATGCCGAATCCGCAACCTGAAAATTCAACTCGGTGATCGAGGACTCCAAGGTCTCCAACTGGGATTGGACGCTGGAAGACAACATCTCGGAAGTAATGGAACCGACGGCTACCCCGTTGGCCGTGGTGGCCACTTCGGCCACCCGGGCATGGTAGGCGGACAAGGCAATGGGTACGGCGGTTACGGGTTGGTTGGGGCTAAGGGTCTGCAAGCCCGAGCCATCGCCCAGGTCCACCTGTACCTGCAGAAAAAGAGCCCGATCGGAAAGAAAAAGTTCAGGCTCGATGGCAGACATGCCCTGCCCTCCCAAAAGCACCGAATAAAACCCTCCTGAAACATGAACGGAGATGGTCTCTCCATCCTCACCGCTCGACCAGAGAGCACCACCCTGGTCGTCGATGAGCTCGAAGGCGAATTCAGCGGGTCCGTCGAAGTTTAAACCTTCGGAGGAAATCTTACCGTTGAAGGGAATGACGCTGCTTCCCCAAAGAGAAAATGAGCAGAGAAAAGACAATTTGATCAGCCAATTTTTCATGATACTTTGATTAACTTTACCTGAGAGAATAAATTTATAATATGATCCTAATGTTCCATTTTTCCAGCATGATTGTTTAATAGGCAAGCTTTTTTCGATCTTTTTCGGAGGGCAAGTGAAAATCGAATGATCCAAAAAAGCTAACTCGACAGGCAAATTGCCCTTGGCTAAGGTGACGGGATGTTCGCTAACTTTCCAAAGGTCCTGGTGTGCCTAGTCAGCGCCTCGACGCCCATCGCGGCTATGAATTTCGAATTCGCCCCTTTGGGAAAAAGCAGCAAGGTGGAGATTTACCTCTCCACGGCCTTCGGCGGTGGGACGATCAAAGGGGCTTTTCCGAAGGTCGGAGGGGAAATTGACTTTTGGGTGGAAAATTTGGACAGTAGCCAGGGGAAAGTATTGTTGGACGCCCGCAGTTTGCATTTTGGTCATTACAAAGTCGCGGGAGACGCCCATTCGATGGAGTGGTTGGACTCCGGAACTTTTCCCGAAATCTCCTTCGAACTGAATGGCTTGAAGAACGGGAGATGGGATGGAAAACGATTGCTTGCCATCGCCGAAGGCACCCTGAAGATTAAAAATCGAAGTTACCCCTTGGCCATGCCCCTCACCCTTCGTTACTTGCGCAACGAAAGGAGAAAGCGGGACGGGGTGCGCGGAGACTTGCTCATCCTGACCGGAGAGACCTCGATCAGTCGGAGCAAACTTGGAATTAATCCGAATTCGATGCTGGATGCGGTGACGGATGCCCTAACCGTAAAGGTAAGTCTCTTAGGCGGTTCGAATCGGGTACGTCCCTTTCTGCCATCCGCCCTATTTGGACCTAGGTAGAAAGGCTGGGGATTTCACTTTTCCGGAATCCAGGTAAGGGCATGGCAAAGGGCCAGACCCAAGGCATCGGACTGATCGAAGGGCAAGGCCTCGGACAAGCCAAGCATTTGCGCAAGAGTCTGGGACATCTGTTCCTTGCTCGCACGTCCGAAGCCGACCACCGCCTGCTTGACCCGCAAGGGGGCGTACTCGAAGACCGGAACCTCGCGGATGGCGGCGGCGGAAAGGGCGGCTCCTCGGGCTGAACCCATAATTTGAGCGGTTTTGAAATTCTGCACGTAAATCGTTTCCTCGCACGATAGGTGTCGGGGCTGCCAAAGATCGATCAGACGAGCCACGGACTGATGAATTCTCCCCAAACAGGCGATGGAGGAAGTCTTGTCGTTGAGCTTGAGGGTTTCGGAATGCAAAAGCTCGTAGTTCGAGCCCTTGCATTCCAAGACTGCGAGTCCGGTGCCCCGCAAACTGGGATCGACTCCGAGAATACGGCCCTTGTAGGGAACTTTCCGCAGCAAAGCCTTGGCGTCTACCTCCAAGGAGGATTTTTTATTCCCCGCAAGATGCTGAGCCCAAAGCTTTCGTGATTTTCGGTTCATCGCGTCCCCATGTTCTACGTCAGCATCCTCAATCCGGCGAGCACGATGAAGAACCAAATCAAAGCTTCGAAGAGTTTCTGGTTTAGGAATTTGACGAAAAGCGGAGCGGTGGCGGCCCCGATCATGGCGGGAATGAACATCCAGAGACTGACGGACATGGAATCCAAGGTAATGATCTTCAAGTCAATCATAAGGGGGACCTTGCAAAGATTGACGATCAAAAAAAGCCAGGCGGAAGTGCCGATGAAGGCATATTTGGGAAGGCCCATGACCAGGAGATACAGTTGGGCGATGGGACCGGCGGCGTTAGCGAGCATGGTGGCCACTCCGCCGAGAGAGCCAAAAAAAATCCCCAATGAGACCGAGCCCTTGGGCATACCATTCTCGGCCTCTTCCCGAAAGCTCGGCTTGGATTTTTGAGAATTCAACGACTTGAGGCCAAAGTGCAAGGCGGTCATGCTCAAAAGAATGAAGCCAATCAATCCCTTGAGCAAGGCCACCCGATCATCGCCTGCCTGAAAATAGTCAAACGCCCACCAACCGAGCAGAGTGCCGATGAGAAAGAAAGGAAGCAGGCGAAGGATGTATGACCAGTCGGCATGCCTCCGGTACACCAGGGTGGCGGTGGCGTCGGCCGAAATGAGAACGGGCAGCAGCAAACCCACCGACAGCGGCACTCCCATGGGTCCTAAGGCGTCTTCGAGGACGAGAGCAAAGATCGCCACGGTCAGGTTGCCGGCGCCGGGAATGCCTCCCTTGCTCATTCCCATGATCAGGGAACCGAAGGCCAGCAGTCCCCAATGCGTAAGGCTCAGTTCATTCATTTTCGCAAGAAGGATTCATTGAGCTTTGATTTTGGAGAGGGAACCGGAAGATACCGAGAAGGTCTCCCACATTTCCTTTTCCTCTTCCGACGGATAGGCGGTGCCGGTCGCAAATACCTGAGCCTGAGCCGGGAGAAGCTTTTTGAAGTTGGCCTTGCGCTCGGCGTCCAGTTCGCCCAGAACGTCGTCGGCCAAAAGCAAGGGAATTCGATGCAGGGCATGATGCAGATAATTGAATTCCGCCAGTCGGAGGGCAAGGACCAAACCCCGTTGCTGGCCTTCGGAAGCAAAGGCCCTGGCATCCCGCTGGTCGAGCAAAAACCTGAAGTCGTCCTTGTGGGGCCCATGACGGGTGGCTCCCAGAAACTGATCTCGTTCACGATCGACGCGGTATCCGGAGATCAATTCATCGACCGAAGACTGCTCGAGATTCGGCGCATAGCGAAGATCGGCGCTTTCCCGCGAGTCAGACAAGGAGGAGTAGTATTTGGACAAATCCCGCCCAAGTTCGGGGATCGCCCGCGAACGAAGATCCTGAAGGGAAACCGCGGTCTGGGCCAAAATCTTTTCGAAGGGCGAAAATTCGACCTCACCCCCACCCCGTCTGAGCAGGGCGTTGCGCTCCCGAAGGGCCCGGTGATAAGTCTGCAGGTTGCCGAGGTATTCGGGAGAGGAGGAGGAAAGCAACAGATCCAACCACTTCCTCCGATCCGAAGGTCCCTCCCTGACCAAGCGGAAGTCGCGGGATGACAAGGCGACGCAGGGAAACAAACCCAGATAGTCTCCGAGCCTGGAAATTTTTTCCCCATTCAATTCCAAATCCTTGCTGCCTTTGTTTCGAAAGCCGAGCATAACTTCATGATCCGTCCCGAAGTCATCGGAAAACCTGAAAAAAAGACGGGCCTGAACCTTGCCCTCCCCCACCAATCCGTCCAATCCGCTCTTGCGAAAGGATCGGAGACTACCCGACAACCCGATTGCCTCGAGAAGATTGGTTTTTCCCTGACCGTTGGGACCGAGAAAAAAGACCCGGTCACTCGTCGGAGCAAGCGTGGTGGATTCGAAGTTTCGAAAGTTTTCCAAATTTATTCCAAGCAAGCGCACGAATTTGACTCAAATGGAAATGAGGTTCGATCCCGAGGATTCCTCGGTCAAGCGTTGGTAAGCGCAAACGAAGGCATCGGTCAATTCGAGCCAATCCCGTTGGCCGTGTCCGTAAAATGAACTGACCCGCACCAAGCGCTTCGCTTCCATCGGATCGAGAGAATAAGCCCGAGCGCTCGGAGACAAGGCTTCGGAACCGCTTGAACAAGCCGATCCCGTCGATATCTCGAAACCGAGGGCGTCCATCTTCTCGACCCACTGCAAATTGCCGAACTTCGGCATCAGCAGTAGGGAAGTATTCCAAAGTCGATTGGCGTCTTGTCCAATCACCCGAAGCTCGGGGATGGCGGATTGCAGGTCTTCCTCCATCCGGTCGCGCCAAGCGGCCCGCTCATCGGAAGCTCCGCATTCGGCAAGGCTTTCCCGCCAGGCCACGGTCATGGCTTCGATCGCGGGAAAGTTTTCCGTCCCGGCTCTTCGACCCCCTTCCTGCGAGCCTCCGATTTGCAGGTTTCCCGCATGGGCCCCCACCAAGCATCCGACCCCCTTGGGACCCCCAAACTTGTGGGCGCTGGCGCAAAAGGAGGAGCAAAGGCGGAGATCATCGACGGGCATCTTGCCGATCCACTGGGTGGCGTCGCAGTGAAAGGGAAGGTTGCGTTCCCGGCAAATTCGGGCTACCTCCGCCCATGGCTGAATGACGCCGGACTCGTTGTTGGCGGCCATCACGCAAACCAGAGCGGGAGCGGGAGCATGATCCAAAAGTCCGACGAAAGCATCCAGGCAGACCGTCCCGTGACCGTCGTTGGGAATAAGTTCCAAGCGGTCCCCAAACCAGAATCGTGCGGGCTCGCCGACGCTGGGATGCTCAATGCCGGAAAGAAGGATTCGACTGTCGCTGGGATGGTTTTGAGACGCGCTTGCAATCACCTGGTTGTTGGCCTCCGTGGCCCCCGAGGTAAAGACAAGATCGGAAGAGTCCACCCCCAGGCTTTGCGCCCAATAATCTCTGGATTGGCTCAACTTTGCCTTGGTCCGGCTGGATCGACGATAAGGAGAGGACGGATTGAACCAATCCTCCGCAGACGCTTGCCTAAGGGCATCCAAAGCGCGGGGGAGGATGGGGGTCGTAGCGTTGTTGTCGAAGTACGACATGCCGGGGGCCTCCGATCAACTCAATTGCGGGGCAATGAGGGAATCCTCAAAGTCTGCCCGACTTGCAGACTGTTTTTGCTGCGCATGACGTCGCGGTTGGCCTGAAAGATCCGGTCGATGTGAGACGAATCCCCATAAAACTTACGACTAATGGCGTAGAGACTGTCCCCCTTTAGCACGACGTAGGTCTTGGCTGGTTCCGTCTCATGGTTACGGGTCTCTGCCTTGACCGGAGGAGCTGGGTCCGCCGAGGCCACGGCGGGCAAGGCGGGAGCGACAGACTTGGCTGACTCGGAAAGCGGCAAGCCGATACGGGCTTTCAAATCTGCGATTTCACGACGCAGCCTGAGGTTTTCCTCCTGCAAGGCGAGCCCATCCAGATAGCCGGCATAGGGCTTGCCGGGCAGGTCGCGGATGATTTCGCGCTCCGCGGTAACGATGAGCTGCTCGACTTTGGGAGCTTCCCGGGAAGAAGGTTCGAGCATCAGAAACCTGCGAAAATGGTAGATGGCGGCCACCGGATCCTTCCGCGACTTCAGGGTCAGGTAAAGCCTGCCAACCTCGAGGTGGGATTTGGGGCAACGCGTCATTTTTCGGGTGATGGAGAGAAACTCGTCCAAGGCTTCCTCGGTCTTGCCGACCTTGAGGTAGGATCGTCCCCGCTGGAAAGCGGAAGAGCTCTCTTCGTCGGCGGGATCCTCGAAGGTGGAGCATCCGAAGAAAAGCGACGGGACGAAGATAAGGCAGTGCAGGACCGCGGCGGTCTTCAACGCCCTCATTCGCCGATTATGGTGATCATCAAGCTTCGCGAATGCGGGGAGGTCCGATGCTCCCAAAGAAAAACTCCCTGCCAAACCCCAAGATCCAATTTCCCACCGCAGAAAGGGAGGTTTTCACTGCTTCGGGTCAGCGTCATCTTGATGTGCGATGGCATGTCGTCGGGTCCCTCCAGGGTATGAACGAAGTACGGATAATCATCGGGGACCAAATCGTCCATAAAACGCTCCAAGTCCACCCGAGCCGTGGGATCGGCGTTTTCCATGAGCACCAAGCTGCAACTGGTGTGCCTGACGAAAACGGATACGATTCCCCGTTCCATGCCCGACTCGCGCAGAGCGTCGGTCAGGGCATCGGTAATTTCGTAGGTACCCTTGCCCTTGGTTTTGAATTTTAAGTCTTTTCTAAATACTCCCATCTGGAACGCTCTGCTCCTATTTGCTTAGAAGAGGAATGAAGATTTTGCAAGGGCTGAGAAGGTTTTTGAAATTCAGCACTTTATTTCGGTTTCCGCGTTTAACCAGGAAACCAGCGACTCAAGGATTTCTTCCGCTTGCGGAGGAAGCGTCGAAATGTCGGCCAAACGACTCGAAAGGATCGATCTGGCCTGCCCGCCGAGCCCATTGGGCAAACCGGGCATCCAAGCTTGCTTGACGGGCAAGCCCTCGAGCTGCGCAAAGGCAAAGAGGGTTTTTATTCGAACCGCCAGCGGAATCCCCTGACGCAAGCCGTCCAAGGCTTTCAGCAAAAGATCGTACAAAGGCTTCGGTTCGAGAACGTGGCCTCCATTCGACAAAAACAGACGGGCGATCCAAGAGGCAGCGAAGAAAACCTTGTGGTTCCCGGCTAGATATTCACGCCCTCTTTCAAAATTGAACTCTCGCACGAAAGGCATGCCACCACTGCCCGAGGAAGCAAAGGACAAGGAGCCATGAAATTCGTCGAAAACGTCCGGCTGGGAGCTTAGCCCCTTCCCTCTGCCTTTTCGCATCATCACCGATTGCAAGCCATCGCCCGCTCCGAAAAGACTTATCCTTAGAAAATTTTCCCCACTTGGGGTGATCTGCAGAACGATGCCGTGGACTTGTTCAAGGCGAGAACTCACTTCATTGGAAGGATTAGGAAAAACTAATTGAGTCTCCAGACTGCAAAGAATCTCAAGTCCTTTCCTCGTCCGCCTTTTGCTCTTCCTTGACGGGAGGCACCACCGCCCCACCTGAAATCAACATCTTCATGCCGTCTCCGACCGACATGTCCAGATAATGCACTTCTTCCCTCGGCATGAGGAGAAGAAATCCACTGGTGGGATTCGGCGTGGTGGGAACGAAGACGTTGCTCATTTTTCTTCCAACCAGCTTTTCGGTGTGAGAAGAGGCTTCACCGGTGAGAAAGCCGAGCACCCAGCAATCCTTTCGGGGGTATTCCACCAGTACGACGGCTTTGAACACGGCTCGGTTTTCCTTGCCGAAAGTCTCGACGATTTGTTTGACGGAACGATAAACGGTACTGAAGAAAGGAACTTTGTCCAAAAACTTTTCCGTGGTGGAAATGAAAAACTTGCCCAAGACGTAATTGGACAGAAATCCCAAAAGGGTCAGACCTATTACCCCGACAACCAGACCAAGAGCGGCCAGAAGAGTCTCAAGCCCAAAGAAAAAGCTATCCTCGCTCAATCCCAACTCGAAGGCCAAGCGCGTAACCGGAGCTTTGAACAAATCCAAGAGGAAATTAAGCACGAACACGGTCGTTCCCAGAGGCAAGAAGATAAGCAAGCCGGTAAGAAAGGCATTTCTGAACTTTCGGCTCATCTTGACTGTCTTTTGCTTGGCCATTCCTTTTCCGCTACTACTCATTCGATCAGCTAGCGAGAAGAAAATCAGGCCAGGCGTCGGATTCCCGGATCAACTGCATGGCTCTTTGCTCTTCCCTTCTGATGATTTTGCGGTCCGCTTCATCCACGTCGTCGAAGCCCACCAGATGAAGCCAGCCGTGCACCAAATAAAGGGACAATTCCTCCGAAAAGGGAAGTCCGCGATCACTGGACTCTCGCATTGCCTGATCCACGGAAACCAAGATTTCCCCGGCGCTTTCCTCCTTCTCGTCAGCAGGAAAGGTGATGACGTCGGTGGGGCGGAAATCGTGGAGAAAACGTCCATGAATTTCGGAATGCGTTTCGCCGGTCAGAAAGGCAACCGAAAGAGTGCCCGTCGGTTCATGATCATGAAGTGAAAAAATCAGATCGAAGAATCTTGCGAGTCTGGCCTTGGAAAAGGAAAGTTTGGGATGGTGATTGGCCCATTCGACCTGAAGACGGCAGGTTTTCCCGAGCATGGTCAGGAAGCTTTCTGCTTGGAGTTTCTCTTCGGATCGGCGGAATCGGAAGTCATTTCGCTTTCCTCCTCGGGATACTCGATGCGCGAATGCAACATATTCAGAGTGGTCTTGATGAAGCTCTCCTTGATCTTGGCCACTTCCTCCAGCGTCAGGGGACATTCGTCCAACTGACCGTCCTCCAAGCGGTCCTGAAAAATATTCTCAAGCAATTCCTCCACGCTGTGGTGGGTAACCTTGGGAAGGCTGCGAGCCGCTGCCTCCACCGAATCGGCGAAGAAAATGATCGCGCTCTCCTTGAACCTCGGTTTGGGCCCGTCGTATCTGTAAGTCGATTCGTCGGGTTCCACGAGATCCGTCTCTCCGTAAGTCATGGTATCCTGCTTGAAGCGTTGCTTGGCCTGATGATAAAAGTACTTGACCAAAGTCGTCCCGTGATGTTGCCGAATGACATGCCTGACGACCTTGGGCAGCCCGTTGTCACGAGCCATTTCGATGCCCTCCTTGACGTGGCTCTTGATGATCAAGGCGCTCATCGACGGGTTTTGCCGGTTGTGCGGGTTGCCGAATTCACCTTGATTTTCGGTAAAGTAATTGGGCTGGGTCATTTTGCCAATGTCGTGAAAAAGGGAACATGCCCGGCACATGGTCGGGTTCGCTCCGACCGTAAGGGCGGCGTTCTCCGCTAGGTTGGCAACCATAAGGCTGTGATGATAAGTGCCCGGGGCCTCCACTTGCATTCTCCGCAGCAAGGGGTGATTGAAGTCAGTCAGCTCGAACAAAGTGGCGTCGGTGGCGACTTGGAAGCAATACTCGATCACCGGCAGAGCGCCCAGGACCAAAGCCCCCGTAATCACTCCCACCACCAGAGAGGCCACCGCATGATTGGCGGTGGCGACCGCTCCGCTGCTTTGCGCCACTCCAATTCCGATAGCCAAGACCGCACCGGTCAAACCCGCCATCGCACCGGCTTTGAGTACGCTGCCGCGCAACCTTGCGTCCCTGCAGAAATAAACCCCTACCAAGGAAGAACTCAACGAGACGGAGAGAGCTTCGATGCCGGAATTCTGCATGCCTGCGTGAAAGATGCTCGTCATGAAGGCGCTCAGGGCTGCCATTCTTGGACCAACCGTAATCATCACGATCATCGAAGCCAGAGCCACCGGCATCAAATACGGGAGCAGTCCGATGAGAAACGAATTCTCGCCGAACAGGTTGGTTCCTCCAAGTTCGAGAATGATTCGGGAAATTCCCAGATTCAAGAGAATGACGACTGCTACGATTCCCGATCTTCCAGAATCCCGCCAAAAGGAAGGAAGCACCAAGTTGATGTAGACGATGGCGAAAAGAAAGGTTCCGAACGTCACGAAAATTCTCTTTGGCAGAAGATTCCTGTCCTTGATCGCGAGGGATAGGAACTTCGAATACTTTTCCAACTCCTCCTCGCCCACTTTGTTCCCTTTTTTCAAAATCAGATCGCCCTCCTCCACCGAAACGATCGGGGGATCCATCGCGGCAATGGCCCGATCCTGGGCATTGGTGGTGGCCTGTCGGTCTATGGTTCTGAGAAACAGTCCGCGACGGGTAATCTGGCTCAGCATGGCCGCCAGTTCGTTGCGATACTGCTGGGCGGCGAAAGAGGCGTTTTCATCGGTGCTTTCAATGACGTCGATCAACAACAGACCCTTTTCGGGAAAGGGGCCGCCCTCTTCCAAACTTTGATGAATTTCACCAAGATAATCGGCGAAGGCGGAATAATTCGATCCCAACTCCTCGGTTTTGATGTACTGGGCAAAGTCGGTCTTTTCGGGACCAATGATCAAAAGCTGATCCGCCAATTGAATCATTTTGGAATCGATGAGAGCGGAGGCATTGGCCTCGGATATGAATTTTTGGTCCGTGGAGGGAAACTTGACTACCCCGACCAGATGCAGTTGTCCGAGGAGCTTGCTGATGGTGACGAAAAAATTCTGTCCCTTGGAAAAATGTCTCCAATGCGAGAGCGTGCCAAGCTCGTCCGGACTGATTTTAAACTGAAAGTTTCCATCCAGCTCCTCAACCAAGGAAATCTCTGCCACGGCTCTGGCTTCCTCATCCATTGAATCCAAAGCCATGAGTCCTTCCTCCAAGCGGATCAAGGCCTTGTTGAACGCTTCTTCCCCTCTGAAGTTTCTGGCGAATTCCCTAGGGGTACTGCTCCGGATCCACTCTTCGGCTTCCTTTTTGCGAACCTCGCTGAGATATTTGAAGGATTGATCGGAATAAATGTTTTCTGGAGCCACTTCTCCCAAAGTTCTAAGCCCCGGGGGTTCTTGCCCAACGAAACAAATCAAAATGATGGAGAAGCCGAAAAGAACCGAAAGCAGAAGTTGCTTCCCTCCTTTTTCCCACTTCCCCCTGTACCCCTGGTGATTGGCCTCGTTTTCCTCATCCAAATCCTTTCTTCGCCGGGTGCGGGAGCGGCCGTTCCTTCTGCGGGAACTTCTTTTTTCCTCGTTAGGCATGAGAGTCCATTATCTCACGAAACGAGGGTATCGGTCAAGGCTTAGAGCTTTGTTTTTGGTAGGCTTCGACAATCGCGCTGACCAGGGGGTGTCGGACGACGTCGCCTTGGTCGAATTCGTGAAAAAACAGCCCTTGGACTCCGGATAAGGTCTTTCTTGCTTCCACCAGACCGGAAATTTGATTGTGCGGCAAATCCACCTGAGTCACGTCGCCCGTAACCACCATCTTGCTCCCCTCCCCCAATCTCGTCAAAAACATCATCATTTGGGATCGGGTGGCGTTTTGAGCCTCATCCAAAATGGCGAAGCATTTGCTGAGGGTTCTTCCCCTCATATAGGCCAAGGGGGCGATTTCGACCACTCCGGTTTCCACCAGTTTCCGAGCATCTGCGGGACCCAAGACTTCATCCATCGCGTCGTAAAGGGGGCGCAAGTAAGGCAAAAGCTTTTCCTCGAGATCTCCAGGCAGAAAACCAAGGGCCTCCCCCGCTTCCACGGCGGGTCTGGCCAAGACGATTCTTTGAATTTTGCCTTCCAGCAAAGCATGAAGGGCGGCGATGACGGCGAGAAAGGTCTTGCCCGTGCCCGCGGGCCCAATGCCAAAGACAAGATCGTTCTTGAGAATGAGGTCCAGGAATCTGCGCTGTCCTAGATTTCTCGGCACCACGGATTTCTTTCGAATTTGCAAAATCAGAGGATTTTCCAGGAGTTTTTCCAGTTCCGAGGATTTGCCCTTCACTACCTGATCCAAAAACCTCAGGAAGTCGGGGCTTTTCGTCGCGTAACCCTGCTTTCTCGCCGACTGAAGAAGGCGAAAGAAGCACTCGCTCCGCTCGATCGATTCCTGCGTTCCCTCCAAATGGAGGGAGGTTCCTCTGGCCACCGCCTTGCATCCCAATGACTTCTCCATCGCGATCAAGTTCTTCGGGTCCTCCGCGTAAAGCTTGTGAAACTCTCGCTCGGATTCGAATTCCAGGGTACTTTTGGCCATCAATCAATTCTTGGCTATGCCGGAATCGGACATGGGATAGGATGCAAGTTCAAAAACGGCTTAGTTCGAGTAAAGGTTCGTATCACGGTTGGGAATTAAGTATTAAATGCAAAAGACCGCAAGTCGGGAATTCATCTTTCGCGGCTCGAAAGCAGTTGCCAAAATTAAATATTCTGCCATGACCAATCCTTTTTGCGCCGTTTGTCGCTTGCAATGAAGATTCTTTTTGTCAGTCCCGAGGTTTCACCCATCGCCAGAACCGGTGGGCTCGGCGACGTCGTGGGCAGTTTGCCCATCGCCCTGAAGGAATTGGGACTGGACGTCCGCATTCTTTGCCCCCTGCATCGGGTATGCCGGGAAATTCCTTCCGATCCGCTTCCGAAGCCAGTTTCCTTTCGTCTCGCCCAAAAGTATCATTCCTTCGCTTTTCGCCTCGCCCAGCTTCAAGATTCCGAAGTTCCCGTCTATTTTCTTGAAAACAACAGTTTCTTCGACCGTAAAGGAATCTACTCGGATGAGGGCGGTGATTTCCAAGACAATGCCCTGCGGGCCTTTGCCCTTTCCAAGGCTGCGATCGAGCTTTCGAAGGCAGTCCGATGGAAACCCGACGTTTATCATGCCCACGATTGGATGGCCGCCCCCACCTGCGCTTACCTCAATGCGGTTCGCCGTAAATTGAAAAGAAAGGTCGGCTCCGTCCTGACCGTTCACAACTTGGAGCATCAGGGTTGCTTTCATTACGATGATTTCCTCGATTCCCACCTGCCCAAGAAATTTTGGGGAATGGAAGGATTCGAAAAAGCAGGTCAAGTCAACTTGCTTAAGGGGGGCATTCAGCATGCGGACAAATTGACTACCGTCAGCCCTACCTATGCCCAAGAAATCAAGACCATTGCCCATGGGCATGGCTTGGAGGAAAGTTTGCGGTATAGGGCGGCCGATCTCGTCGGTATCCTCAATGGCATTGATGAGAATGCCTGGGATCCAAGCAATGACACATCCCTTGCCTGCGGTATCTCGAAGACTTCCCCGGAAAAGGGAAAAAAACTCTGCAAGAAAGCTCTGCAAGCCGAGTTGAGCCTGCTGGAAAACCCGAACGTTCCGTTGTTCGGCGTCGTCTCCAGACTCTATGAGCAAAAAGGGCTCGATCTACTGCTTGAGATTCTGCCATCTTTGCTGAAGCATGGAAATTCTCAGTTCGTCGTTCTCGGAAGCGGCGACGCAGGACAAGAAGACGGATTTGCCGAGATCGCCCGCTTGCATCCCAAACGCGTTGCCGCCAGAATTGGATTTGACGATGGGTTGGCTAGGAGAATTTTTGCCGGCTCTGACTTTTTCCTGATGCCGAGCCGTTTTGAGCCCTGCGGATTGGCCCAACAATATGCCATGCGCTACGGATCGATTCCGATCGCTCGAAAAACCGGCGGATTGGCGGATACGATTTCTTCGGTCGACCTAAGAGGCCAAAAAGCCAACGGCTTTCTTTTCAAGAATTCCAAGGCATCGGAATTGAGCGAAGTTATTCACAAGGCGCTCGCCTTGTACGAAGACGGATCTCGATTTGCTAAGATTCGTGAAAATGGGATGAATCAGACCTTTTCTTGGGCTTCCGCAGCCCAAAAATACGCGGAAGTCTACGCATGGGCCTTGCGGTAAGGTTTGCCAGCGCTCAGAGCTTTGCCTCACGTGCATAAGTTTTTTGGTTCTGGGATCATTTCAACTTGCTCCGAATAATGAAGAGGGAATAGCATGGTTCGTTTATTTTATTGATTTCGAGCATGATCAGCAACGGTCCTTCAAGAACTTTTACCCGTGACGCGGTAGAGTCTTGGCTTCATCGATTATCCTTCGCCGACTGGGAAAAATGCATCGAGGAGGGTCTGCTTAAAGAAGCCCAAAGCTATTACCGCAAAGGGCTCCTCTCCGCTCTCGACATCCAACACGACCAGGCAATCATAACGCGAAAGGTGAACCGAGAGGAATCCTACTCCGTCGTTGAGTGGAATTCCGGAAAACCGGTCATTAGAACTTCCCTCGAGGATGAGAGAATGGGCATGGTCCTGGGGACTGCGGGTCTCTACGAAATCGAGGAACTGATTGCGGAAATTCAAGAGGAAGATCCTCTTTTCGGTGAGTTCTCCAACGGTATGGAGCAGGGT
>JAYOEB010000031.1:9155-18857 GCA_038116775.1 Opitutia bacterium | reverse complement strand
ATACTGGCCCAGTCCAAGGTGGAAGATCGTTTCAATTTCAAAGGTCGGGCATCCGCCAACCTTGCCTGTTTCGGGGCCACGACTACGTATCCGCGGTCATCCAGTCCGCGGCGCCCGGCCCGACCGAACATCTGCAGCAACTCGTCGGGTCTCAACATGCAGATTCCGTCGTTCATCCGATATTCTCGATCCGTCACCAAAACCGATCTCATCGAAAAATTAATCCCCGCGGCCAACCCGGTGGTTGCTACGATTACTTGCAACTGTCCCGCTTTCGCCAAAGGTTCGACCAGACCGGCTCTTTTTTGATAATCCAGACCACTGTGGTGATAAGCTACCCGGCGCTTCAACAAGGAATGAAGCTCTTTCCCGGCAACTTTCCTCTGTTCCGCGGAAAGCTCCAGAGCATCCACCGCCGGCAATTCAGAGGCCAATTGCCTGGCCAAGTCCTCCGCCGCCTTGCGTCGGGGAGCAAAAACCAAAATGGGTCCCATTTTAGCCGAGAGCGCCGCGTGAATTAGTTTCGGCCAGTGCCCTCGTACCTTCCGCCCCTGAAACGGTCGATTCAAGAGAGTTTCCGCAAACACCTCTTCCAACGGCACGGGGCGCTTGGCCTCCGTGACCACGCTTACATTTCTTCCGTGGCCGCTCAACCAATCCGCGACGTCGAGAGGATTGGCGACGCTACCGCTCATCAGCAACAAACGAACCCGGTTGGAAGTCATGGCCAGCGTAACCTCATATCCGGGACCCCTGCTCAGATCGCCCAGCATCTGATACTCATCCACCACGAACAAATCGATCCCCGAATCCTCTCCGACCGAATTTCTTTGCGTTTCAAGCGTGGCGACGATGATGCGGGCTTCCGCCTTGTAACGACGGTCCCCGGTGACCAATCCGACTTCCCACCCCCGTGCCTGCCACTCCCTGAACTTGTCGTTGGCCAAGGCCCGGGTAGGAACCGTGTAGACCGCCCTCCCCTTCCATCCGCTTTCAACCAATTGTTCGAAGACGTAGGTCTTGCCGGCTCCGGTTGGGGCGTGAAGCACGACGTCCTCCCCTCTCCGCAAACAGTTCAGGGCCTTTCTCTGCCAGTCGTCAGGGAGTGAAAGTCGTTCGCCAAATTCATTGCTCTTTGTTTGCATTTTCCCCGCTCGTTTATTGCATATCATAAGATAGATTTCAATCCACCACAACCAGTACCGACGGAATTTCCCATTTTTTCAAATGATCAGCCTAATTGTAGCCTGCGATCGAAACAAACTGATCGGCAAACAAGGAAAACTCCCTTGGAAATTCGAAAAGGATTGGAATTACTTCATGGACAAAACCAAAGACGGGATCCTGATAATGGGCAGAATTTGCTACCAGGACTTCCAGGAGGAAGCCCCCTCCCGTGAAGTAATCGTACTGACCCGGAACGAGAGAATTTCATTTGAACACGCCCAGAAAGCTCGTTGCTTGGAGGAGGCGATCGAACTTGCGGAAAAGAGCAACAAAGACGTTTGGATCTGCGGTGGCAGAAAAGTCTACGAGGAGGCCATGCCCCATGCCGACTTCCTCTACCTTACCCAGATTGATTCGGTTTTTGAGGGGGACGTCCATTTTCCATCTTGGGAGACGACTTTCACTCGGGAAATTTCTCGGTACTCCGTCCGGGAAAATGAGGTTGATCTGAACTTTCTGGTCTTGGCCAAGGCATAAATTTGTTTTACCTGAGCTTGCCTCCTCGCATTCATAAGCTAGCATCGGAGAATCTTCGCATGGAAAATCCTAGATTCTTAACTCCCGGCGATCTTGAGCAGATCAAACTTGAATTCGGCACGCCCAGTTTCGTATACGACGAAAAAACACTGAGACGGAATGCCGCCGCGGTCCTGTCGTTTCCCCACGAATACGGTCTGCTGGCTAGATATGCCATGAAGGCGGCGCCCACCGCCGCTATCCTCAGAATCTTCAATAGGGAAGGCCTGGGAATCGACGCCAGTTCGGTCCACGAAGTGGAAAGGGCGATCCGAGCGGGATATGGCACCGAACTGATTTCGCTCAGCACGCAGGAACTCACCGAGGACGTCAAGTACTGCGTTCGAGACGGAGTCAGGGTCAATCTCTGCTCGCTCAATCAAATTCACCGCTTCGGAACGTGGCTTCCCCATGAGAAGGTGGGGCTTCGCTTCAATCCCGGCATGGGCTCGGGGGGAAGCAATCGCACCAACGTGGGAGGCCCTGCCAGCAGCTTTGGAATCTGGAGAGATGATATCGATCAAGCCAAGGGAATTTGCGATGAATACGGTCTCAAGGTAGAGAGAATTCATACCCACATCGGTTCCGGTTCCGACCCCGAGGTTTGGAAGAAAGTCGCCTCCATGAGCCTGGAAATCGTGCGGCGCTTCCCCAGCGTCCGCACCCTCAATCTGGGCGGAGGATACAAAGTGGCGAGGATGCCGGATGAAAAGGCCACCGATCTGGAGGAAATCGGAAGCCCGGTACGCGATCTCTTTGTCGAATTTGAAAGGGAAACCGGTCGAAAGCTTAAGCTGGAGATCGAGCCGGGCACTTTTCTTCTCGCCCATGCATGCAGCCTGGTCACCCAAGTCCAAGACGTCACCACCACTGGAAAAGACGGATACAGATTTTTGAAGCTTAATGCGGGAATGACGGAAATTCTACGGCCTTGTCTATACGGAGCTCAGCACCCGATCATCGTGGTCCCGGAGCCCGGACAGGAAAAATTCCGCGAACCCTGCCCTCAAGTGGTGGTCGGACACTGTTGCGAATCCGGAGACCTGTTGACCCCGGCTCCGTCCGATCCCGAAGCCCTTGCCCCTCGCAATTTGCCCCGCGGAGAAATTGGAGATTTCTGCATCATTGAAAGCGCCGGAGCCTATTGTTCCTCGATGTCCGCCAAGAATTACAATTCGTTCCCCGAGGCTGCGGAAGTGCTGAAGAAGGAGGATGGTACGCTCGCCTTCATTAGAAAAAGACAGACTTTCGATCAAATGATCGAAAATGAAGTCGTACCGTGAAGGTAAGCGGCCTATCCCATTTTCCTCTGGGTCGACCGGTCCCGGCTAGAGATCACGCCGTATGCGTGAGTCTGCCGACAGTCAGGGACGTCGTGGGTTATGAGGAAAAAAACCCCGAAACTCTCAGCAAAATCAAAAGCGGTTATCCGCGTTTCGTTCGAAACTTCAGGATTGGAGAAATGGAAGAATATTACGACCGCCTCGAAGGGGTCAGTGGGTGCGAGAGCTTTTTCTTCAGCGCAGTATCCGATTACGAATTTTTTCGCGACTTGCATCCGGAGCATACCTTGCCTGCGGATGATCTGGATGGCTTGACTCGTCTTCGCCTGCCGAAGGATTCGGATCAGGCCCGCGCCTGCAAGCTCTTTCAACAACACAGCGGAACTTCTATTTCTTCCAGATGGGCCGAGGATATTCTTTATGGCAAGGGAATCATTTCCCAGCGAGAATTCATTCATCCGGCTGAGGGTCCGAGCGGTCAATCCATTCGCCGGGTGATTGCCCGAGCGCACGGACCTGAAATAGAGGCCGAGGACGTCGTATTGGCGAGTTCCGGAGCCAATGCCTTTTTCTCTCTTTTCAGAGCCGCTGCTGCAAAGGCCCGCATGCAAAGGAAAAAAATCTGGGTTCGATTGGGTTGGCTTTACCTCGACACCATTGAGGCCATGAATTTGCTCGCTCAAGAGGAGGCGGAAGTGATTGCCTTTCATCACCCTCGGGAATTCGAGGATCTGCTGAGGCTTTTTCGTGAACAGGGGAATCAGATTGCCGGGGTAATCACCGAATTTCCCACCAACCCCTTGCTTCAATCCTTCGATCTTGTGACTTTGCGCGAACTTTGCGACCGGCACCACAGTCTGCTCGTCATCGACCCTACCATGGCTTCCCCAAAAAACGCCAAGGTTTCCCAATTTGCGGACGTCGTCGTCAACAGTTTGACGAAATACGCCGGTTGGGAAGGAGACGTCATGATGGGCAGTCTGGTTTTCCCCAAGGCCTCCGGCTTGGGCAGAGAACTGATGTCGACGACGCAAGGTTCGGTCATTCCCCCCTTCCGCCGCGACCTTCATCGGCTGGAGGAGCAAATTTCCTTTTATGACGACTTTGTCGAACGCGTCAACCGGAGTACGCTTCAGGTGGCCGACTTTTTGCTCGGGCATCCAAAAGTCAAGAAGCTCTACTGGTCCTATCAGGAGAGCAGCGCCGACCATTACGAGAGCTTGGCGGGACAGGCGAGGCCTGGCTGCGTAATCAGTTTTGAGCTACGCGGGGACTTCGAGATCTTTTACGACTCGTTGAAGATGCTTAAAAGTCCCAGCTTCGGCACCGAGTTCTCGATTTGCTGCCCTTACGTCTACCTTGCCCATTACTCTTTGATCCACTGCCCGAAAGGGAAGAGGCAACTCGAGAAGGCCGGGATTTCTCCACAACTTCTAAGACTTTCCATCGGTTTGGAACCGGTGGACGAAATTATCGCCGTGCTTGCGGAGGCCTTGGGCTAGCCTATTCGAAATCGTGAGGATCCAAGACCTTTCGAATCCGCCGCTTTGAGAGACGCACGTAGGCGGGCACGCCGTTGTCGAAGGGCACCTGCACTTCTCCTTGGATCAGCGGCTGGCAGTATTTTATGAATTTCGCGGTCATGCTCACGCCGTCCTCCGAAATCCAGTCCGCTGGGATTTCCTTGACCCCGTTGGCGATTTCGGAGAGTGGGGCGAGGCTGGTTTCGCACTGATAATTCTCTCCTTCGGAACGCACCAAAATCACCATCTTGTCGGTTTCCCCGGCCACGGCGGCCTTGACGGCCGCTTTGCCTGCCATGAATGCCTCGTCGTTGTCGGTTTGCGACGAACATTGGGCAGCCGCCCGTTGTCCGATGCCAAGCTTCAAAGACCTCGCCTTGACGGCGATGTTCTGTTCGACCAGACTGGCGAGGTAATCACCGACTCCACCCAATTGCTGATGCCCAAAGGCATCCTGACCGGTAGCGGTGTTTGCGACGTAGTTTCCGTCCTTGTCGATCAAGCCCTCGCCCACGACCACGAGGCAATACTTGTTTTTCTTGAGAACGGACTGGACGTCGTCGACGAACTTGTCCTTGGAAAAGGGCACTTCGGGCAAAAGGATGATATGGGGAGCATCGCTGGCATTTTCCTTGGACTTGGCAAGGGTGGATCCGGCCGCAATCCAACCGGCGTTTCTTCCCATGACCTCAATGATGGAAACGAGATCGTGCTGACCCATGGCCTCATGATCCAAGGCGCATTCCCGAACGACCGCGCAAATGTATTTGACGACGCTGCCGTACCCTGGGCAATGATCGGTGGTCACGAGGTCGTTGTCGATGGTCTTGGGGACGCCGATGACTCTCAACTCGTAGCCCTTGCTCTGAGCAAGCTTGGAGATTTTGTCGGCCGTATCCTGGGAGTCGTTGCCGCCGCAATAGAAGAAGTACCGTATGTTGTGGGCTTCGAAAACCTGCAGGATTCTTTCGTAGTCCTGATCCCGCTTCAATTTGAAGCGACAGGTTCCGAGGGCGGATGCAGGGGTGTAGCGCAAGCCTCGTATGTTCTGCTGAGACTCTTCCGCCAGATCGATTAGTTCCTCCTTGAGAATACCCAGGACACCATTCATGCCGCCGTAGACTTCCTCGATACAGGGATTGTTGAGGGCCTCGGCGACCACTCCGGCAACACTTGCGTTAATAACGGCAGTCGGCCCCCCGGACTGGGCGACCAAGCAATTTCCTACTAATTCCTCTGACATGACAAAAACTTAATTTAGAAAAGCGATTATTCTTTCACCTAAGAGGGGTCGGTTGGCAACCGCAAAAACTCTCAAACGATCAAAAATCAAGAATTTGCAGGACTCACAAAATGGACGGCGGTTGATAATTTCTTGCCTCCGGATATCTCCCCGCCCAAGACTCCGCCCTTTTGAGAAAGTTTTCTACCTGAGCATCCGCCGCACCGATTTTTTTGCGGGCGTTTTCCAACAATTCCTCAAGCCGTCCGATTTCAAGACCCACTCTTTGATCCGCAGCCAATCGATTCGTCAAATCATTCTCCCTAGTCTTGCCTGCCCTGAGGTCCTTGACCGTTTGCACCGCATGTTCCTTGATCGCCGCATGGGCATCCTCCCGCCCGGCGCCCGCTTTCACCGCCTCCATCATGATGGTGGTGGAGAGCAAAAAGGGAAGATATCTTTCGGTCTCCGCGTCCACTACGGAAGGAAAGACCTCCATTTGCCCAAGGACCGTAAGAAAGGTGTCGATCAATCCGTCCGCTGCAAAAAAAGCGTCGGGCAAAACCACTCTTCGAACCACCGAACAGGACACGTCTCCCTCATTCCATTGGTCCCCAGAAAGTTGCGAAATCATGGTCAGGTGCCCGTTGAGAATAGCATGAAAACCATTAATCCGTTCGCAGCTTCTGCTGTTCATCTTGTGGGGCATGGCGGAGGAGCCGGTCTGCCCTTTGGCAAAGCCCTCCCCCAACAGTTCGTGCCCCGCCATTATTCTCAGGGTTTTGGAGAAACTGGAGGGGGCGGCCGCAAGCATCGTGAGAAGCGAAACCACTTCCAGATCCAAACTCCTCGGGTACACTTGGCCGACGTTTTCCCAATTAGCGGGAGCACCGAGATGAGCCATGACCCGGCGGTCCAGCTCTTCCGCCTTCTCTACGCTTCCCAGAAGGGTAACTTGATCCAGACGGGTGCCCACGGCTCCCTTGAGGCCCCGATAGGGATAATTCGCGCTGATTCGGGACAGGGACTGAACCGCTCGCTCCAACTCTTCGCCCCAGGTGGCGAATCGTTTGCCGAGCGTGGTCAGTTGGGCGGGCACGTTGTGAGATCTGGCGGTGACGGGTTGATCCTTGAATTCCTTGGCTTTGGTCGCCAGGGCCAACAACGCCGCAATGGACTTCTCAAGGATCAGACTCAGGGAACGATGGATCTGCATTTGCTCCACGTTTTCGGTCAAATCGCGACTGGTCATCCCCTTGTGGGCGTGCTGATGACCGGCGATTTCCGCGAACTCCTCAAGCCTTGCCTTCACGTCGTGCTTGGTGACCTCCTCACGCTGGCGAATCGATTCCAAATTCACTCTCGTCCTTACCTTTTCCGAGCGGGCAATCGATTCTTCCTCGATTTCCACGCCCAAATCGCGCTGGGCCCGCATCACCGCGATCCATAATTCTCTTTCCATGACGATCTTGCCGGTAGCGGACCAAATGGACTTCATTTCATCCGAGGCATATCGATCAGCCAAGACGTTGGGGATTTCCGTACTCATTTGTTAGACGTTTCGAGTTGTTCGAGTTGTCGGCAGACTTCTCTGATTATAAATTCCGGAGTCGAAGCGCCGGCGGTCACGCCCACGATCTCAAAACCGGACAGGGCTTTCAAATCCAAATCCTTGAAAGTCTCGATATGAAACGTCGGCTTTCCCTGCTGGGTCGCCAATTTGGCCAGTTTGCGGGTGTTGGCGGAGTGCTTTCCGCCAATCACCACGATTGCCTCCGCTCCTTCCTCGACCAAAGCCACCAAGTCGGACTGCCTTTCCTTCGTGGCTCCGCAAATCGTGTCGAAAACCACCAAGTCCTCGCAAAGTTGGTTCAATCTGAGGGAAATCCGGCGGAATTCATGGGTGAACATGGTGGACTGGGAGACGAGGGCTACCTTCCCCTTGAACTTCGGCAGCTGATCGACTTCCTCGATCCCGCTGACGACGTGACTTTGGTTGGGCGCATAACCCTTGAGTCCGATGACTTCCGGATGCTGCGGATCCCCAAAAATGACGATTTCATACCCTTTCTCGGCATGCATCTTGACCTTGCCCGCGATAATGCCGACGTCCGGGCAAGTACCGTCCCTAAAAGGCAAGCCCAAGCTTTTGAGGTATTTCCTTCTTTCTGGAGAAATGCCATGAGCCCGCACCACCACTACCGATTCCTTCTCTTTGGAAGCGGAGATCTCGATTTCGGACTTGCTCTGATAATCGCCCACTTCCCTGATGTCCTCGGCGCTGAGAGCATCCATCATTTGACGGTTGTGGATAAGGGGGCCGTCCGTGTAGACCCTTCGTCTGCCGCCGTCGGCCTCTTCCCTGGCCACCTGAACGGCTCTTTCGACGCCCCAGCAAAAACCGGCGCTCTTAGCTCTAATTACCTTCATGACAATCCCAACCACCATATCTTTTCACGTCGAGAGGAGCAATATTGATTTGCAAAAGCCACGGATAAAGAGAAAAAAAGATCATGCCTGTCTTTCATCCTAATCCGGTCCGCTTCAGGGCTTGGTTGCTTGCCTGTCTCGCCTGGTCGTCGTTTTGCCGGGCGGATACGGGTGAAAAACCGGTTGAGACCTACGAACTGAGGGAACCTTCCCGCGACGGCATCGGTAAGGTTTACATGGGTCGCGAGATTTCCCAAGTCATGGGTCATCTCGGGGCATCCTGGTTGGAAAGATCAAGCAGGGAGCAGGAGGAGAGAACCGATCTGTTGGTTGCCAGCATGCAAATCAAAGAAACGGATCAAATTGCGGATATCGGAGCAGGTTCGGGCTACTTTTCTTTCCGCATGGCGAAACTGGTCCCTCTTGGAAAGGTCTACGCCGTCGACATTTCGCCCCCGATGCTCGGGATCATTCGAGCCAAGATCAATGAGCAGGCAGTTCCAAACCTGATTCCCGTCCAAAGCACGATTACCAAGACCATGCTCGAACCCAACAGCATAGACAAAGCCCTGATCGTCGATGCCTATCACGAATTCTCTCATCCCAGAGAAATGGCCTTGTCCATTCACCAAGCCTTGAAACCCGACGGGCAGCTCATTCTCATCGAGTACAGGAAAGAGGATATCACCGTACCCATAAAACCTCTCCACAAAATGACCGAAGCGCAGGCGATCAAAGAACTCGAGCACGTCGGCTTCAAGTGGAAAAAAACGCTTTCCGTCCTTCCCCAACAGCATTTTATGATTTTCCAAAAATAACAATACCTCCTGCCGACTACCTTACTACCACACCCAATCAGCTACCACATGATGAAAAAAAACCTTTCTTCCCTCTGCATCCTCATTGCCTTTCTCGTTCCATCAACCGGCTTCAGCCTCGAAGTTGCCGGCTTTACCTTCAATCCACCCGCGAAGTGGGTATCTTCCCAACCGACCTCGAACATGCGCAAGGCCCAGTTCGAAGCCACTTCCCAATCGAATGAAAAGGCCGAAATCGCCTTCTTCCACTTTGGATCCAGCGGAGCCGGAGGCATCCAAGCCAACGTCGATCGCTGGATGAAGCAATTCGAAGACCCCCAAGGCAAATCCGTGGAAACGGAAACCTTCGGAGAGATCAGCCTGACCTTTGCTCAGGCTCACGGCACTTTTCTCAGCGGTCGTCCCTTCGGACCCAAAACCCCAAATCCGGATTACGCCCTTGCCGCCGCCATCATCGACGGACCGGCCGGAGCCGTATTCGTCAAGATGACCGGCCCGAAGGCGGCGGTGGACGAACACAGCGAGGCGCTCAGGAAAATGGTTCGAGAGGCGATTGGGAAATAACTCTCCCTTTACTTTTCCAGCTTGCAAAGCCCGGCAATCACGGACCGGACGTATTCCTCGACAAGCGATTCGCATTGCTTGCCGTCCACGCTTTGCCATCCGTCGTAGTCACCCAATTG
>JAYOEB010000031.1:3724-9145 GCA_038116775.1 Opitutia bacterium | reverse complement strand
TCGTTTTTTGGGCGTGCGCCGTTTTGCCTTCGTGGGTCTACCCCCATTGGGCGGGGCTGGTTATTCTCTTTTTAATTTGCAACGTAGTTTTCCAAAAAAACGACCGGAGCCTCAAAAATCCGGTTGGCCAAAAGATTTCTTGCCCATACCCCATCCACCCCGCCGATCTTGAGAGCATTGGGCCCACTGTAAGCGAAGTCCGGCAAGCCCGTCGTTTCGGCAAATGCCACCGCCAAATTCTCGGCCCAGACTCTCTCAGTCTCGTCCCAACGGCTCAACAACCTCCGGATCATTTCGAAGCGTTGGTCGTCGAAGGCCAACTCTCCACCCATGTAGCAACCGTTGACCAGAACGTGATAATCATTCCGATCAACCAGAGACTTTCGTTCGGGATTAGGCCATGGGGCCGCATTCAGGTGAAGGCAGAGAACGAGATCAGGCTGGATTTCCCTAATGATTTCGCTGCGGGCGATGATTTCAGAAACTCGATAGAAGTATAGGTCCCTACGCTTGGAAATCGCTTCTCGCCTATCTTCTTCCGATGGCCTCGGGTTCAAGTTCAGGCCTTCCGCCCAAAGATCCGCCAAATCCTTGAAATCATCGGGCTTTTGGGAAGTAACGGGTTTGTTTTCCTTCCGAGTCAAAAACACCTTCGCTCCTTTTGCCTTCAGTCGCGTCCGCAACCGCAATGCGACGGACAAGGCCAGATCTCCCTCCTTGACGGGATCATCGCCATCGAAGGCAAAATGACGCCCCTCCATCTCGGAGAAATCCCCTCCTATGTGCCCCGGATCCAGGACAATTTTCATTCCAGAAATCTTCGAAGGAGGTTCCCCGGCTGAAACGGACTGGTTCTGCTCGCAAAATCGCAATACGTACCATTGGTCAGAACCCGTCCTCTTCCGAATCCTTGCCTCCTTTTCTCCCACCGAAACCCAGGGCTTCCACCACTCTTCCCGCGGGCAGTAGACCTCCCTCAGTTTCCTCATGAACTCTTCCTTGGTGAACGTCTCTTGAAACTTTCCCAAATTTTCCCACTCCGGCTCCCGGCCTAGATCAGACAACTTTCCGAAAGCCGGACCACCAGTCCAAAAAAACGCCAAACCCAAAATAATCAGCCTAACCACTCTTTGAAGATGAATAAAAAAAATGATTTGCAAAGTCTTTTCTTTTGATCGAGGACTGCTTTGGAAAAGAAGTTGAACAAATCATTTTCAGAATCCACGAACACGCTTAAGGGAAAGGAAATTCTTCTTCTGGAAGACGATGTTTTTCTAAGCAGGAGATTGGTTGCGGAATTAGAGAGCGCGGAGGCGGAAGTCACTGCCTGCGCCGATTTGGAGGAGGCGCAAAAGGCCCTGAGCTCCTTGACTTTCGATTTTGCCCTCATGGATTTGAATCTACCCGACGGGGAAAGCCTCGAGTTGTTGAGGAAGCAACGGATCCCGTCAAATACTCTCGTCATACTAATGACCGCGGAGGGAGGTATTGCGTCCGCAGTCGAAGCCATGCGGCTGGGAGCCGCGGATTACCTGAGCAAGCCGTTTGACCTCGAGGAAATCCCCATCCTTTTCCTAAAGTCCGAAAAGCAAAGAAAGAACCAGCGTCTCATTCAGCACGGCTTGGAGGAACGCAGGCAGAAAACGGCCAACCTTTTCTTCGAAGGCTCCTTTGCCGATGATTTGGCCCAACTGAGCAAAATTACGGAAGTCGATCACCGTCTCGTTACCGATCTCCCTCCCCTTTTGATCGACGGCCCCACCGGTTCTGGCAAATCGACTTACGCAAGATGGATTCACGATCACGGACCAAGAAAGGATGCTCCTTTCGTGGCCATCAATTGCTCCGCGATTCCCAACAACCTGCTGGAGTCCGAACTCTTCGGGCACGAAAAAGGAGCCTTCACGGATGCCAAGAGCGCCCGAATCGGCTTGTTCGAAGCGGCCGATCAAGGGACTCTTTTCCTTGATGAAATCGCCAGCTTGTCCAGCGAAGCCCAAGCAAAGCTTTTGCTCGCCATCGAAAGCAAAATCATCCGCCGGATCGGCGGAAGCAAGGAAATCAAGATGGACGTCCGCATCATCGCAGCGTCCAATCAGGATCTCAGGCAAATGATTTCGGATGGCGGCTTCCGCGAAGATCTTTTTCACCGCCTCGATCTTCTGAGAATCAAGATTCCGCCCCTTGCCTCCAGAGGAAAGGACGTCGGCGGGCTTGCCCAACATCTACTGGTTTCCCTAGCCGCCAAATACAAGCTGCCCACTCCGCAACTCGACCCCCAATCCAAACACGCCCTCATGACTCGTTCGTGGACGGGAAATACCCGCGAGCTGATTCACGAATTGGAAAGAGGTCTAATCTTGGCCGAGCCAGGCGAAAAGATTCGACTCGGCATAAGTAAATCCGATTCTTTCCGCCAGCAGTCCGACGATTGGCTTAACCAAGACTTTGTCTTTCCCCAAACCGGTTTTGATCTGGAAGCCGAAATCGTTCGACTCATCCAAATGGCGATTTCGCAAGCTGATGGAAACGTTTCCGAGGCAGCCCGGGTTCTCGGTGTCCCAAGGGACTACCTGCGCTACCGCCTCAAAAAAACACAAGGGTAGAGAAAGGGAAATATTTCCCATCTCAAAGGGAGGCCATTGGGAAACTTTCCCCAAAAAAGATCCGCAAAGCTCCCTCCCTAACAACCTGATATTACTTAAGTATCTCCCAATCAGAAATTTGCGTAATGCCATAGCTTTGGCGCTTGGATTGCTCCAAGTGGTCCGAACCATTCCACCCAAACCTAGAATCATATGAAAAATATCAGCAGACTCCTAGCCATCGTCATTCTATCCTCTGGATTGGTCGCAGCGGAAACGCTCGAACGTCCTCCTCTTCCCCCCGAACTCAAGGACGCCGCCGACGCGATTCGCAAAGCCGTCGAGACAGGAGAAATCACTCATGAGCAAGCCAGAGCGAAACACGAAGCCTTGATACGTGATTTCCGTGAAAAATTGGCGGAGGAAAACAGAGAGGATCTGCAGCCCGAAAACCCTCTTGCCAAGGAACGACAGATTCTTCAGGCGGCTAAGGAGGGAAGCATCTCCCAGGAAGAAGCCCGTGAAAAGCTGGAGTCCCTTCGTGAGGAAATGGCCAGAAGTGGAGACCGCAAACGCCCTCAACGCCAGAAAAAGCCCGAGATTGCAGAGGAAGTGAAGGCTCAGGTTGATGCGGTCAAGGAATCCCACGCCTCCATTCATGAAACCATCAAAGCAAATCGCCCCGCAAAGCCCGAAAGACCGGAGCTCACCGAAGAGTTGAAGGCAAAAGTCGACGGCTTGCATGCAAAACGCAAGGAAATGCACGAGGCTCAAAAGGAATTGCATCAGAACCTGAAGGAGGCCACGGAAGAGGAGCGCAAGGAATTGATTACGGCCTTTAAGGAAGCAAACAAGGAAAAGCATGAGGAAATCAAAGCTCAGGCTAAGGAAGTCAAAGAGGAAATCAGATCTCTGATTGAAACCGAGGCCACACGCACCTCGGACTTATAGGTTGCCGCCCGCCCTTTGTTTCAACGAGTTGTTTTCTGCGGGGCGTCGCAAGACGTCCCGCCTTTTTGCGTTTGTTTATCCCAGCGATTCGTTCTTATTATCCGGGATCAATCATTTGCTTTCATTTCTTTGCTTACAGTCTGCCTTGATAGCGGGAGTCACGGATGGCAATCCTTCCTTTTCCGATGAGGAACTCAGGCAAATGTTGTTTGGAGATGAGACGGCGGATCAGCTGATCGAACGTCCAAGCAGCCCAAAGATAAAATGGATTCCCGCCTACGCGATTGAAAGCGGCATCGGGTTTTCCGACAATCCTCTCTATGGACCCTTCATACGGGAAGAAGCGGCCTATTGGGAGAATTCGCTGGAAGGGTTTTTTCTGATCGAAAGCCAGCCCGAGTACTCGACCCACCTTTATCTGTACGGAGAGGGAAAGATCTTCGAGGACTTGCCGGCTCACGGATCGACCTCCGTTTTTCTGGGTCAATTCGATCACGCCTTCACTCCCAAGGGCTCCGATCAGACCTATGGACTGAGGCTTCGTCACACTTTCTACGATCAGGGCTTTGACTTTTCCCAACTTGGGCTGCCCTACTTAATGAGCGTCCAATCCGAAAAATCCGAAGCCATCCCTTATTTTTCCCAAATACTTTCGAAGAGTTTGACCATCGAGGTCGAAATTTTCGGGGGGGTCGAGGATTTTAAATCCATGGCCTTCGACAACAAGGAAGAGGGAATATCCCTCTCCCTGCAAGGCTCCCCCGAGCCCACATCCTGGTCTCTGGAAGCGGAATACCTCGAGAAAAAATACCGGGAACGCCCGAGAAGAGCCTGGGACGCCAGTTCGATTACGGGCGAATCCCTCGCCGTCGAAAGGACGACTCTTTCCCTTTCGATCGAAAGGAAGGGCGATCTCGACCGCCTGCAAAGTACCGGAGCCAGACTCCAATGGACCCAACTGCGAGATGATGCCGATGGGTACTATGATCATCAGAGGTTAAGTCTGTCTCTGGACCAGAAGCTCATATTTTCCATCCATCGAATCGATCTCGCAATCGAAGGATCGCTAACTGAATACGACAGTAGACTAACCGATGCCGGACAACGTTTCAGGAAAGAAGGCTTGTCCGGTTCGCTTGCAATTACCCGCAGTCTGTCCGAAGACTTCGACGCCTACTTCCGATGGTCCCGGGAAGAGGATTTTTCAAACGCCAGAGAGTATGAATATCATTCGAACTTTTGGTCCTTGGGGGTCATTTGGGAGATTTGAATGAAATGAAGCTGCGAAAAGAATGGTATGGCTTCTTTCTCTGTCTGGGAGCGCTTTTCATATCTGCGGTTGTACTATTGGTTCAATCCAGAAAACAGTTTCATGACCAGATCATCGGCTCTCACCATAAACTTTTGCGTTCCGAACTGGACGCCCTGGCCGAAAAGACCGCTTTTCAACTGCTGGAAAGAGACTTGGCCTTGTTCGACCTCGGCTTGGCGGAGATCGCTACGGGCAGCGAAGAACTGTGGGAAGAAATTCTCATCGAAGTCTTGGCTCTTCCCCGCGTCGCTCAGGCCTATGCCTATGATCGGAACGGGGTCTCCCTTCCTTTGGCAATGAGACCTCCGGAAAACGCAGACGCAATCCGTTTTTCTTCCTCGCATGATTTCTCCGAACCTTTTTGCAAGCATCGCGAAGGAAGAGGCTTCTCCTTCTTTTTCAAAGTCGATGCCCTCGAAGACCCGCGAATCATCGAAGTTCAAGTCGATGAACAATTCATTCTGCGCGAATGGGCTGAAGTCGACAAGCACCTGGCAAGCCTCGGTTCCCTGAGTTTCGCCTCCGGAGTGCTCTTGCTATTCGTGATTTTTTTGTACTTGAACAGAAGTATCC
>JAYOEB010000031.1:0-3714 GCA_038116775.1 Opitutia bacterium | reverse complement strand
TGAGGTGACATTTGATGCACTCCTTGAAGAATCACTTGACGCAATTGCAATTCATTGCAGGACAAGCCGACGCCAAGAAAAACTTCGACCCCAGCGATCTGCGGACGATCCATTCGCAGATGAGGGACTTGGTAAACGACTCCCTCCTTTCGTTGCAGGAAATCGAAGATCGAAAAAACTTCTACGAGCTTAGCATCGGAGAAATATTCGAAGGGGTCGAAAAACGCGCTTCTTCGGTTTCTTCGGCCGGTCGTCTCATGATTGAAGACAGTGAAGTTCTCCATGAAAAGTTGGATAACCTGCATTCGGCGCTATTGACGCCCATTTTGGTTTCTCTGGTCGAGAACGCCTTTCAGGCAAAGGCCGGAAGCATCGTTAGAATGAAAGCGGTCAGGGAAGAAAGGGGTATAGCCATTTTCGTAATGGACGACAGTGGAGGGATTCCGGTAACGGAAAGGGAGTTCATCTTTGATCCCTCCAAGAGCCGGAAAAAAGGAGGAACCGGGCTTGGCCTGGCCATTGCCAAGCAACTGGCCGATTGCTTGGCAGCCGAATTAGGGCTCGTGGAAAGCAATGCCTCCGGCTCGGTTTTTGTAATCAGATTGAATAATCATGGATCATCCATAGTCTGAGCGATGAGTTCGTAAATTAACTTTCCGACCGTTCCCTCATCCCGTGCGCTCCCTATATACAAACCTGATTCTTGCCTATTCGCTGAGTCATTCACTCCTTGGGAACTCCGCAAACCCCAACAACGGATATCACGGCGAGAGCCTAAGCTGCGCGTCCTGCCACAATTCCTATGCCCTTAACTCCGGAGACGGCGACGTCAGCATCAGCGGCCTTCCCGATTCCTACTTTCCAGGCAACACCTACGACTTGTCCTTGTCCGTGACCGGCTCTCACTCCGTTGGTTACGGCTTTCAATTGATTCCCAAGGCAAACGGCAGCCCCAGCGGCAGTCTCAGCGCCGTTTCCTCGGGAATGGCCATCGAAAGCAACTACGCCGAGCACCGAGGAGCTTCGACTTCCGGCGTTTGGAATTTTCAATGGACGGCCCCTGCGACCGACGAAGGAACGGTCACCTTCTACGCCTCCGGGGTTGCTACCGGAGGGAGCAGAACCAACCTGGGCGACTACGTCTACACCACCTCTCAAAGTCTCGTCGCCGCCTCCTCCCCCACCCCATCCCTCGCATGGGAAGCAGCTACCGGTGGCGTGATTTTTTCTTCGCCCGCCGTGTCCGCCGACGGAACCGTCTACGTCGGATCGAACGACGACAGGCTTCATGCCTTCGATGCGGATGGCGCCAGCAAATGGTCTTTCACCGCCGGCAACTGGGTAGACTCCACGCCGGCAATCGGACCCGACGGAACCGTCTACTTCGGATCATGGGACAACAAGGTCTATGCCCTAAACCCCGAAAACGGAGAAAAGATTTGGGAATACGCAACCAACAGCTACGTCATCGCCAGCCCTGCAATCGGAGCGGACGGCAGGGTATACGTCGGTTCGAAGGATTCCATCTTTTATGCCTTTGAAGGCAACGGTTCGCTGGCATGGGAATACTTCGCGGGGCAGCCCATCAGTTCCTCGGCCGCCTTAGGGCAGGACGGAACCATTTACTTCGGGGATGAAAACGGCACCTTTCACGCGGTCAATCCGGACGGTTCGCTCAAGTGGACTTTCGAAGTCGACGAGGTGGAGGACGCCAACAAATCGATCCTCTCCTCTCCGGCCCTGGACCTATCCGGCAACCTCTATTTCGGTTCCGGCAACGGCTACTGCTACTCCATCGCAGACAACGAAGGCAACGCATCCCTGAACTGGTCCTTTTTGACCGCAGATCGCGTGGATGCGTCTCCTGTCTTGGGAATCGACGACGAGGTCTTCTTCGTTTCCCGTGACGGATATCTTCGCTCACTATCCACGCTCACCGGCAACTTGAATTGGGATGCATTCGTAGGAGACGTCTTTTACAGCAGTCCCGTGGTCGATGAGAATGGAAGGGCTTACGTAATCGGTTATACCGGCGGCGGGGAAAACCATCTCTTTGCCTTCGACTCCAATGGCTCCAAGGCATGGGACACCAATCAATCCTCGATCAGCTTCTCAATCAACGGGATCGTCGATTCTTCCCCGACGATCAGCTCCGGCGGCCGTCTCTTCTATGGCTGTTACGACGGCAATCTTTACTGCCTCGACCTCGGGGTAGGCCCCGCCGATTCGGACTGGCCTATGTTTCAACGCAGTCCCGATCGCGACGGTGCTTGGCCAAGCCACCTCCTTCAGATCGTCGCCAACGACCCCCTCTACGGGCAGGTGTCGGGAAGCGGCGTCTACAATCCCGGATCCTCCGTGACCATCACCGCCACCCCTTCCGCCGGTTATGCCTTCCAGCACTGGAGCGGACCCGGCATCCTCAACCCAGACTCCGCCGCAACCACCGTTGAAATGACCTCAGACCGAAGCCTGACCGCAGTATTCTCGCCCAATTCCTACGAGGTCACGGTCACCGTTTCGCCCAGTGAGGTCGCAGAGATTCAAGGAACCGGAAGCTACCTATTCGGGGAAACCGCAACCCTCTCGATATCTTCCGTACAGTCAGGCTATGAATTCGGCTGGTGGTCAGGCTCGCTCACCAGCAGCGACCTCCCACTCGTTTTGAACGTCGATTCCGACCTCAGCCTTACGGCGAACTTCGGTCAGATCGCTCACATCCTCACGGTCTCCTCAGGCCCAGGCGGCACGGCTTCGGGAAGTGGTCACGCTACCTACGGAACCTCGAGGGAGATCAGCGCCGTCCCCAACGAAGGCTATGCGTTCGGGGAATGGACCGGGGAAGGAATTGCCGATCCCAGTTCGGCCTCCACGACCGTAAGCATGACCGAGGACCGCAACGTCACCGCCAACTTCTCTCTGCGCAGCCACTCCTTGAGAATTTTTTCCAACGGCCATGGCTCCGTCTCCGGTGAAGGCAATTATTCTTACGGAGACCTAGCTGCGATCTCTGCAACTCCTGCGACAGGCTACTCCTTCGGAGGTTGGAGCGAAGATGGAATCACAGTGGCCGATTCTGCGACCACCTCGGTGAGCATGACGCAAGACAGGAACCTAACGGCCCTTTTCGAGGCAAACGCATACTCTTTGCTGGTCTCGGCCGGCAACGGGGGTACCGTAGCCGGTTCGGGCAATTTTTCCTTCGGCGACGAAGCCACCATAGAAGCCACACCCGCGGCGGGCTATTCCTTCCTGTCCTGGTTCGGCCACGAGGTCGCTGATTCCGACTCGCCCGTGACCACGGTTGAGGTGACGGAAAACCTTTCCATCAGCGCCGTTTTTCAAATCAACCAATACACCCTGACCACCATACCCGGCTCCGGCGGCTCGATCACTGGGGGCGGATCCTACGATCACGGCATGGTCGCCAACCTCAACGCCATCCCGGACGCAGATCATCTTTTCCTAAGATGGGAAGGAATCGGGCTTGCAGACGAAAACGCATCCTCGACTTCCATTCTCATGGATCAGAATCACGAAATAAGGGCGGTTTTCGGGGCCAAGCCCGTGGAGGAAAGACTGTTGGTCCTGATCTCCTCCCCTTCTCATGCCGGCCTTACCTCGGGTTCGGGCAGCTACGAAGAGGGTCAAACGATCGATATCAGCGCAACGCCCTCCTACGGATACTCCGTCTCCCACTGGTCGGGTGGGGAT
>JAYOEB010000030.1:16227-18960 GCA_038116775.1 Opitutia bacterium | reverse complement strand
AAAGGTTGAAAGTTGCTGGTCGTCGGGAAGACCTTTCGATCCCGCTACGATGAGCCTGCCGATATCGAACTTTCCCGTTTTCGCACCTATCTTTTGACCCGAAACCGATTCTTTCCAAACGTCTTTTTTCGCGTAGAACGGAGAATGGGAGCTTGCTTTGTATTGCTCGATCGGAGGACGGAGATGAGGGTTTTCGCACAGCTGATCCAAGCTGATGAAGTCCATCAACCCCCGATCGATCCAGTCAAAGGGAGAGACCAATTTGGGGAAAAGAAGAGGGACGGCCGTGGGTTTTTGACTGAGTGCGGCGATCTTGGCCCCATCCAGATCCTTCATTCTGTAAGGCGTGCGAAAAGTAGCCCGTTCAAACCATTCGACGTCCACCTCAAGAGAGGAAACGAGTGTTTCCCCCAAGAGGATATCAGCGCACAACAGGATGCTTATTAGGATTTTTTTCATAAGCAACGGACGATTTTCTAACCCATAAACTACCCCATTGGCAAAGTTTTTCTGCTTGCTTGAAACCGAAGATAGGATTTTTTGGTCTATTTGAACAATTTCCAGTCTTTTTGTCGCTACTGGTTCTTGATCCATTTAATCACACCCTCATTTGAAACCGAAAATTCATATCTCATGACCGATGATTCTCAAAATGACGTAATGATCGAAGCCCAAGGTCTAAGCAAATACTACGGCAATCAATTCGTGGCCGTCGAAAATTTGACTTTTTCCATCCGAAAGGGAGAAGTCGTTGCCTTTCTCGGGCCCAACGGAGCCGGCAAAAGCACCACCATGAAGATGCTGACCGGATTTCTCGCCCCCAGCGCAGGCTCGGCCAAAATTTGCGGCATGGAGGTTTCGGGAAACCGGGATCAGGTCGCCAACCGAATCGGCTATTTGCCGGAAAACGGTCCGCTATACGAGGAAATGACTCCTTTCGACTTGCTTAACTTCTTCGGCGATGCCCGGGGAATGGATGCAGCCCTCAAAACTTCGAGAATCGAAACCGTGGTCGGTCAGTGCGCCCTGCAAACCGTTCTCAACAAACCCATCGGCAAACTTTCCCGAGGCTTCCGCCAGCGGGTGGGCATGGCCAACGTTCTCCTGCACGAACCCGATGTCCTCATCATGGACGAACCCACCGCCGGGCTCGACCCGAATCAAGTCTTGGAAGTGCGTAAAACCATCAAGGGCCTCGGCAAGACCATTTTGTTGTCCACGCACATTCTCCAGGAGGTGCCCGAAGTGGCCGACCGCATCCTTCTCATCAATGAAGGCAGGTTGATTTTCGAGGGCACGCCCGAGGAACTCAAGGGAGAAAGTTCGTTGGATTCCTGGTTCAACCGCCAGACCATGAACGCCGCCTAGTCTCCTCTGCAACCGCAATCCCTTCCCTCTACTTCCTTCGATATGAACACAAAAGCAATTTCAGCCGTCTTCAAACGAAACTTCCTTTCCTATTTCGGCAGTCCGAGTGGGTACGTATTCATTTGCGCGTTCCTCCTGGCCAGCGGTCTCGCCGCATTCTGGCCACAGGAATTCTTCGACTCGAACCTGGCCAATCTCGATCAGCTCAACAAATTCCTTCCGCACATTCTTCTGGGCTTCATCCCGGCCATCACCATGGGCATTTGGGCCGATGAAAGAAGGCAAGGAACCGACGAACTTCTCCTGACCCTTCCGGGCAGCGATCTGGACGTCGTTCTCGGCAAGTATTTTGGAGCCGTCGCCATCTTCACCATTTCCCTGGTCTTTTCCTTCGTTTCCAATCTCGTCGTGCTTGGTCAGCTCGGCAACCCCGACATCGGTCTGCTCCTGGCCACCTACGTCGGCTACTGGTTCGTCGGGCTTTCGATGCTGGCCATCGGCATGGTCGCCTCCTTCCTGACCGCCAACCTGACCGTCGCCTTCGTGCTCGGTGTCGCCTTCAACGCCCCCATTGCCCTTCTGCCTAACTCAGAGTGGGGGATTTCGGCCAATTTCCTCGATTTCAGCCGGGGCATCATCAGCATTTCCGGCATCGCCTTCTTCATCGGGCTTAGCGCGGCCATGCTCTATCTAAGCTCCATTCTGATCGGCCGCAGGCATTGGGTCGGGAGTCAAGGCGGCAAAAACAAAAGCTTGCACTTTTCGATTCGCGTAGTGGCCACCATCAGCATCGCCTTTTCCATCACTCAATTCTTCCGCAATCATGATTTCATACGAATCGATTCGACAGAGGAACAACTCAGCAGTCTCTCGAACGGCTCGATCGCTCTTCTCGAGGAAATCAAGGATCCCGTGGAAATAGACGCCTTTCTCTCTCCAGCCGAGTCGATGCCCGAACAGTACGTTCAAACCAGAATCAATCTTCTTACCGCCCTTCGGGAAATCGACAGGGAAAGCAAGATGGTCAGCGTGAGCATCAACGTCATCACACCGGAAGACAACGCTTCGGCCACCGCGGAAAAATACGGCGTTGAAAATCAAAACGGCGTCACTCCTCCTTTGTTCGTTCAAGAGGAAGGCAGGTTCATGCCCTGGCAAAAGGACCTTTATCTTGGTCTTGTCTTCAAGGGGAACGGCGGGCAACAAACCATTCCGTTCCTCTACAAGGGCTTGCCGGTGGAGTATGAAATCATGAGGACCTTATCCGCGGTCAGTGGTCCGAAGGCAAAAAAGAAACTCGGCGTTTTCGCTACCGACGCCCCCATGCTCGGCACCAGTGGAATGGGCATAATGGGCTTCAACTTA
>JAYOEB010000030.1:5928-16199 GCA_038116775.1 Opitutia bacterium | reverse complement strand
GGCGGCACCCCTCCCTGGGAAGTGATCAGCGAACTCCGCAAGCAATACGACATCCAGGAAGTCACTGGGGGAGAAATCAAAAAGGGCGATTACGACGCCCTCCTCGTCGTACAGCCAAACAACTTGGACGACGAAAAACTGGATGATCTCATCGGAGCCATCAAGGCCGGCGTTCCCACCGCCATATTCGAAGATCCCTTGCCGCTCATTCAAGGAGGTTTGACCGGCACCTACGAACCTAGACGCAACAATCAGCAAGGAGGAGGTCCCGGCGAATCCTCCCCTCCGGCCCCTCAGAAGGGTGACTTGAACAAACTTTGGGAATTGCTCGGCGTTCACTTCAACGTCGACCCCAAGGAAAGACTGGCCACCATCAAGCAGGAACTGCTTTCGCTGCAGTCCAACGCCAGCAAAAGCTTGGCCCCCGTGAGGGGAAGTCCGGAAATCGGAAACTTCTTCACCAAACTCAACGACCTGATCAAGAGGACCGTCGAGTACGAGGCCCGAGTCAACGCCAACTCCCCCCTTCTGCAGTCCGATTGGAACAGCCTCCGGCTTAATTCGCTGAGGGAAACCGTCGACAAACTCGACTACAAGCACCCGATCCGAAACTTCGTGGAGCAAAAACTTCTCTCACCGGTGGAAACGCGCCTCGGAGGGTTGGAAAAAAGGATAGTTCGCGACTCCTACAATCCGTTTCCCAAGATTCCCCGCTCCGAAAACTTCCCCGACGAATTCGTATACGTTGGGGGCTTGGACAATTCGTTTGGCGATGGTCCCGAGACATCCGAACTTCAATATTGTCTCTTTACCTGCCCTGGCTCGATTTATCCGTCGGGGCGATCAAACCTGAGCTTCAAGCCCTTGCTGTCCACCCGTGGGGGGGCTTTGGCAGGCACGACTTCAGTCGACAACTTTTGGACGGGTGGTGTTTTCGGAACGCCCAAACGCTTCAACCCGGACCGAACCCTTTACCCTGGCTCCGGATCATCCGAAGTCATTGCGGCATCGATCTCGGGAACGGTCGGCGACGGCAATCAAAGCAACCAAATCAGAGTGGTTTTGGTGGCGGATTCCGACGTTTTGGCCGATCCCTTCTTCAACATCAGAAGCCGTGGGCCTGAGTCCGATTTTCCTCTCGACGTCGACAACGTCACCCTGTGCCTCAATCTAATCGACAGCCTAAGCGGGGAAGACAGTCTGCTTGAAATCAGAAATCGTCGGAGATTGCATCGCACCCTTGAGGAATTCGAAAAAAGCATCGAAGCCGCGAGGGCCATTGCCTCTTCCACCATTCGGGAAGCAGAAGCGTCCATTCAGGAAATTCTGCAGGACGAAAACCGCAAACTGAACGAAGCCTTGGCGGACGTACAAAACAGCCAAGGTTCCATGACTCAGTCTCAATTCATGCAACTCCTGCAGACCGAAGCCGCCAAATTACAGAAGAATCTGGCCAAACGGGAAAGAGAGCTTCGTCAGGAAACCAACACCCGGGTCAAGGATGCGGAACGCAAAAGGGATGCGGAAATCAAGAACAAGCAGGAAAGCATTCAGAACATGTCGGTCTTCCTGCCTCCCATCCCCTTGCTGCTCATAGCCTTCCTGGTCTACAGGAAAAAGAGGTCTGCGGAAAATCTCGGAGCCACGGCTTCCCGTGTTCTCTCCTAGTCCGCTGACCGATACTGCAATTTTATTCATATTGATTCAGACAAAATGAAAGAAAACAAAACGACTCTCATCTTTCTGGGCGCCGCCCTCGCATCCATTGCCTTGGCCATCGTCACCGCCCCCGTGAAACGCGACCCTGCCAGCAAAGCCAACCGCATGGGTCAACCGCTCCTTGAAACCTTCGATCCTCGCCAGGCCACAGGCATTGAGATCGTGGAAATCGATGAGGACGAACTTGAGGCAAAATCCATCGAAGTCGCCCAAACCGAAAGAGGATGGTTCATCCGCAGACCCGGAAAACCCGATTACCCCGCCAACGCCGACAACCAAGTCAAGGACGTTTCGACCATTCTCTTCGACGTCCGAATTCTCGATCAAGCCGGCGAAGGAGCTGGGGAACACGCCAAATTCGGTGTTTTGGATCCCAGCCGGGCCCAACCCGGGGAAAAAGGCGTAGGTAGGATGATTGCCCTCAAGAACAACTCCGGGTCCAATCTCGCCCAGCTCATTATCGGCAACGAGGTCGAGGGGCTCGTAAACACTCACTTCGTCCGCAAGCCGGATGAAAACGAGGTTTACCGGGTGGAGATGCAAAACGTCAACGACGTCTCGACCAAATTCGTCGATTGGGTGGAGAAGGACTTTCTCGACTTGGATAAGTGGAAAATCAAAAGGGTCAGCCTCGACAACTACGAAGTGAAGAATGGAAAAATCGAACCTTCGACCAAGCAAATCCTGGACTACGCCGACTCCGAGTGGAAACTCATCGGCAGTCTTTTGACTGAAAACGAGGAACTGGATAAGGAAAAGTTGGACGCCATGAAGGATGCCTTCGACGACCTCGAGATCATCGACGTTGAGAAAAAACCCGAGGTTTTGGCTTCCAGCCTGAGAAACGGCGACGAATTCGTCGCCGCCAACAATATCGAGGAACTCAAGAGCTCCGCTAAGTCTCTCTTCGACAAGGGATTCCTGACCGTTGAAATGACCGGGGCAGACGGCAAACCGCTGAAGTATGAGAACGGCAAACCCAAACTTCAGGTGGTCTCCAAGAAGGGCGAGATTCTGGTGGGCATGCAGGATGGGGTCGAATACGTTCTGCGATTCGGCGATGCCTACCGTGGATCCGAGGACGACGACAACGCCACGGGTGAAAGCCGCTACATATACGCCTACGCTCGGGTGAACCGCAATCTCTTGGAGCAACCCCAACTCGACCCCGTCCCCGCCCCACTCGCCGAACCCAAAAAGGAAGGCAAGAAAAAGCCAATCCCGGAAAAAAAAGCCCAGGAAGGGGCGGAAGGTCCGGAAGGAAAGAAGGGCAAGCAATCCCCTCCCGCCACTCCTCCGGGTCCGCCGCCCAGCTTTACGCCTCCCTCTCCCCCTCCCTCTTCGCCTCCCTCGGACTTGCCGAAGGTGATAAGGGAAGCGGCCAAGGAAAAGAAGGCCCCCGAGTCCGATCAAAAGGACGAGCCTGACGAATTCGCCAAGAGAAAAGCCGATCGGGACGCTGAAATCGCCCGGATCCAAGCTTCCAATGCCAAGAAGCAGAAAGAATTCGACGATAAGGTGGCAAAGGCTGAAAAAAGAGTGAAGGAACTGAACCAGAACCTTGCCGACTGGTACTACGTCATCTCCAACGAAGTTTATGAGAAGATTCGCCTCGATCGCGCCGACTACGTCAAGAACAAGGAAGCGCAGGGGGATGCCCGGCCCGAGGAGATCGAGGCCTCTCATATCCTCATCGCCTACAAAGGAGCGAGCCGTGCCGACGCCAAGATCACCCGAAGCAAGAAGGAAGCGAAAACAGAGGCCGAACGCATTCGCAAGTTGGTGATTGAGGAAGGAAAGGACTTTGCGGAAATGGCCCGTGAGCATTCCAACGGTCCGTCCGGCGGCAAGGGCGGCGATTTGGGCAAATTCAAGTTCGAAGTCATGGCCAAGCCTTTCTCGGAAGCCGCCTTTGCCTTGGAAGTGGGGGCCGTTTCCGAGGTCGTTGAGACCGACTTCGGTTTCCACATAATCAAGAGAACCGAATAAGCCAACCTCATCCCGCGCTTTCAAAAAGCCTCCTCGGACACCAGGAGGCTTTTTGCTTTTACCCGCGCCTTTCGTCGGATAGAATCATTTCAATGTCCTTTTCCTTCATTCCCAAAGCGAAATCCCCCATCATCGGCAGAATTCAATCCGATGACGCAACCCGCCTAAGGCTCAAATACGACACTTACTATCATATTTTCGACAAGCAGGAAGGATCTCATGTCTGGAAAGACGGCAAGGAATTCATCATGCTCTCCAGCAACGATTACCTGGGACTGTCGAAACATCCCAAGATTCAGGAAGCCGGAATCAACGCCATCAAGAAATGGGGAAGCAGCACCACCGGAGCCAGGCTCGCCAATGGGGGAAGATCCTTTCATCGCGAATTGGAAGAGGAGTTGGCCGATTTTCTGGGAAAGGAGGCCTGCCACGTCTTTTCTGCCGGATACCTCGCCTGCGCCTCCGCCGTAACCGGGTTTGCGGATCGGAAGGACGTATTGTTCGCCGATAAGAATCTTCACTCCTCGCTGTGGAGCGGAATCAAACTAAGCGGTGGTCGTTGCGAACGCTTCGCCCACAACGACCCATCCCATCTCCGGGAATTGCTCGAATACGAGGATGCGAAGACACCTAAGATCCTGGTTTTGGAAGGTGTTTATTCGATGGAGGGTCATATTGCCAAGTTGCCCGAATTCATGGAGCTTGCCGCTGAATTCAACCTTTTCGTCGTCTTGGACGACGCTCACGGCTTCGGAGTCTTGGGCCATCAGGGTCGCGGAGTTTGCGATCACTTCAAGCTAAGCGATGAAGTGGACGTCGTTTGCGCCAGTTTTTCAAAATCATTGGCTGGGGCGGGTGGCTTCGTAGCCTCGAGCAAGGAAGGCATCGAATACATGAGGAGTCATTCCAAGCAAACCATTTTTTCCGCCGCCCTATCACCCAGCGCCTGCGCTTCCGCCCGGGCGGCCCTCGAGATCATGCGCCACGAACCGCATCACCGAGAAAAATTATTTAAGAATTTGGAAAGATACCGTCGGATCCTCAAGGATTTGAACCTGGACACGTGGGAAAGCGAAACCCCCGCGATTCCCATCGTTTTGGGAGAAAAGGAAAAAGTCTATTATTTTTGGAAGGCGCTTCAGGAAAAGGGCATCTATACGATCATTTCAATCGCTCCCGGAGTGCCTCCGGGCAAAGACCTGATTCGTACCGCGATTTCCGCAAGTCATACGGATGAGGATTTGGACCGCATCGAAGAGGCCATGCGCTACGCCTCCACAAAAATCTAAACTCGCCTTAGCTTTCTGATTCTCAGCATTATCAGAAAAGCCTGGATCCATTTCCAGAAATTGGTGGAAAAGGGTTTGCTGATACCCCGATAAAAGTAGGTGACCGCATGCTTGTACTGATCAGCCACCGCATTTTGCCGGCGAATGGAATCACCCCATCTTTCGAAAAGAAACTGAAAGTTTTCGTCGTTGAATCTTTTTCTGCCCTCGCTTGCTCCCTTGACGTGCTCCACCACGCTATCGTGGGCGACTAGGCATCTTTTGCCGTTTTGTGAAATCCTCAGGCATAAGTCGACGTCTTCGCAACCGTTGACGAAGTGTTCGTCGAAGCCACCGATTTCGATAAAGTAATCCCGGGGGATCAGACAACAGGCGGCGGTGACCGCGCTCCACTCCCTAATCTCGCCCTTGAACGGACGATGGAAATAGCCCTGCCCGTAATGCCTGGGATTACCCTGAGGAGAAAAGACCACTCCCATATGATCGTATCTGGCGGTTTGGAAGAGTTTTTGTACGTTGCCCACGATTCCGGCATCCGTAGAATTTTCCAATGCCTCGATCATCGGAGCAAGCCAATCCCCCCGAACGAAGACGTCGTTGTTTAAAAGGCAAAGAAACCGACCTCTCGCCTCGCGGGCCATAAAATTGTTGTTCTTGGCGAAGCCTTGGTTTTGCGAATTGAAATAAGTGCGAATTTCAGGATCCAGGGTCTTTAGAAATTCCACGGTTTCATCCTCACTGCAGTCATCGACGATCAAAATCTCGTGGTCGATCTTTCCATGAAGCGTGGACTTCAGGCACCTTAGACACCTTTGGGTATGAGCCATCTGCCCAAAAACTGAAATAAGGACGCTGACCAGGGGTCTGCTCATGGTTCTTTCGAAGATTGAATGCTTTGCCGGATGCAACGGCCCAGGGCAGAAGCGGTTTTGACGACGTCGAATTGATCCCTGACATGCTGGATTGCGTTTCTACGGATTTTGGAGAATAGCCCGGGGTCTTTGGAAAAATCTTCCAAGACCTGCACCCATTCAAGGGGTTTTTCCGGATCAAGAGAGAAACCCGAAACGCCGTCAACAAAGGCTTCCGAGGCTCCGGCATGAAAGGAAGACAAAACCAGGCAACCCGCATCCATAGCTTCCGGAATGACGTTGGGGATGCCGTCTCGATCGCCATGGGCGTCGATGATTCCGCAAAAAATCATGGCGTCGGCGTCCAGAAGAAGGGAGCGCACTTCCTCCTCGGACTTCATCCCCAACAGGCTGACTCTATGACATAAGGCTCGCCGCTTGATCTCCGCTTCAAGAGGTTTTTTCAAAGAGCCGTCTCCGACGATTCTCAACTCGAAGGACAATCCCCGCTGCATTAAGGAGGACGCAATCTCCAACATCTTGAAATATCCCTTCTTGGGAACGAGTCTTCCCACCGCAATCAAGCGTAACTCATTCTCCACGGAAAGCCGAAGTTCGGATGGCTTGGAAAAGAACTCCAAACCGCGGCGGATCAGTTTTATCTTATGCTCCGAAACTCCCAGTCTCTTGAGTCTTTCCGCAGAGGATTTGGAGGAGGTGCGAACAAAGGAAGAACTCTGCAACTTGTTCAACAACAACCAGTCTCCCCCTTTTCGGAAAAGGTCATAGGCATGAGCCCCCATGGAAAAGGGAATTCCCGTAAGCCTACTGATGGCAAAGGCGGCGGTGGCAGGCATGGTTGCCCAAACTCCGTGAATCAAACAAAATCTATTTTTCGCAAAACTCCGGGCCTGCACCAAGGCAAAGCCCAAACCCAGGAAAGTCTCGTTGAAATTCTGTAGGTTCGGGCACTTGGCCGACCACAGGCTTTTGAGAGTCTGGACAAATGGCTGCGGGCGACAAAAGGCCCAAAACGGAATCCAGAAAATCAAGCTCAGCAACTTCCACTTCGGAAATAGTTCGATGGTTATTTCCCGCCATTCGGGGTCTCCCCCCCAAAGGGAAAAGGGCTGAGCCTCACAACCTAAATCCCGAAGAGCCCTAAGTTCCCGGCGCACGAAGGTTTCCGTTGGCCTGGGAAAGGTGGCGTAGAGAAAGGCTACTTTTTCCAAACTGATGACGTCAATGCGTGGAAGAGGCGGATACCCTATTCCTCCGACTCGTACCGGACGAATCGCGGAGCATTCCCCTCAACCTTCGGACCATTCGCAGTCCGCGACCCGTTTCCATTGGTGGCGCTCTTGGAAATGGAGGCTTCGGCATCGATGATCGGGTAGTAGTCAAAAGCCAATTTGATTTCCTCGGCGGATGACGTCTTTTCATCATTGACGGTGATGTCTCCCTGAAAGCAGGCCAGCGGATGTCTGATCCTGGAGACCTTCACCTTCATTTTCAGCAAATCTCCCGGCTTGCAGATTCTTCTGCACTTCACGCCGTCGCAGGAGGTGAAGAAAATGGTGCCGGGGTCTACCTTTTCACGAATGGAGCCATGTTCCCCCTTGAGCAGATAGAACACGCACAACTGACCGAGAGCCTCGATCATGATGGATGCGGGAAATACCGGATTTTCCTTAAAATGACCCTCGAGAAAATATTCGTTGCCGGAGATTCTGTAGGAACCCACTGCCTCGTCTCCATTGATCTGCACGGACTCGAGGAAAAGAAAGGGTTCGCGATGGGGCATCAGAGACGCGATTTCCTCAATTCTGAAGGTCTTGGCCCGCACCGGGGGTTTTTCCCCTTTTGCCTTGGCCTTGAGGTATGCCTTGACGTCGCCGATCGTCCTGAGGTCCTTGAGTTCCTCGTTGTCCACGCTGACCTGCAGAGTCTGCTCGACCAGCATGACGATTTCCAGCATGGTCAGGGAATCCATCCCCAAATCCTCGTACATGCGCAGGGTTTCGTCGCTGTCGTTCAGTATTTCTCTCTGCTCGGGTTCGAGATGGCGGTCGATGATTCCCATCACTATGGTTTCAACCTGATCGGCGTCCTTCGATTTCCTAAAGGCAAGAGCTGCTTCGTAGGTACCGGGAGGACAACGCTTCAGTAAGTCCTTAAGGTCTTCTTCTACGGAGGAATTTGTATCTGAGCTCATAATATAAAAGTCTGTTTGTCATTTTACTATCGTGAAAAGCTTTTCTTTAGGGTAGGAAGAGCACGATTGCATGAATTTTAATTCTTATTATGGCGGACAATCAAGAAGTGAGCAAACCTAAATCAGTCGTATTGACTTGCGCCCAACCCACCGGCAGTCTGACGATCGGAAACTATCTTGGAGCCGTACGGAACTGGTCCGCGATGCTCGACGATCATGACTGCTACTTCGGAATCGTCGACTTGCATGCCATCACCAGCCCCTACACGCCATCCGTTTTGCGCCGGAACGTCTACGAATGCGTCGCTCAATACGTCGCCTGCGGTCTGGATCCGGAAAGATGCAGCCAGTTCGTTCAATCCCACGTCGTCGGGCACACGGAATTGGCTTGGCTCCTGACCTGCCTGACCCCGATCGGGGAATTGCAGCGCATGACCCAATTCAAGGACAAAGCCGCCAAGCTTGGCTTCAAGGTCTCCGAATCCGCGCAAAAGGATCCGGATTCGGTGAAATTCACCCATGATGGGGCTCGGGCCCAGTCCAGCATCAACGCGGGTCTGTTGTGCTATCCCGTCCTCATGGCGGCCGACATCTTGCTTTACAACGCCGATCTGGTACCGGTTGGGGAAGACCAAAGGCAACACCTCGAACTCTGCCGGGATCTAGCCCAAAAATTCAACCACCAATATTCCGAGACCTTCAGCATTCCCGAACCCTACGTCCCCAAGGTCGGGGCTCGGGTCATGTCCTTGGCCGATCCCACCCGCAAAATGTCCAAGTCGGACGACAACGACAAAGCCACGATCTTCATTTTGGACGAACCCGACCGCATCCGAAAGAAACTGGCCTCCGCGGTCACGGATTCCGGAAATGAAATCAAAGCAATCGCTGAAAAGCCCGGCGTTTCGAACCTGCTCGGCATTCATTCCGCCTTGACCGGTCAGTCCTTGGAGGAACTCGAAGCCCATTTCGAGGGCAAAGGCTACGGTATCCTGAAATCCGAATTGGCCGAGGTCGTCATTGAAGCCCTCGGTCCCGTCCGGGTGAAATACAAGGAACTTGTTCAAAACAAGGACTTCCTGGACGAGATATTGGCCAAGGGAGCCGAAAACGCCCAACGCAGGGCGAACAAAATCCTTTCCAAGGTTTTCCGCAAAGCTGGCTTTCCGGAAAAAGTAAGGCTTTAAAATTTTTTATTTTTTAGTAAGTAACAAGCTGATGCCCATAGACTACGACGACCAAACCGAATCCGAGCATTCCCTTGCCAAATGGCCTTTCTATGCCTCCGCCATTTTTATTTTCGGCCTTACCGTCGTCTTTGCCTATCTGAGTTACCAGCACGAGGGTACGCTGGGGCATTGGCAACTGATCTCCTGTATTTTCGCTTCCGCGGTGGCGAGCATTCTTCTCTTTTTTCCGTTTTTCGTCGAAAAAACCCTTCTCGTCACATTGAACGGGAAAAAGCCCCAGGAAGAGGAATTCAACCGCAAGATTTTCTTCGAACTCAAGGAGGTCAGGGAAGAACTCGCCACCCTGGCGGTAAAAACGGACAAGGTGCCCTCCGTGGTCGATCAGATCTTGTCCAAATCCAAGCTTGAAAACGAAGATCCGGAAGAGTCTCTCAGCAGGATCATAGACGCGGTACGAGCAATCGAGAGCAGACTGGACGGACGACTCGCGCAATTGGAGAGCTTGATCACCAACCCTCTCGTCGAAGAACCCGATCCTCGAATTTTGGAAATCCAAAAGACTCTTTCCGGAAACAGCGGCATCCTCAGCCAGTTTTCCAAGAAATTGGATCAGCTCGAATCATCCCTCGATCAGATCAGGTCGGCAGTGAAGAACGCATCCGCTTCCGCCCCCAGCCCAAAAGCAGCCCCGAAAGACGAAACGGAGGAAAGCGAGGAGGAAACCCTCCCTTCGGACGTTTTCGAAAACGAATTTCCCGAAAAATCGGTGGATGAAAAAAAGCCAACTCCGGAAACGACCACCACCAGCCCTGCGGAAACGGTACAAACCGAGGACGAATCCGACGCAAATGAATTGACCGCTGAGGGAACCGACCAACCGGACGCCCTCCTGGAAACGGAGGACGATGACGAAACGGAGGCGCTCGCGGAAACGGAGGATATCCTCGAACCTGCCCTGGCGGTGGAAAAGGACTCCACTTCGAAAGACGAAGAAGAAGATTCCGTGGCGGAAGATCTC
>JAYOEB010000030.1:0-5828 GCA_038116775.1 Opitutia bacterium | reverse complement strand
GGAAAAGGACTCCACTTCGAAAGACGAAGAAGAAGATTCCGTGGCGGAAGATCTCCCCAAGGCGGAGGACGACAATGAGTTGAACCTCGATCTTCCCGACCCCGAGGAGACCATTCGAAAAGTGGATGCCTTGCTGGCGGGAGAAAAACTGCCCCGGAAAACGCCACCGGAGAAAAAAGAGGAAAGCCCACAGGAAAAAAAGGGGGGACTGACCTCGGTCACGGCAAACGTCATGATCGGCATCGGCAACAAACCTTACCTGCGCGGAGAGGGCCCCGGGCTTAGTTGGGAGGAAGGCGTAGCCATGAATTTCGTGGAAATCGGAAAATGGTCATGGTCGCCTCCGCGAAAGAACGCTTCCCTGACCATTCAAGTCTACCGCAACGACGAGGATCCGGACAAGGGGGGAACCCACGAAGTAAAGCCGGGCGAAAACTTCGAGCTTACCCCCGAGTTCTAGGCCTGGAACAAGGATTCCGGATATCCGCCTAGACCGACCAGGGCGGCGATGGCATCGCTCACTTTCCGCTTGTCCTCCTTGTAGGTTACGCCCATCCATGAACAGGAGGCGGGATAGACCCGGACTTCGGCAAGTTCCGCCCGGATAGCCGCGTCAACTGCCGCGGGAAGGTAAAACTCCGAACTCAGATCATCCGGCCCGAGAGATTGCAGAAAGGCAATGAATTCGCGCTCCAGCAAATCCATCACCGCGGACGGAAAGCCCCACACGTTCATCGAAACGATTTCCGAACCCGTGAGATCTCCCTCTTTTCCACTCGAATTCAGCCCGGCGAGAGGAGTCCCTCCGATTTTCGTCCATTCCTCGACGGATTCAAGAAATCCGTCCGACTCCCGGCAAATCCCTCGGGAGACCACTCCATGCTCGGACAAGGTATCCGCCAGTCGAAAGCCCACCATCGAAAATCGATTTTCTCCCTCCGCCATGGCATGCGCTTCAGCAAAGGAATCAAACAACACCCGGAAAGTTTCGGCCCCATAGAAATCGTCGGCGTTGATCACTGCAAAGGAAGAGCCTGCCAAAGACGACCGGGCAGCCCAGACCGCGTGTCCCGTGCCCCAGGGACGCTCCCGTCCGCCTGGGCAGGAGAACCCGGCAGGAAGATCGTCCTTGGCCTGATAGGCATAATCGACCTCCAGAATCCCCCGGTATTTGCTTCCCACTTGCGCCTCGAATTGCTCACGCATTTCCTCACGAATCAAAAAGACGACCCTTGAAAAGCCGGCTCGGTGGGCGTCGTAAATCGAATAATCCATCAGGGTTTCCCCACTCGGTCCGATTTGTTCGAGTTGCTTGAGTCCCCCGTAACGGGCGCCGAGTCCGGCCGCCAGTACAAGCAGGGTTGGAGAATTTTCCTTTTCAGAAGTCATTGCGTAGGGCAAATGATAAGTAGTTCGTAATTTCAGTCGAGCAAACCGATTCCTGTCCGTGCTGACGGGCCAATGCCTCCGCCGCCCGTCCATGCCATTGCACCGCCAGGCAGGAGGCCTCCGCGGAACCATGGCATCCTTTGGCCAAAAGAGCGCCGAGGATTCCCGTCAGCAAATCGCCGCTTCCTCCCCGGGCCAAGACGGCGCTGCCCCCTGGGCAAAGGATACGCCTGCCGCCGGACAAAACCTGCGTATGGGGTCCCTTGATCACCACGGTCGAGGGATTTCCGCCAAGCCAGGACTCGACGGACCGAGCTCCCGCCAGGCGCTTGAGCTCACCGGCATGGGGAGTAAGCGTCAGCTTTTCCCCGGAGGCGGAAAGTCTTTCCACGATTTCCGGCCTCAGGGCATCGGCGTCCAACAGAACCGGTCCGTCGAACAAACTGCAAACCTCACGAACGAGACTATGGGTTTCCTTTTCGTTCCCCAAGCCGGGACCGGCCGCCAATGCGGTCGCCCGCTCCAGAAATTGCCGTATCTTTCCCAGTCCCTCCAGGGCCAAGGAGCCGGCAGGAGTCTCGGGCAGGGGAATCCACATCGCTTCGGGCAAGCGGGCGGCGAAGGACGGATGCATGGATTCGGGAATCCCCACCGTCAACAAGCCCACCCCCGCCTTGAGGGCGGCCTGAGCGGACATCATGGCCGCACCCGCGAGTTCTCTCGACCCGGCCAAGAGGAAAAGATGACCATGAGCGCGCTTGTCCGCCCCGACCGGTCGCAACTTTCTGAGCATCCGCAGGGCGCTTGGCCGCAAGACCCGTTCTTTGACTCCCTCCGTGTCGGCGGGATCGAAAAAAGCAAGGTCGAGGTAGCGGAGGCGTCCCACGGATTCGACGTTTTCAGGGTTCAGAACCGCTTTTCTGACGATGCCGGGACAATAGGTAAAGTCGGCCCGCAACGGATTCTCCCTCCCCTCTTCGGTTACTCCGGTGGGCAGATCGATCGAAGCCCGCACCCCAATTCGAGAAGATTGATTGATCCACTGGAGGATATCCGGAATCGGGGCCCGCAAGGGCAGCTTTGCCTGCATTCCCAAAAACCCGTCGATCAACGCGTGAAACTCATCCCTCTGCGTCGCTCTTTCCAAGCCTTCGATAAGATTGGAATTCGGATCGATCAGCTCGATTCTCTGCCCGGCCAATTCCTTCAATTCATCCCATGCCCGTCTTGTCAAAGGCCGACAATCCTTCCATCGGACCAAGGGAAGAATCACCGCCCGAGCCGTGGGGATGGTGCGGAGAAAGCGTTTGGTGGCGATCAGGGCGTCCCCCCCGTTGTGTCCCTTTCCGACCAAAGCGAGCAAACGGGGACGGTGCGGAATGGTACGCAGTTCGCGCATGTCCCGCAGCAAAGCATCGCCCACACCCTCCCCTGCTTGGTTCATGGCCTGCCATTCCCGCTCTTCGTCTCCTCCAAAAAACTTTTTTTCAAAAGACAAACTCTCCTCACTGGAAAGAATGGGATCGGTGGGCAAATCGTTCATTCGGAAATTAAAATTACGATGGCGCTGGCTATGGATTGCAAATGGGTCAGACTGACCAAACCACGGGTCGCCCCCTTGGCAACCAGCAGGGATTGCCCGGATTCGTTGAACCGCAGGAGAGGTTCGCCGGCCTCCCCCCTGACGATTTCCGAATCCAACCAACCAAACTCGGTCCCGAAGCCCGTCCCCAAGGCTTTGGCGGCAGCCTCCTTGGCGGCGAAACGGGCGGCTAGGCAAGGGGCGCAATCCGCCCGGTCCCGGCAATACGCCTGTTCCCCAGGCGAAAAGATCTTGTTGAGAAAATGATCACCGTGCTTTTCCAGAGAATCCCGGATACGGGAGACTTCGATCTGGTCGATGCCCACGCCCACGACCTTGGACCCGGGTGGAATTTCCGGAGCCTCGATCACTGGTTCAACAAGCGACGCATGGTGGAAACCGCTTCCTTGAGTCCGTGGGTTACGGATCGGCAAATGATGCTGTGCCCGATGTTGAATTCATGGACTTGCTTCAATTGCCTGGCTCCCTCGACGTTTTCATAATTGATGCCGTGCCCGGCATTGACCCTCAATCCTAGGGAAAGTCCGAATTCCATGCCCTGCCTCAAGGTTTTCAATTCCATCTCGCGCCGGGCCTCGTCGTACCAGACTCGGGCGAAACCACCCGTGTGCAACTCCACCCAGGGGGATCCGATTTCCGCGGAGGCTTCCAATTGCCTTCGGTCCGGATCGATGAACATGCTCGTGGGAATGCCCGCCTCGGCAAAGGCCCTGACCGCTTCCCTCGACCTTTCCATTTGGGCGACGACGTCCAGTCCCCCCTCCGTCGTCACTTCCTTGCGGTTCTCGGGAACCAGGCAGACGCTTTCCGGTTTGAGGGAGAGGGCCAGTTCCACCATTTCGGGGGCAAGGGAAACCTCCAGGTTCAGACGGGTCTTCATTTTTTCCTGATATCTCCTCACGTCCTCGACCTGCACGTGCCGGCGGTCCTCCCGGACGTGCATGGTGATGCCGTCCGCCCCCGCTTCCTCGGCCAACCAGGCCAAGGCGGCCGGGTCAGGCTCCACGAACCCACCGTGGGTATTGGCCTCGTCCCGATACCGGGCCTGCCGCAAGGTAGCGACGTGATCGACGTTGACTCCGAGTAAGATCATGAAAACGGATGCAGAATAAAGGGATTTCAGAGGAAACTCAATTGGCTTTGTTCGTTCTTTGCATCATGCTGTCCTTCCCGTCCGTTCCCCAAGAGATTGAACAAAAAGCGCGGACGGTGCCATTCGGTGGGCCCTAGCCTTTGCAGAGCCCGCAGATGGACCGGAGCCCCGTATCCCTTGTTGGAAGCAAAGCCAAAGTCCGGAAATTTCTCATGCAATTTCCGCATAAAGCGGTCGCGGGTCACCTTTGCCAACATCGAGGCCATGGCAATGGCCAGGGATTTTCCATCCCCCTTTACCACTCCATCATGCTGGTAGGGTAATTTTTTCATGGGTCTCCCGTCCACCAGAACTGTCCATTTTTTTTTACCTCCCTCTTTATCTTCAAATAATTCCAGCGATGATTTCTCCTCCGGTTGCCAAAGTCCACCACTCTCTTCAGATGCCTTGTCCAGTGCCCGTTTCATTGCCAGACAGGTGGCACCCACAATATTATGCTCCTCAATCTCCTCCACGCTTGCCTGCCCGGTCCCGGCAAACAACGCCTCCCTCTCCCTCAGTTCCATCACCCGCCCGTACAAAGCCTCCCGCTTGGCCTCGTCGAATTGCTTGGAATCGTTCATTTCCTCCGTGGCCTTCCGATTTTTGGCCTCTCCAAAAAACTCGCCGGGCAAGATTACCGCCCCCGCCACCACCGGTCCCGCCAGACAACCACGCCCCGCTTCATCCACCCCCACGATCCCCGACCACTCCTTGGCCAATTTCCGATCATGCGTCCAGCGGGGATTGGGCATATTGAAAGGGGGTTTATCTTTTCCAGTTCGGGTTCCAGGCCTTCTTCGCAGGAGCCGCTTTGCCCATCGCCTCATAGGCGGTCTTGAAGTGCATTTTGCAAAAATCCCTCATTCCGGACTCCCCGACCTTACGAAATATTTCCGTGGCCACTTCCTTGGCCTGCGAACCCGACCCCTTGGGAATCCGACAACCGGCGAGTTCCTCCAATTTCCTCATCTGCTGGAGCCAGGTGGCCCGGGCAACGATGGATGCGGCCGCCACCACCGGGTCCTCTTCCGCCTTGGTCCGCATCCGCAAATCGAAGCCCGTGCCCTCGACGTACTTCTGAACCAGGGGCTGCTTGGTGAACTGATCGAGCAAGCCCCACTTTGGTTTTCTCAGTTCCAAGGCGTCGTTGAGGGCCCGCCCGTGCAACCAAGCCAGTAATTTGTTCAAGTTCTCCCCAAACTTGAGATAAAGCTCATTGTACTTTTCCATGCCCGTAAAGGCGGTCTTGACCACCACTCCCTTGGTGGAGGCGATCGACTTGGCCATCTTCATGATCGCCCCGTCCGTGATCGTCTTGCTGTCCCGTATGCCCTGCTCCATCCATGCCCTCACCATCTCCCCGTCCGCTATCACGCAGGCCGACACCACCGGCCCGAACAAATCCCCCTTGCCGCTCTCATCCAACCCCGCGTGAGGTTCAAACCATTCGGGATGATTGACCTCTTCATATCCCAAGAGAAATTCCCCGGTCACTTCCGGTTCCAGAATATTGGCGACGAACTCCTCGGTTCCCCTTCCCTGCACCACCAGTTTTCCGCTCTCATAGGCAACCACCTTGACGTTTTCTCCGTCAAAGGCATGGCGGGCGTACTGCACCTCCCGGGTTGGCCAACCCCGCGCATTCAGAACCTCTCCCAATTTGTCCACCTGCTCGGAGGTTAATTTCAGGTTGTACATACT
>JAYOEB010000029.1:13714-20015 GCA_038116775.1 Opitutia bacterium | reverse complement strand
GGTTTTAGGGTAAGTGAGACTTCCTCTCCCGTATGGAGTGATTTTCCAGTGATTGTTCGTTCTTTGCGAATCGACCTTTGCTTCGTTGACATGAAATATGATGCAATACTTCATGTTGCTTTGATTGTAAAGGGATAAGGACGATTCCTAGAAGCTTGCGCCACCCCGCAACTCCCTTATAAAATAACCCCATGTCTAGTTCCGGAGCGCTCAGAAGAAAGAAGCCCATCAAGAAAAGATTGAAGAGGGAATACTACAAATTCGTAGACGGTTTTGTTCGTTCTCATGGTTTGCACAAGCTTCTTCTACGCGTCGTGTACGTCACCTGCTTCATAATCTCCGTCATCTTGGGAACTCTTCTTTACCTGAAACTCAAGTAAGACCGGACTCCTCGATGGGGATTGGTCGAAGAAAGACAAAGTTCAGTCTTCGAAAAAGCCGCTGTCTTGGAGCCTCTTGCCGCGCTTGAGGGCTTGTTCCCACAGCCCGAATGCCTCGGCCTTTTGATCTTCATTAAAGGACGAATCCTCCAGATAATCCATCAGGCGTTCATACCCATTTTGAGCAAGGTAGTCACCGAGTTCCTGATTTGCCTTGGGATAACCCGCGAGAAACTCAACCAAAGTTTCCGCTTCCACGATTCTCTTTCTTTGCTCGCCCAATGAAACGAAGCAACCATTTGCCCTAAGCAACTGCAGATCCTCGTCGGATGAAAGTCCATTTTCGGGCAGGCAATTGGAGGGGACGGATAGCCTGCGAAGTTTGCCCAAGGTGCGGACGAACGAAGCGTCGTACAATAAATTGTAGGCGAGAGACAAAACCTCTAGGTTCGCAAGCAAGCCCAGCGGTTTGGCATCTGCGATCTGATTACGCTGAAGTTGCAGTTCCCTGAGGTTATTTAGCCTTTGTAAGGGACGCAAGTCGGTGATTCGATTCTCGACCAGATACAAATGCTCCAGACGGTTCAGCTTGCTTAGCTTGCTCAGGTCTGAAATTTGATTGTCCGAAAGGGACAAGCGGATAAGTTTGTCCAATTCGGTAAAATCAGGCAGATCCCTGATTTTGTTGCCCGAAGCAAAGAGTGTCCTCAATTTTGGCAAAGCCTTCATTGAATCAAGAGAACTCAAGTGGTTGTCGTACAAAAACAAATGAGTCAGTTCGGGAAGATTCCGCAACTCCGTCAAGGGATCCGTATCTCTTTTCCCATTTCCACTTTGATCTTCGAATGCTTCCCCCAAATCATAGGCTTTGTTCTTGTTTTCATCCACATACGACTCAATCCGACCCAATTGATTCTCCTGGGCGTAGAGAGTCGCCAGGGACTTCAGTTGGCTGACTCCCTCAAGATCAATCAGCGAGTTTTTGGAAACGTTGAGAAAAACCAAATCGGTGAGACCTCCTATTCCGGAAAGACCAAGGAGTCTATTATCGGATAAATTCAGTTCGCTGAGGGACCAAGGACCGAGTTGAAGTCTTTCGATAAGATCCGTCAACTCCCGCTTTGCCTCCTCTTTCCTGTCGCGTGGGATCTTTCTATTCTCGAGGGAAAGTTGCAGATCCGAAACTTGCTGTCTCATCTTGCTCCCCGAAAGTGGAACCAATCCATCCACTGATCTCAATCGGTTGCCCGAGAGGTCCAACTTCCGGAGTTTGGCAAGATCTCTAATCGGTGAGAGATCCTCGATCAGGTTATTTCTTAAGACCAGGACTTCAAGATTGGCGGCGAACTCCAAGCCAGTCAGATCCCTGATTTCCATGGAACTTGCGTCCAAAACGGTAAGATTTTCGCGTACGATCTCCCGACTCAATTGATCGCGCGGTATTCCCAAAGACTGAGAGATGGCGCGCTCCAAATTAAGTTCGGGCACTTTAATTGGAATGCCCTGCAAAGAAAAAAAGATGCAAAAGAAAGAAACCGAGGAAAAAATCCCTCTCGTAACTGCCTTGGAAAACGATACCTTAAACCTCACTCCTAGAAAATCGGCTCACCATTCCAAAAATTTAATCTCATCTCAACTTAAGGACCAAATCCTTGGATTCGACGGAGTCTCCCACTCCGACAAGAATTTGATCGACCACACCATCTGCGGAAGCATAGAGGGTGGTCTGCATTTTCATAGCCTCCAAGACCGCTACCTTCTCTCCCTTGGAAACGTTTTTGCCCACGCTGGTTGCGATGCTGCTTACCATCGCGGGAATCGGAGCGGCCACATGCATCGCATTCGAGGGGTCTGCCTTTTCTCTGGCTTTTGCATCTCCCTTGACGCTTTTGTCATGAATCATCGCGGTGCGGGCCTTGCCATTCAATTCAAAAGTCAATGGACGGACTCCCTTTTCATCGGGTTCGCCCACGTGAAGAAGCTTGATGAACAAGGTTTTTCCTTCCTCAATGTCGATGGATATTTCCTCGCCGGGCTTCAATCCATGAAAGTATGCGGTTGTGGGCAGAACGGAAACGTCTCCGTATTTGGTCTTAAAATCCCTGAAGTCCTCGTAAACCTTTGGATACATCAGGTAGGAGAACAAGTCGTCGTCGTTGGTCTTGCCGCCGTATTTCTTCTTGAGCTTGCTCGATTCCTTGGCCAAGTCGATCTTCGGAGCCGTTGCCCCGGGCCTGCCCCGAAGAGGCTTGCGATCCCCCAAAATAACCTTTTGCACATCTTTGGGCCACCCCCCTTTGGGTTGGCCAAGATTTCCGGACATCAAGTCGATGACGGATTCGGGAAAGCCGGTCTCCGGAGGCAAGTTGGCCAGATCACGGGGTTTGACTCCCTTGGTAATGAGGAAAATAGCCAAATCCCCGACGCATTTGCTGCTGGGAGTGACTTTGACGATGTCACCAAGAAGTTCGTTGACTTCCTGATAGGTCTTGACGACGTCAGGCCACCTCTTGCCTAGTCCCAAAGCAGTCGCCTGCTCTCGTAGATTGGTGTATTGCCCTCCGGGCATCTGATGTTGGTAAACCTCGGCGCTGCCGAAAGGAGGAGAGGAGTCAAAAGGCGAGTAATATTGACGAACGGCTTCCCAGTAGATGGAAAGTTCATTCAAGGCATCCACTTCGAGCCCGGTCGCTCGGGGCGAATTCCGCAAGGCATGAACGATGGAATTCAAATTAGGTTGACTCGTACAACCCGACATCGAGGAAACGGCCAAGTCCACGACGTCGACCCCTGCCTCGGATGCCTTGAGAACGGAAGCCGAAGCGATGCCGCTGGAATCATGGGTGTGAAAATGAATCGGCAGAGAAACCTCGTTCCTCAAGGTCTTGACCAAGCGATGAGCCGCCGTCGGATGACAAAGGCCGGCCATATCCTTGATCGCAAGAATGTGGGCGCCCATCTTTTCCAACTCCTTCGCCAAATCGACGTAGTAGTTGAGGACGTACTTTTCCTCACTGGAGGAAGTAAAGTCGCCGGTGAAGCAAACTGCGGCTTCGCAGAGCGAATTCGTCTTTTCGGCCACGGTCTCCATGGCCACCTTGAGATTGGGAAGGTAGTTAAGCGAATCAAAGATTCTGAAGACGTCCATCCCCGCCTGAGAGGAATGAATCACGAATTCACGAACCACGTTGTCCGGATAATTTGCATAGCCGACTGCGTTGGAACCACGCAGCAACATCTGGAAAAGAACGTTGGGTATCTTTTCCCGCAGGGCCCTGAGCCGTTCGTAGGGACATTCGCCGAGAAAACGCATGCAGGTGTCGAAGGTCGCCCCGCCCCACATTTCCAAGCTGAAAAGACCCGAGAGCCGCCTTGCTAGGTAGTCTGCAACGGCCAGCATGTCGTACGACCGCATCCTCGCCGCGAAAAGGGATTGATGAGCATCTCGAAGCGTCGTGTCGGTCACCAGGAGAGATTTTTGATCGCGAATCCATTGCGAAAACTTCGGAGCCCCCATGGATAGCAACAAATCACGCGTCCCTGGCCGGGGCTCTTCCCTGGCATCGTATTCCGGGACAATCAAGGGAAGAGGGTTGCCGAGTCTTTCCCTACCCTTGACTTGAGGATTTCCGTTGACCACGACGTCACCAAGATAACTGAGCAAGCGAGATGCTCGGTCACGACGGGCTTTGAACTTAAACAGGCTTGGGGTGACGTCGATCATTCGCGTCGTCGCCTTTCCCTGGACGAAATCCTTGTGAGTGATGACGTTTTCCAAAAAGGGAATGTTGGTCTTGACGCCCCGAATCCTCATCTCCCGCAGCGACCGGTGCATTCTGTCCAGGGCTTGGGGAAGATCCGGCCCGGAGGTCGTGATTTTCACCAACAGAGAATCATAAAAGGGAGTGATGATCGAGCCGGTGTCTCCCATCGCCCCGTCTAGCCTGACTCCAAAACCCGCAGCGGAGCGATAGCTCAAAATTTTGCCGTAGTCGGGGGTAAAGTCTTTTTCCGGATCTTCAGTCGTGACCCGGCACTGAACGGCGCAACCGTTGCGAGGTATTTTTTCCTGCTGGGGAATGCCGATTCTCTTGCCGTGGAGATCATTATCCATGGCCACGAGAATCTGGGAACGGACGATATCGATCCCGGTAATTTGCTCGGTTACCGTATGTTCGACCTGAATGCGCGGATTCATCTCGATGAAAAACCACTCCTTCGTATCCTGATCCAGGAGAAATTCGACGGTTCCCGCATTGTCGTACCCAACCTTTTGGGCCAGATCGACTCCTGCCTGACAAAGTTCGTCCACAACCTTTTGGTCAAGACCGATGGAAGGCGCCACTTCCACCACTTTTTGATATCTTCTCTGCACGGAGCAGTCACGTTCGTGAAGATGCACGACGTTGCCCTTCCGATCACCGAGAATCTGAACTTCCAAGTGCTTGGCCTTGCCGACGTACCTCTCGAGAAATACCGCGGAATTGCCGAAAGCTCTTTCCGCCTCGCCCTGAGCTTCCTCCAGCATTGCCTTGAGGTCCTCTTCCCTCTGAACGACGCGCATTCCCCTTCCGCCACCCCCGAAAGCGGCCTTGATAATGAGAGGAAATCCAATCTTACGGCCCCACTTCAAGGCTTCCGCGGGTTTTGAAACCGGATTGGGAGTGGCAGGCAAAGTGGGAACACCCGCCTGATCAGCCGCCTTTTTGGCCGCCACCTTGTCACCCATTCTCTCGAGCAATTCAGGAGACGGTCCGACGAAGACAATGCCGGCCTTTTCGCATGCCCTGGCAAACTGGGCGTTTTCCGAAAGAAAACCATATCCGGGGTGAATCATGTCCACCTTTTTCTCCTTGGCCAAGGAAATGATCGACTCGATGTCCAAGTATGCGGCTACGGGACCCTTGCCTTTACCGACGAGGTAAGCCTCGTCTGCCTTGAAGCGGTGAACGCCAAAGCGGTCTTCCTCCGCGTAGATGGCGACGGTCCGAAGATTCAACTCGGATGCGGAGCGAAAGATTCGCACCGCGATTTCACTACGATTCGCAACAAGAAGTTTCTTCATATCAAAGTTTGAAAGATTGTGGGGGGAAGAGAAGATAAATGCCCACAAGCCGCGATTTGTTCAACGCTAAAAGGAAATCAGACTCCAATGAATTGAAGAATCGGGTCCATCTTCAAGGAAAACCAAGCTTCGACCCAATCGTCGAAACCAGCAAAGTAAAGAAGGGCGGCCATTGCCAGAAAGGGACCGAAGGGCACTTCCTTCCCCCATCCGATCTCAAGATTTCGCTCCCTCGAGTCTTCCTGATCTGAACGCAGTTTCGACAATAAAGCGAGGGGAAGAATGATCAGGCAGCCCAAAGTAGCTCCTCCAAAAATCGTAAAAACCGACCCTTTCCAACCGCAAAAGGCTCCTATGCAACCGAGAAGTTTGACGTCTCCCTCTCCCAAGGCCTCCCTTTTGAACAAGCGATGGCAAAAGGCGCCGATCCAAAACAGGATGGACGAACCAACGAGCAAACCCGTCAAGGAGAGGAAAAAAGATTCGATTCCATTTGCAGAAGAATGAATCGACGGAAAGAAACAGGACAGGACCAAGCCCAAAAAAGCTCCGCCCATGCTGAATCGGTCAGGAATGGTCATGGTTTCCAAATCAATGACCACCACCGCAATCATCAGAAATCCCAGAGCGCATCCACAAATGGCAATCTCCCAAGCCGACGTCCGGAAGGCATGATGAAAAAAGTATCCGCAAAGAAGAGCGGTGGCAAGCTCAGTCAAGAAGTATCGCGGGGGAATTTCGTACTGACAGCATTTTGCTCTTCCCCTGAATGACAACCAAGTCAGTATGGGGATATTGTGATGCCAGGGAATTCTTGCCCGGCAACGCGGGCAGGAGGAGGGAGGAAGAATTACGG
>JAYOEB010000029.1:10798-13704 GCA_038116775.1 Opitutia bacterium | reverse complement strand
GAATGGCCCAGTGGAATCCGGCTGGCGCATACGTTGATGAAGCTCCCCAGAGTTGCCCCGAGGAAAAAACCCGCCAAGGTCGTCAGAAAGACGTTTTCCGTAAAAACTTCGATCATAGCGGCATGGCGGTCGGCAGCGCCTCGTACATGTAAGAAGTCTTCACCTCGACTCCGGTCCAGATTTCCAAAGCCTTGGCGGCCTGACCCACCAACATGGAAAGCCCATTGGCATGAGCCATTCCAAGCTTTTCCGCCTTTTCGAGCAGACTCGTTCGCTTGGGGTTGTATATCATGTCGAAAACCTTTGCGCTTCGACAGAGAAACTCTGCGTTTATGGGCATGGGATCCGTATCACGCAAGCCGAGAGAGGTCGCGTTGACCACGATTAAATCCCTGCAAGCCGACAACTCGGCCGGAAGATCATCCAGGGAAAAAGGTGAAATTCACTCCTCCCCGAAATTGGATTTCAAAATTTCCTCGACCTTTTTCAAACGATCGATGGAGCGATTCCCGATCCATAATCGCGAACAACCCCGACGGAGACATTGCGTCGCCGCAGCCCTCGCTGCCCCACCCGCACCCAAAACAAGAACTTGGGAGTCCTGCAGCTCTACCTTCAAAGTTTCCCTCAATCCTTGCTCCAGACCGTAACCATCCGTGTTGCAACCGCTCCATCCGCCATCGACCAAAGTAAGAGTGTTTACTGCGCCCATTAGCTCCGCATCCGGATCAATCGAGCCTAGAAAAGGCAGGACTTCGACTTTGTGCGGAATCGTCAGATTAAGACCGCGGTATCCGCAATCCCGAAGCCTATCCAGAGCCTCGGGCAGACGCTCGGGTGCCAACTCGATTTTTTGATATTCCCATTGTTTGAATTCAGCTTTGAATTTGGAGATTTCGCGCAAAGCGGCATTGTGCAGAATTGGGCTTAAGGAGTGAGAAATGGGAAAACCCAAGACAGCCAATCCGGTTCGACCCCTGGGGAGTGGCTCGATTTGATCGAAAAGCAAAGTGTCCTCAGGCATCCGAGGCAAGCCTGTGAACCCGTTCAAACTCTTTTACGAAGCCGCTAAACAACTTTGATTTCGCAGGTTCCTTGGCGAGGAGAAAGTGATGCACCAGATTACGGCAACCACGGCATAAAGTTTCGCCGACCGTAACCGGCAAAAGAGCCGAACCTGAATCTTCCACCGAAGAATGCTCGAGAAAATCCTCCATTTGCTCCAACTCGAAAATCCTTCCACCGGACCATGAGTCAAGGTAGAAGGGTCTGTCTTCGGCGAAGCATCCGACCATGAAACGCCCCGGCAACCCAATCGGTTCAAGCTCCAATCCCACTCGCCTGGCCACGAGCAAGTAAAGCACCGACAAGGTAATCGGCAGACCTTGTCTGCGGTCCAATACTCGATGAAGGAAACTGTTCTCTGGATTTTCGAAATCCTTACCCGATCCACGAAATCCATACTCGTGGAACAAAACCCGGTTGATGATCGAACACATTTGCCGAGGACTGAGGGGAGGCGTGAGCAATTCGCGCACCCGATCAGCCAACTTATCCATCAGCAAAGTGGAGGCGAAAGCTTGAAAGTTTGGATAGACCGTGCGGTCCAACAAGAACCAACCCGTCTCCAGTTCGTAACGCTGAGATCGAATGAATTTCATGAAATCTCCAACGACGTCGGCCCATCCCAAGACTTTGCTGATTTCTTGGGCGTGCTTGGCAAGCAAGGGGTCTTTTCCGTCCAATATTTCTTTCAAAAAAGGTTTGGACGACTCTGGAAAACTTCTAAGTTGCTCGACGACGGCATCGCGAACCGAGGGCGATTCGTCGTCGATGAGCGATTTGATGGCCGCAAAATTGATTTCGGCGGAAAGATCCATTCCCTTCATATACCCCCGAATGGTTGCATTGGGCAAGAACTCTTGCGATAAAGATTTTATCGACGCTTGCCAAAAAGGGCGGAACCGACTCGAACCATCGTGCTTCCCGCCTCGATCGCTTGGGCCATGTCAAGGGTCATTCCCATGGATAGTTCGGGAAGATCGACGGCAAACTGGGCGCTCAAACGATCACGCAAATTCCGCAACTCGAAAAAAGCAGCCTTGGCGACGTCCGGGTTATCCGGCGAATAAGGAGCGATCGTCATCAGTCCCTCCACCGACAAATTCCCTTGAGCAAGAGCTTTCTCCAACAAAAAAGGAGCAGCGTCCAAGGAGCAACCATACTTGGCAGGATCCTTGCCGGCATTCACTTGCAGCAGAATCCTCTGGCTTTCGTCTTTTCGAATCGACGCTTCATTCAACCTATTGAGCAATTTCTCGCTGTCCACGGTTTGAATACGGTCGAAGGCGCCGACCACCTTTCCGACCTTGTTTCCCTGCAGATGACCAATCAGTTCCCAACTCACTCCCTGAATTAGCTTTTGTTTTTCCAAAGCTTCCTGAACTCGATTCTCACCTACCGAAAAAATTCCGGCTCGTTTGCAGTAAGCGACGACCTCCGATGGCCAATTCTTGGTAACGGGTAACAAACGGACGCTGGATTCCAGCCTGCCGGAGTTACGGCAAGCTTGTGTAATCTCTCTTCTTACCTGGAGTAGATTTTCTTCAAATTCAACTTGCGATATCATTAGCTTGCTCAATAGTTTAGATTTGCCTTCAATAAGTACAGGTTATAGGATCAGCTTTAATGCACATTCAAAACTTCAAGACATTTTGCGACTTAGTCGAAACCAAAAGCTTCTCCAAAGCCGCACGCCTTAATGAAGTAACACAATCAGCTGTAAGTCAACAACTTAAAGCAATGGAGTCGCACTATGACATGCTAATCATAGATCGCAACCAGAAGAAGTTTCGTCTCACCCCCCAAGGAACCGCTCTTTATTCGACCTTCAAGCAAATTCTTTC
>JAYOEB010000029.1:5282-10717 GCA_038116775.1 Opitutia bacterium | reverse complement strand
ACTCCATTGCGAGATACAGGAAATGCGCAACATCGTAAGCGGTACCATCCAAGTCTCTACGGTCAACAGCATTGGTTTGCACGTACTCCCCCCCTACCTGAAGAAATTCATCAAGGAATTTCCCTCCGTCAATGCCCGGGTCGAATACCGCAGGGCCAATCTCGTATACGAAGACGTCTTGCATGGACCCGCGGACCTTGGTTTGGTTGCCTTCCCCTCACCGCACAAGGAATTGATCATCGAAACCTTTGCCAACGACGAACTCATCGTCGCCATGAGCCCGGAAAACAAACTCGCCAGCAAGAGAATTCTTGCGATCGAAAGCCTGCAGGGAGAGGATTTGGTTGCGTTCGAAAGAGACATCCCCACCCGCAAGGCTACGGACGAGATTTTAAGCAACGCGGGCGTTGAAGTATCCATAACCATGGAATTCGATAACGTCGAAACGGTCAAGCGAGCTCTGGAAATAAACGCAGGGTTGGCCATTTTACCCGCCAGCACCGTTCGCAACGAGGTGGAGAGAAACCAATTGGTGAGTTTCAAACTGGAGGGTGGCATTCACAATCGCTCTCTTTCGGTCATTTACAAAAAGAACCGCGTTCTCACCCCCGCCCTCCGTTCTTTCATCGAGTTGATGAAGGAAGGCGTCGACTGATCGGCTTGGGTTCTACCTCCCTGTCTTTGCCGAACCCTCACCCGGCCGATAACTTTCCAAGTTGGCGGTAAAGCTGCCGACGATTACTTTGCTGCTTATTTTGACCGGTATTTTTTTCTCGTCGTCCGAGTACCACACCTTGAGAATTCCATCCGGGCTTTTTTTGAATACTCCGCTCAAGTTCTTCATCTCGGGGATGGTCGAAAAAGCATAAAACTTGCCCGCCGGAACGCTTATCTTTTCTCTTTCCCCCGTCCGCACCGCAATGTCCCTGAGTCTTTTGCCGTCGCACGTCGGCAAACTCCTGACTTTCCCAGGACTCAATTCTTCCAAGCGAAAAAGATAGGCGATCGCCAGGGGATCAAAGACTCTTGGAGGAATTTCAAGGACGATGGGAGCTCCTCCCTTGACCTGGTAGCATGACTTCAAATCCTGGTAGTCGAAATTGACTTCGATCTCCCGTTTCGTGCTTCCCTCGCTCTGCTTTTTCGAATATCGGACGGATCGGCTGAAATCGGAACTCACCACGCTTTCGACGTGGGTCCTCACCTTGTAGATCTTGTCTGCAAAGGAATTCGTTCGAACGCGAAAAGACAGGACGTAGAAAGTCTCATTTGCGTCCCGGATCATCGGAAGGACCTCCAGGGTCGCCGAACCGACGGGAAAAAATCCCCATTTCAAGGAATATTCCAGTCTCTCCCCCACTTGGAAGGGTATCGGCTTTCCGAAGGCAGGAGTCGCAAAGAGAAACAGGCAAAGCAAAGGGGCCAATGAAAAAAAGGACGTTCTTCTTCGCCTCACTTGCCCTTGACCACTTGAACCGGATCCAATTTCCAAATGTCCCGAGCGTACTCGGATATCGTCCGGTCCGAAGAAAACTTTCCAGAACCCGCAACGTTGCGAATCGCCATCCTTGCCCATTTCGAACTATCCTTAAAGACGGCATCCGCCTTTTCCTGAGCCTCGACGTAGGCTCTGTAATCCGCAAGCACGCAAAAGGGATCCCCCCAATCCAGCAGACTTCTGGGCAAGTCTTGGAGCACGCGTCCGTCACTGGGAGAAAAGTAATCGGACGACAACCAATCAATGACGGCCTTGAGTTCCTCATCGCTCTCGTAATAGACCCTGGGATCATATCCTTTGGTTTTCAGTGATTCGATTTCCTCAACGGTTTTTCCAAAGATAAAGATATTTTCTTCTCCCACTTCTTCCAAAATCTCAACGTTAGCGCCATCAAGGGTACCCATGGTCAAGGCTCCGTTAAGGGCAAATTTCATATTGCCGGTTCCGGATGCCTCTTTGCCCGCGGTGGAAATTTGCTCGGACAAATCCGTTGCGGGAATGATTCTTTCCGCGGAGGAAACTCCGTAGTTGGGCCAATACGCTACCTTGAGTTTGTCTTTGATTCGCTGGTCTTGATTAATTCTGCGCCCGACCAGATTAATCGCGTGAATGATGACTTTGGCCAAGTGATAACCCGGCGCGGCCTTGGCTCCAAATACAAATACTCGGGGAGAAAGATCGAGGTCTGGATCATGGAGAAGGCGGCGATAGAGGGTTAGAACGTGAAGCAAGTTCAGATGCTGTCTCTTGTATTCGTGCAATCTCTTGATTTGAGAATCGAACATCGCATCAGGATCGACCTCCAAGCCGAGCTTGCCTCGGATCAACTGGGCGAGAACTTCCTTGTTCTTTCTCTTGATGGAGACAAACTCATCTCGAAAGGAGGCGTCGTCCGCAAATTTATCCAAGCCCCTCAACTGATCCAAATTCGTCACCCATTGATCGCCGATAACCGAAGAAATCAAATTCGACAGATCGGGATTGCATCCCAGCAACCAGCGCCTCGGGGTAATGCCGTTGGTTTTGTTGTTGAAGCGATCGGGATAAAGATCCGCAAAATCGGAGAGCAGCTTTTCCTTTAACAGCTTTGTGTGCAGGGCGGCCACCCCGTTGACCGAATGACTGCCGACGACCGAAAGAAATGCCATTCGCACCGAACCTTCGGCCACGATGGACATGTTGCGAATCTTGTTTTCATCCTTACCCCAACGAACGATAAGCTCATTCTCAACGAACCTCCGATTGATTTCGCGGGCGATTTGCAGATGACGGGGCAAGACTTTCTCAAACAATCCTTCGCTCCAGGTCTCCAAAGCTTCGGGAAGCAAGGTATGATTGGTGTATGCGAAGGTCGCCCTGACCAGCTTCCATGAGTTCTCCCAACCCATATCCTCGTCGTCCAGAAAAATTCTCAAGAGTTCAAGAATGGCGACTGCGGGATGAGTGTCGTTGAGTTGAACGACTACCTTCTCCGGGAACTTTTCCCAGTCTGCGTGATTGCGCCTGAATCTCGCAATCATGTCTTGAATGGAACAAGCCACGAAAAAATACTGCTGGACGAGTCTTAACTCTTTTCCACTCTCGGTTTCGTCATTGGGATAAAGCACTTTGGAAATGCTTTCGCCCATTGCCTTTTCGCGAACCGCCTCGACGTACCCTCCTTGATTAAAGACCTGCAGATCCAACTCCTCGGAGGCGCGCGCTTCCCAAAGCCTAAGGAAATTAACCGTCGAACCACCGTAACCGACGATGGCGAGATCATAGGGAACGCCTTCGACGTGCTTGGTTTCCACCCACTTGGGGTCGTAATCACCCCGGTCGTCGTATCCATGCTCTACCCTACCGTAAAGTCTGACCCGTTGGGAATACTGCGGGCGTACGATAGCCCATGGGTTTCCATATTTCAGCCAATCGTCGGGATGCTCAACCTGACGACCGCTTTCAAAGTCTTGCCTGAACAATCCAAACTGGTAGTAGATGCCATATCCTATGGCGGGAAGATCCATGGTGGCCATGGAATCCAGAAAGCAAGCCGCCAACCGCCCCAGCCCACCATTGCCAAGTCCCATGTCGTGTTCTTCGTCGCTTAACGATCCGAAGTCAAAGCCCAGACAGGCAAGGGCTTGGTCCACCACCTCCCTCAGGCCAAGATTGCAAAGATTCGAGTTAAGCAACCGGCCCATCAGGTACTCCAAGCTCAGGTAGTAGACCCTACGCACGTCTTGGGCATTGTGCGACGCTTGGGTGTCGATGAACTGGTCCACCACTCTCTCGCGAACCGCCAGGCAAGTGGCCATCCAAACTTCCCTCTTGGTGGCGTTGCTCAGGTGACGGGCCAGCGTCAACCGAAGTTGTCGCTCAATCGCCTCTTTCATTTCGTTCACTTGCTCAGCGGAAGTCGAAGACTTTGCGGAGGATTCGGGTAAGGTTTCCGTTTCAGTAGTCATGGGTTGAAGTTTGCAAATTCTAAAAGAGTCGAATCATGGGCATTCCTTCAAAGAATGCGATATCTAATGAGCATTTGCCTTGGGAATTACTCGACTGTGAACCTGTGAACGGTGACGTGCGAGTAGGTTTCACCGGGAAGAAGCGCGCAATTCCGCCATCCTTCTTCCCCTTGGTGGTTCGGACTGTCCGGAAAAACTTGGGTTTCCAGGCAAATTCCGGAGCGAAAGGCATAAGGTTTGCCACCTTGACCAATTAGGGTGCCGTCCAAATAATTTCCAGTGTAAACCTGAACGCCGGGTTGATCGGTTAAGATTTCCAAAACCCTCCCGGAAACCGGATCCCTCAGACGAGCCGCCAAGGAGAGTTCCTCTCCGCTCGGAGGAACCAGCCAAGTGTGATCGTATCCCTTGCCATGAACAATTTGAGTATGGTTGGCGTCGATGCGCTCTCCTACTTCCCTCGCCTTCGTAAAATCAAGGGGAGTACCGGCAACCTTGCTGATTGCAATGGGAACGTTGGTTTCGTCTGTCGCCACAAATCGATCTCCGGGAAGGGTCAGCTGATGGTTCAAAACGTCTCCATTTCCTTCTCCCGCCAGATTAAAATAGGTGTGATTGGTAAGATTGACGACCGTGGGCTTGTCCGTTTTGGCTTCATACTCGACCCTCAGTTCATTTTCATTGGTCAGCGTGTAAGTGACCCTGCAATCAAGATTTCCCGGGTAACCCTCTTCGCCGTCGGGACTTTTCCGCGTAAAGACCAGAGCCGTCCCACGATCTGCGATTCTTGCCTTCCACATCCGCTTGTCGAAGCCTTTTTCACCTCCATGAAGATGGTTGGGGCCATTATTGACGGCCAGTTGGTAGTTCTCCCCATTCAAGGAGAACCTGCCCTTGGCGATACGATTGGCGTATCGACCCGTGATGCAACCGAAGTAAGGACTCTTTTCGAGGTAATCCTCGAGGGTTGAAAAACCAAGACTGACGTTGGCGAACTTACCGTTTCGGTCCGGGACCCTGATCTCCTTTACCGTTCCTCCGTAATCAAGCAAACTGACTTGCATGCCATTGGCATTCGTCATCAGATAGAGACTGACTTGACGGCCGTCTGGCAGGACGCCGAATTTTCTCTTCGATATACTCATGGGCTTGGCTGGTTTGGCGTTGTTTTCACTGAGGCCTAAAGCTCTCCTTCCGGATTCGTAGGCTTTCTCCCCGGACTCTCTGACGTAGGAAGCGCTGTCCGAGAAAGCCCCCTTCGTCTTATTCGAGACTTCCGATAGGGTACAACTTCCCAGCAGAAGCGCGCAGAGGGCCAAAGAAGACGAAGACAGGTAAGGTTTCATAGAAAATAATCCATCACAAAATCTGGGGTTAATTGAAAGCAAAAAGCAAGGATCATAAGTTTCGTTTAAACCTTCTCTCAATATCACGCTTGGGCACTTCGTAAAAAGTGGGTTTGCCCTTTGGGCAATTGTAAGGGTTCCGGC
>JAYOEB010000029.1:0-5272 GCA_038116775.1 Opitutia bacterium | reverse complement strand
GGTTCCGGCACTGAAGTAATTTTTCGGCAAGTCCGATCACTTCGTTATCGGTAAAGCCGCTGTGTCCGCCAGGATCTTTCGTGGAACGTTGAATCAAGGCTTCCTTGGCCAATTTTTCCGGATTTGCGGAACCTCCGCTCTCCCGGGCAACTTCAAGAAAATCATTGAGGAATTGAAGGGCGGCGGAAGGAGGCAACCATTGGGGACAGCCTTCGACCCGGAAGAAATTACGACCGAATTCCTCCAGGGAGAAACCGACGGAACGAAGGGAATCGAGGTTATCCTTCAAATTCCTAAGATCAATTCCATCCAACTCGAGGGATTCGGGAAACAACAAGGCCTGGGAACCGCAGTTGCCCTCATCACGAAAACTTTTCTCCAACTCTTCGAATACGATTCTTTCGTAGGCCGCTCGAGCGTGGAGGAAAACGACTCCATCTGCGGTGGCGAACAGGGCCAGGTCACCGTGTGGCTGGTCCAATAGACGCCAAATTCCGCCCACGGCATCGCGGGTCCCCACCCAATTGCCCCGAAGAAGGCCACTTCGGTCTTCGCCTTCCTCTTTTTTCGGCTCCGAATCCACTTCGGACTGTTGATCAACGGAAGAAAAGACGTCGCCAATCTCCCAGGCTCTCTTTTCCACCTCTCCACGTTTGGCGAATACCTCCAAAGCCGCTGGATCCACCTGAGGAACGAGTCGACCGGCGTTCTCGTCCTTTTCCAGCGAAATCGAGCTGGGTTCGAATTTGAATTGCGACGATAGCTCTTGATTTCTTTGTAGAAGGCTTTCAATGAGAAAGGTTCGAACCTTGCCTTCATTACGAAAACGAATTTCCCTTTTGGCGGGATGAACGTTCACGTCGACTTGCTCAGGGTCGACTTCCAGAAATAAGATTGCGGGCGGGAATCTTCCCTTCGGGGCATAGGTGTGATAAGATTCCAAGACGGCGTAGGTCATGGTTTTGCTTTCCACGGGCCTTCGATTTACGAAAAACATCATTTCTTTCCTCGTGCTTCGGCTTTGGCCCGGCTTTCCTATCAAACCTTTCAATGCGAAGCCGTTTTTTTCTACCCCGATTGGAGCCAGAGTATCGGCAAGCCCCCTTCCGAAGATCTCTCTGACTCGCTCAAGAGAGTCGTCGCAAACCGGGGACCGGAAAATCGTTCTGCCGCCTTCCATCAGGCTGAACTCAACCCGTGGGTGGGCCAAGGCGTAAAGCTTCGCCAGGTGAATGATATGAGTGGACTCGGTTGCTTCCGTCTTTAAAAATTTTCTTCGGGCCGGCACCGAATTGAACAGATGAGAAACCTCAATGCGGGTACCCCGCGGCATTCCACATTCCTTTACGTGCACCAATTTCCCTCCATTTACGAAAATTTCGTTTCCCTCGGAGCATGACTTGTGACGGGTTCTCATCACAAATCGACTGACGCTTGAGATCGAGGGCAATGCTTCCCCTCGAAAACCAAAGCTTCTCACCTCGTTCAAATCGGAAGCCACTCGGATCTTACTGGTGGCATGCCTTTCCAGACTGAGAAGAGCCTGATCTGGTTTCATACCGGTTCCATCGTCTTCGACCCGCAGATACGACTTCCCCCCGTTTCGAAACTCAAGCTCAATCTTCGAGGCGCCCGCATCGATACTGTTCTCAATCAGCTCCTTGGCGACGGCCGCAGGTCGTTCCACAACTTCCCCAGCGGCAATTTGATTTGCAACCCGGTCAGTTAATATGCGAATTTCCGCCATTCATTTTCTGTAAGACCAGCCATCCAACTCGACAACGGGAAAATATTCCCCATTGTCGATGCTTTGGGAATAAGCTGATAACTTCACCTCCAAAACCTAAAATGCCTAACCAATTACATCGAGAGAAAAGTTCCTATTTGCGGCAACACGCAAAGCAAGCGATCGAGTGGATGACTTGGTCGCCCGAATCTCTCCAGAAAGCAAAATCGGAAGCCAAGCCCATTCTGATATCGATTGGTTATTCCGCGTGCCATTGGTGCCAAACCATGTCACGGGAAAATTTCGATGATCCCTACGTCGCCACCCTCATGAACAGGCATTTCGTCTGTATACTCGTAGATCGTGAGGAAAGACCCGATCTCGATCAAATTTACATGGAGGCCGTTCGCATGTTCAATCAGTCGGCTGGTTGGCCCTTGCATGCGTTTTGCCTCCCCAGCGGAGAGCCCTTTTGGGGAGGCACCTATTTTCCCAAGGAGGATACCGGACAAGGCATCGCCCCATGGCCTCAAGTTCTCATGAGGATTTCCGAACACTTTCGCAATCATCCCGAGGAACTTGCCGAAAACGCCGACAACGTCATGAAGAACTTGGCCTACGCCAACCACGCCGACTGCTCGGGACCGGGTTCCTGGCACTCCAAGCTTTTGGTCGACGCCATCGACCAGTTTCATCAGCTCCATGACGGGGAGTTTGGCGGATTCACCCCTGCGCCGAAATTCCCTCCGTCCATGAAAATCGACTTTTTGCTCGCCTTTTTACAATCCGAGTATGCCGGAAAAGAAAAAACGGTGAGCGAAAAGGCGCAAGCTTGCGTGGACCAGACCATGACCGCCATGGCAAGGGGTGGAATCTATGATCACTTGGAGGGCGGCTTCTTTCGTTACAGTACCGACAGAAATTGGTCCTTTCCTCATTTCGAGAAAATGATTCTGGAAAACTCCCTTTTGGTCTCCTCATACTCCAAGGCTTACCGACATTCCCATAATCCAATTTATCAAAAAATCGTCGCCCAAAGCACCGGTTGGCTGCTTGAGAAACTGGGAAGCCCATCCACTGGATTTTCATCTTCGGTTTCGGCTGAATCGGACCATCTCGAGGGAAAGAGCTATCTTTGGGAACAAAAGGAACTCGATGAGATACTAGGCAAAGAGGAAGCTTCTTTTCTCATCCAAGGCCTAAGCCCAATCCATGGTGGAGAAAGGCCTCTTTTTTTGCCAAGACTTTCGGAGGACTCGGGGCGAAACGGGCGCTTGCAGGAAAGCATTTTTCCAAAGCTCGAGCAAAACCGATCAAAAAGAAAATATCCTTCGATTGACGAAAAGAAAAGGGTGACCGTCAACGCCTTTGTGATCAAAGCGTTGGTCGATGCCTCCTTTGCCCTGAAGGAAAAAATACTTTTGGAAAAAGCCATCCGATTGGCGGAATGGATGAAATCGGAATTTCTTGGTAATGACTCGATTCTTCCCATTTCCTACTGCAAGGACCGGAAGAGAGAATGCGGCATCGCGGCCATGCTTGATGATTTCGCCTACTGGGCGGAAAGTCTCCTTTACCTGGCGGCCTATTCGGAATTGGCAAGACCGGGCAGCTCGGAGGAGTTCTTGAAGGAGGCGCTATGGCTGATGGAAAACTGCAGGAAACTATTTAGGGATGAAAAACTGGCCGGGTACTTTTTTTCTCCTTCACAATCCCATTCCCCTCCTCCAATTCGCAAAAAATTTTGGTTCGACAACGCAGGTCCGTCTGGCAATTCCTCTTTGCTGCGAGTTTTCGGGTTACTTTATGAATTTACTGCGGATGAGCTTTGGAAAAAAGAATTTCTCGAAGCTCGAGACGCTTATTCGACAATCGCCCAGCGAAACCCAGAGGCGATCTCCTATGCCCTGGAGGCAATCACGGAGCAAAGCATAGGCATCGCAGAGATCAGAATACCAAGGGATGCGGTGGATGCTGTCTTCAGCCGGCTCTGCGAACTTCCTCACCGGGCCTCGCTCATTAAAGTTCATCAGGGAAACGGTGGGTATGGAATAAGAGTCAAGGGGAATGAATTCAACGCCCATACCCCGGAGGAATTGTTCGAAATCCTATTCTCCTGATTTTTTTTCCTTGGCCTTGAGCAGTAGTTTGCTTTGGGTCCTGCCGTCTTCACTGAGAACTTTTTCGGCAATCTCCGCAAGGTCGAAGGATTTTCCATTCAAAGAATTATGGGCAATTTGAATGGCTGCCCGAATCAACTTTGAATCCGTCTTTATGCGATGACCGCCAGAGGAGACGAACCTCTCAATGCCATCCAATAAAGATAGGTCATCCCTGGTCAAGGTGATGGTTCTGACCAGTCTATCGCTCGAGTGCGTGGAAGGACTTGGGCTCATAAGACTAAGGTTAGGGAAAAGGACTAAGAATGCAAATATATAAATGAACTAATTCAGGCCCAACGGTCGTCACCCCAACCGTTTCAATTTCTCGGCAAGAAGGTTTTCGAGCGTTTCGACGTCGTCGGAGAATTTCCTGATTCCCTCGGCGAGTTTGTAATGAGCCATTTCATCCTGACTCATGAGAAATCGAAACTTGGATTCGCTTATCTCCAGAGGCTCCAATGCGGCGAGGCTTGCGGTTTCGGAGCAAAGTTTTCGATTCAAGGAAGTAAAGTCATTCTGCATTTCTTCGAGATACTTCGGTCCGATCGTCATAAGGTCACAACCGGCCAATTCCTTAATTTCTCCCGTGTTTCTAAAACTTGCCGCCATCACCTCGGTGGGGTAACCGAATTTCTTGTAGTATTCGAAAATTTGCCTGACTGACTTTACCCCCGGATCCTCGGAATGTTCATACTCACGATTATGTTTGGCCCGATACCAGTCCAATATCCGACCGACAAAGGGAGAGATCAGTTGGGAGTTTGCCTCGGCGCAAGCAACCGCCTGAACCAGCGAAAACAGGAGAGTCATATTGCAATGAATGCCTTCTTTTTCCAGCCTGCGAGAGACCTCGACCCCCTCCCAAGTGGTAGCTAGCTTGATCAGTATTCTCTCTCGGTCATACCCACGCGCTTCGTAATCGGCGATTAGCTTTCTCGCCTTGTTCAGGCTTGCCTCGACGTCGTAGGACAGACGCGCATCGACTTCAGTGGAAACCCGACCCGGAACCAACTCCAGTATCGAAACCCCGAATTCAATCAAAAGGCGATCCATCACTAATTCGACCGAAGTTTCCTTCTCGCGATGGGCCCTCAAGACGACCTCGTCGACAAGTTCCCCATATTGGGGATCCACGGACGACTTGAGAATGAGACTGGGATTGGTAGTCGCATCTCTTGGACCGTACCGGGTGATCGAATTGAAGTCACCCGTATCGGCGACGACGACCGTGAATTTTTTGAGTTGCTCGAGAACCGATGGAGAACCGGACGAATTTTCCGCAGGGCTCACACCTCTCCCCTATCGTCAGGAGTTGCGGTTCAGGCAGTTCAAATCCTCAAAGGACTTTTTCAGTCGATCCACGAAAGCTTGCTCGCCGGACCGT
>JAYOEB010000028.1:1892-21153 GCA_038116775.1 Opitutia bacterium | reverse complement strand
AGCCGAGTGGGGAAAACTGGCCTTCGCGGCATCAGAGCAACGTCGGCGTGTCCGGCGTGGTGCCCAATGCGATCAATCTCAGCCTGCTCCAGATCAACGCCGCCGTCGGCAACGGCGTCTTTGATTTTCAACCCATGGATGGAAAGGGGGCGAAAGTGCCCATGGCGATGAAATGGACGGACGTCCGCAAGAAGATGCAGGTCAATACCAATAACCTGAAATCGATGGACTTGTACGGCAAGCCCTACGATCCTGTCCGAATTAGTATTGGCTCGGTCAGCAATCGCGACATGCGCCTGGACATGGACAAGTCCTACGCCAAGACCTTTCCCTTGCAGGGGGTAAGCCTCGATTATTTTTCCCTAGAGGAGCGAAACCGAAAGGAAGTCCCCAGAACCAAAGCCTTGAAGGTCTTGCTACGCCCAAACTAGGAGAAACTTGACTGGAGATTTTGCAAGCTGATGCGGGCGCAGTTCTCGGGGGTGGGATGGTAGTCGAAGGGTTCGACCGATACCCAGCCTTGGTAATCGATTTCCTTGAGGGCGCGGGCGACCGCAGGCAAATCGGTGGGGCCTTGCCCGGGCCCCCGGTGGTTGACGTCGTTGCCGTGAAAATGAGCGACTTCCCAGCGGTGCTCGTAGATCGTGGCCAAGGCGCCCGCAGGTTCGTGAGCCATGGCCTTCATATCCAGGTGCAGGCGGCAAGCGGGGTGGTTGACGGCGGCGATGAAGCGGCGGGCTTCGGCGCAGGAACTGAGAAAGCTGGTTTCGATGGGGGAGAGGGGCTCGATGGCCAGAGTGATGCCATGTTCGCCGGCCAAGTCGGAAACTTCCAAGATGATTTCACGGGCCCGGGCAAAGGCGTCTTCATAGGGAGTGCCGTGTTCCAGGTTGCGTTGTTGGGGGCTGCCCAGTACCATGACGGATCCACCCATGCGGGCGGTGAGCGTGGTTAGTTTCTTCAAGTAGTCGCAGGCGGCCTCCCGCATCGAATCGTCGGAGGCGGTAAGGTGCAAGCCTTCGGTCTTGGCCATCAGCCAGTGCAACCCGACGATTTCAAGGCCTGCGTTCTTCGCCGCTCGTTGGCACCGGTCGGCATCCGCGTCTTCCAGGTCGAGTGGATTTTCCCGAAGGGTAAAAGGGGCGATTTCCACGCCCTGATACCCGATTTCCGCAATCAAGGAAAAGGCTTCCTCTATGGGAAGGCTCTGCAGAACTTCGTTGCAAAGGGCGAATTTCATATGGAATGGAAGTATAGCCTACTTGTTGCTTTTGGAAAGGTAATCTTCGGGGTAACCGGGATGCTTGGGCATGATGGAAGTGGGTTGGCCCGGATCGGCGGCATAGGCCGCGAAGCGCCGCTTGATCTCGGCATCCCCGGCGGGGCCTTGGTGGAATAGAAAACGGTAGCGCAGGGTCAGGCTTTGCCCACGAGGAATCCGATGTTCGCCGTCGCCGCCAATTTGAAGAGGAGCAAATGGATTGGCGGAAATCAGCCCGTAGTCGCGGGCGTGCCACCAGGACTTTTCTCCTTTTTTGGTCAAGTTGGAAGGGTGGCTGAAAAAGGCGATGCCTGCTTCCTTGCCCTCGATGGTTCCAAAATAGCGCACCCAGTCGGCCCGATTGCCCCAGATCCTTTTGCCTGCGATGCCCTCGCTGTTGACGGCTTGTCCGAATACCTTCCTGACTCCGAGCCTGAGGCTGGGGGTAAGCCGGAGATCGGGATGGGTGCGGATGCCCACGAAGCCATCCTTGAATGCCTCGAACACCAAGTCCTGATTGGTGGCGTGCAGCTTGAGCTCGAGATCGATGAAGCGAGCGGAGGCATCGCCTCCGAAAGTGAGTATGCGGGTATCGGCCCCAATGGTCTTTCCCTCGGCGTTCTTCCAGGCGTTGAGGGTTTTGATCAGGGCCCGGTCTTTTCCGGAGCGGGTTTCAATGACCTTGAGGTGCTCGACGGTGCCCGAATTTTCGAATTGATTATGCCAGTAATTGACCCCGCTGATGCCTTGATGACCGATGAAAATACCACGGTGATGAGGGTGATCCTCGGCCTCGCCGGGCGTACCTGTCTTGAGGGGGTAGTCACGCAACATCCTTAGGTCTCCCGGTCCTTGAACCGGCCACAGGATCGGTTGGCCCTGTTTGTTGAAATTGTAGGTGGTGAAGAATTCCCCCCCGATCCTAACCTCAATGCCCTCATCATGGGCGACGAGCTTGGCGGGAAAGTCCGAAGGCGGACGCTTCAAGCGGTTGAGGGTGTAGTGGAGGGTCGGGTTCTCCATGGACTCACCCTGTTCCGAACGCAGGTTTCGGTCGAACTTGATCTCGTAGATTCTTCCGGGACACAGGTCGTCCACGATCATTTCGAAAGGTCCCTCTCCCGCCACTTGCAGGAGTTTGTGATCCCTTTGGTCCTTTTCATTGGAACCGTAGCGGTAGCCGTATTCATAGCGAAAGCTTCGAATGCTCGTCCTGTCGATCAATTGATCGGGATTCCGAATGGGGTGGGTGAAGGAAAAGGCGAACCCACGGGTTGTGAGCTTGCAGTCCTTGACGTGAAAGGGAGTCTTGTCGTTGTAGGTGATCCGTTGGATTCCTTCGTCCGGTCTCTGCCATCCGCGGGCGGTGGATCCGTAGTAGATGGCTTTGCCCGAGGGATCCATTACTATACGCACCCCACCGGCACGCAATTCGTCGGTCTTCAGGAAGAGGGCGGAAGCCCCCTGCCAAGCCCCGTCGACTTTTTCCAGCATCAGACGGTTGATTCTGCGCCCGTTTTCATCGGGCACCAGCATCTGTCCTTGGAAAGGGCCGAACTCGGCGCTTTGGACGACGAAGGGCTGGCCGCAAGAATTCATCGATTCCCGGGGAAGTTGCAGCGATGGTTGGTTATGAAGGTCGTCGAGTAATTCGCGGGGTAGGAAAAGGGGAGAGCCGAACCCCTGCATGTCGGGATCCCAGACCAGGCTGGAGGGGTGGCCGTGGAAGCTTCCGGCCCGGACGTTGTAGATGGGGGATCCGCCCCGCCAGTCGCCTTGGTTGTCCCCGCACCAGAGTTCCCCGTCCGGTGAACGGGTGATTCCGTTATGCATGCGAAATCCGCTGGCAAAGGGGGCGAGTTTGCCTTCCTTATCGTAACGAACGACCCAGCCCCTTAGCTTGTTGGAGGAAAAATTCCGTCCCCGGCGGCCTTCCTTCGAGTACTCCCCGCGGGGGGCAAGGAAAGTGGGGCCATTGTGAGAGGCGGTGCCGAGGGCGATGAAGTATCCCCCCTCGCCGTCGGGGCAAAGGGCGTTGGTCTCATGATAATTGCCGCTGATGCCGAAATCGGTGGAAAGGTTGCGGTAGCGGTCGGCGATTCCATCTTGGTCGGTATCGATGATTTCGGTAAGTTCCGCCATTTGAGAGACCAGAATATGACCTGGTCCGACAAGCTCCATGCCCATGGGATTGTGCAGACCGGTGGCGAAGACGGTCCACTTGGTTGCGGCGGCGTTTTCGCCGGGTTGGGTGACCACCAGGTCTCCGCGGCGAAGGCAGGCGTACAGCTTGCCGCTGCTGCCGTCGAAGGCCAGTCCTCCGACTTCAGCCGGCATGTTCTCGGGGAAAGCGAGGTTTTCGACGAGATAGCTGGAAGTGGACCCTAGGGAGTTTCCAAGCAGGAGTAGGTTTAAGGAGAGGATGGTTTTCATCGGAAAAGTCGAGAAGCTGAAGTCAGGGGACGGAGTTTATGAAGAGAATCAGGGAGTCGTATTCCGCTTGCTGCAGTTGGTAGGGGGGCATCATGCCGGTGAGATATCCTTTGACGGTCTTGGCCATGGGCTTTTCAATCGATTCCCTGAGGTAGGCATCGTCGACGATGAGGGATTCGCCATCCAGGAACTCACGCCTCGAACCATGAATTGCTTTAAGGGTGGGACCATGATTTTTTCCGCCATCCAAGGAATGACAGGCGATGCAACCCAGCGAGACGTAGAGCTTTTCCCCGATTTCCCGGGTGGGCTTGGCGATGGAAACGGTTTTTTCTTCGGATGAGAAGCGCTCGCCTGCATTGGGGCGAATTTCGACGCTGAGAGCGCCCGGTTTGTTCTTCATGACCTTGACCTGAGTCTTGGGAGAACGGAAATCGAGGGATTCCTCGCCCTTGGAGGAAAGTTCGAGAAGAAGGGTCTGGGGGGAGGAACCGGGGCGAATTCCGACGGATAGTTCGTGCGGGCCAACTTCAAGATCGAAGCTGGGCAAGCGATCTTCGCCTAGGGAATATCCCAAGTACCTGGGACTTCCGATTTGAGCAATGGATCGACCGTTGATGCGAATGGGATGTTCGCCCGTGGCCCTGTAGAAGAGAAAGCCATAAAGCCTGGGTACGTATCCAAAGCCCTTTCGCCGTCCGCCAAGGCGATCGCCCCAGTAGTTTTTCATGTCTAAAAATCCATCCGTCCAAGCGTAAAGCAGGCGGCACTCGGTGGTGTCCCAGACAAAAGAGAGTTTTTTGCCTAGGTTGACCGAAATGGATGCGGGGACGCCATCAATCGGATCGTAGGCGTCATCGGCTTCCTTGCCGCTGCTCGGGCTGTATTTCGGAGAGGCAAGCCCGTGGGAATGGTTGGCCAGGACCTGCTTGGGCGAAACTCCCATCGAGGGAACGAAGGTACGCAGGATCAGGGGTCGCCGGACACTGCCCAGAGGTTGGTTGTCGAAGGTCAGATATCCGGTTTCGCCGTAGGAATTTCCAAAAAGCGAAAGAAGGGAAAAGGCAAGGCAGAGGAGGCAAGCTGCGAGGATTCTTATGAAGGACATGAAAATGGGCTGGAAAGTGAGGATGGCGAAGAGCCCAATAACAAAGGGTGCGGTTACTCGTGTAAAGCTAGAAAGTTTGCCTTCCTGAATAAATATCGGGGGAGGGTTAGCTTAAATAATCATTCTTATAATTTGACATTATTCGAATGAACGTGTCAGCATCTTGGCATGTCTTTCAATTCACAGAGCGACAAGGTTCTCTTCGTGGATGACGAGGAATCGATCTTGAGCGGGTTTAAACTCACTTTGGGGAGAGAGTTCAACCTAAGCTTCGCATCTTCGGGAATCGAAGGCTTGGAGGTCTATAGGAAGGAAGGTCCTTTCGCGGTGATGGTTTTCGACTACATGATGCCCAAGATGAACGGAGCGGAGTTTCTAATGGAGATCCGCAAAATGGATCAGGACGTGGTGGCCATCCTGCTCTCGGGAGCTTCCAATTTCGAAGCGGCCTCGAACGCCGTCCGCAATGGAAAAATCTTTCGTTTTCTTTCCAAGCCCTGCGATGGAGTGGACTTGAAGGAACACATTCATGAAGCGATGGAGCATTTCCACACCATGCGGGTCGCCGACGAAGTTCTTTGGGATACCATGAGTCGAACCTTCAAGGCGGTCACTTCTTTTCTTGCCGCGGCCAAGCCCTTGTACTTCGGAAGGGCAGAAAGGGTGAGGCGGCTGGCTTCTCAACTGGCCCGTGAACTTGGAGTGAAGGACATCAGACTCATGGAGTTGGCGGTCACCTTCTACTATTTGAGGTTCTTGTCCTTTCCGGAGGACGTCCAGGAGAGATTGTATCACCTTCAGGAAGTCAGTCCGTCTACGCAAGAATCTCTTGCTGAAATGCCCCTTTCCATTCAATCCGCGCTCTATGAGATTCCTCGTCTGAGCCGAGTGATCGAAATTATCCAAGCCATCGAACAAAGCTACGAATCCGGTCAGAAACAGAGCGAGGAGGTGAGAACCCTGGCTTCGATCATCAGGCTTTCGAAAAACTATGACGAAGCGGCGAGTCTGGGCTATCCCCGGCCGGCCATATTCGAGTGGCTGCTGAAGAATCGTAGCAACTACCTGCCGGGCGGGTTGGAAGCGTTGAGCCGGATTCGTGACTATTCCGACGGAGGTCCGCAGGTGCAGTCGGTGGAGTTGAAGTCTCTGATACCGGGCATGCGGATTCAGCAGGACTTGAGGATGTCCAACGGATCTTTGGTGGCTCCCAAAGGATCGGTGATTTCCAGGCAGTTCATTGCGATTCTACGGAATTATCAGTCTTCCTACGCCAGCGATCCGCTGCCCGAACGCATCGAGGTCATCATGGGGTCGAGCTATTCGAACACTTCCTGAGCCAGTCGTCGATTCCGACTGAGGACTCGGGTTGCAAAAATTTCGCTTTTCTGTATCAAGAATCCAATGTCCAGACTTCGACTTTCGTTTCTTACTCTGCATTTTCTCTTGTCCGGCGCCCTTTTCCTGAGAGGGGTCGAAGCGTTGCCGGATACCTTTTCCCCCTTGAGGGGAATGGAGGCGCCGCGAAATCATCAGGAATTATGGGATGAATTCGATCCGCGCCGGGAACCTTTGGAGGTCGAGGTGCTCAGGCAATGGGAGGATAGCGGTGTGGAACTGCGGGTCTTGCGTTACCGGATTGGGGTTTTCAAGGGGGAAAAAGCGGTGATGGCTGGGGTTTACGGTTTTCCCAAGGGCGCTTCCAATCTGCCGGGCTTGCTGCAGATTCATGGGGGCGGTCAGTATGCCGACCATCAGGCTCCCTTGACCAACGCCAAACGAGGCTACGCCACTTTGTCCATCGCATGGGCGGGGCGAATATCCGCTCCCGACTATCGAGTCGGACCTGCCGAAGTGGAGCTTTTCTGGAATGGGAAAAGCCAAGATCCAAAGCGCAAGCTTACCACCGATTGGGGAGCCTTGGATGCATACCATGCCCCCAGTAGGTACGGAATAGACGCCTTTAAATCCATACCCGTTGCGGATTGGACCTTGGACAGCGTGGAATCACCGAGAAACAACGCTTGGTTCCTGATTGCCGTGGGAGCGCGAAGAGGGCTGACCTTTTTGGAAAGACAGCCGGAAGTGGATGCTTCCAAACTGGGCGTTTACGGCCATTCGATGGGAGGCAAGCTGACCGTGTTGACTGCGGGTTCCGACGAGCGGGTCAAGGCGGCGGCTCCCTCTTGTGGAGGAATCAGTGATCGATACGCCTCCAACCCGCTGCATTTGTCGACGGTGAGCGACCCCCCCAGTCTCCGAAGGATTTCCTGCCCCATCGTCTTTCTCAGCCCAGCCAATGATTTTCATGGTAGAATCAATGATCTGCCCACCGCCGTTTCCGAAATTAAAAGCAGGGAATGGCGGCTGACTTGTTCTCCCCATCACAATCACCAAGACACTCCGCCCTACGAAGTGGCCACCCAACTATGGTTCGATCAGTTTCTCAAGGACTGTTTCCGTTTCCCGAAAAGTCCGGAGATTTCCATTGGCCTGCCCTCGGAAAAGTCCCCGATTGCAATCGTGAAAGCGGATGACTCACATCCTATCGAATTCATCGACGTCTACTATACCCAGCAGGGACAAGTGGAAGGTGAAAAGGACGATTCCGAAAATACCAAGAACCGATTTTGGCGCTACGCCCCTGTTTCCGAGCGCGACGGCCAATGGGTCACGCGTCTTCCGATCCTTTCCCGCGACAAGCCCCTTTGGGTCTACGCCAACGTTCGCTACAAGTTGATGGATCCGGTTTCTGCGGCCGGATACTACTACGGATCCTTCAAGGCGGACAGCTTTAATCTTTCCTCCCTGCCCAGACTGATCGAATCCGCGGAACTGCGAACCGCCGAATCCCTTGAAAGTCTCAAGCCAAGCCTGCTGATCGAAGATTTCAAAGGAGATTGGCGGAAGGAATGGTTCAGCTACAATCCCTCCAAATGGGGATTGAAGACGCACAAGATCCACGATCCCGCTTGGCGTCGACAGGACAAGGCGACGCTTGCTTTTGAGGTTAAGTCGGAACAGCCCAACACCTTGGTCGTGGGGATTGATTCCAGGGCCGTCGAGCGCAACTTGCAGGGAGGCAACCGGTGGACTTCGATTAGACTCAAGCCTGGTGATTTTAAGGATTTGGAGGGTAAGGGACTCAGCAATTGGGAAGATACCAGGGAACTCAGATTCGTAGCCGACGATACCCTCCGAGGAGGGCGAGGATCGACTGCGAAGTCGAAGAAATTAGGAGGAGCGTGGAAGGGAAAGGCTCCGGAATTCCGCAACCTGCGTTGGCTGAAAAACTAAGTTATTCTTTCGAGACTTCCTTTTTTTCCTTCCACTCCTTGTCTCTCGTGGCGGCTCTTCTGCTTTGATCCGGATCTCCGAGATCGCCGCCTTTTGCAATCATTTCGGGATAGGTCGCATCCCACCATTGGTCGTAGGATTTCGACAAACGGGAGACCAGTCGGGGATTGTTTTGGGATAGATCGTTCCGGCAACCGGGATCCTTCTTGACGTCGAAGAGCACCCATTGATCCCGTGGGCTGACTCCCCAGTGAAATTGAGCGGTGCCCCGGGAGTAGACTTGGTTGACCCCGCCTCGTTCGACGATTCGAAGAGCCTGGCATTGACTCATGTACTGGAGGCATTTCTGGTTGCCGCAATGATAACTGCGCAGCATCAAGTGATTGCCCTGACGCACTCCCGCCATGGTGTACTTGTGAATCTTGGCGAATCCGCTTGGCCATCGGGCGACGTGATGAAAGAGGATACGGTCCTTGCCCCAAGCCGGCATGGGAGTCTGGCTTTGCAACAAGGGAAGCAGGCTGGTTCCCTCGAGCCTGGGTTGCAGTTTGGGGGGAATGGCGGCTCCGGCCAGTTCGCAAAGGGTGGGGAGAACGTCCAAGTGCGAGCTCAGGTTTTGCAGTACTTTCGGCTTCCATTTTCCAGTCCACCTCCAAAATGAAAAAGCCCGCGTTCCGCCTTGCCACGCCGAGCACTTGGGTCCACGCATGTTCGCGTTGTAGACGTCGAGTCCTTCGGTAACGCCGTTGTCGTTGACCATAATGAGAACGGTATTTTCGTCGCGACCGGTATCCTTGAGGAATTTCATCAGCCGTCCCAAGTTGTAGTCGATGTTTTCAATCATGGCCAAATAAGTGGCGTGGGTTTCGTTGAGACCGGCATCCCTGAAGGGTTTGATGAATTTTTCGGGCGCATCCAGAGGGGTATGGGGCGAGTAGGTGGCGAGGTAGCAAAAAAACGGACGGTCCTTGGCGTCTTCCATAAAGGTCATGGCTTCATCGAAGAATACGTCCTCGCGGTACCCTTTGGTTTCGAACCTCTTTCGGTTGCGAACGAAGGTGGTGTCGAAATGTTCGAGCGGACCCGCCTGGTTGGTGGAGCACCAATCGAAGCCACGGGTTTCGGGTCCTGGATTGCTCCCGAGGTGCCACTTTCCGATGAAACCGGAAAAATAGCCCGCGGTCTTCAGAAGCTCGGGGAGAATGACGGCGTCCTTATGAAGTTGCTGGCGGGGAACGATGGTATGCGTGACTCCACTTCTGAACTCGTGCATGCCGGTCAGCAGGGCGGCCCGGGTGGGGGAGCAGGAGGGACTGACGTAAAAGTTGTCGAAGCTCACGCTTTCCTCAAGAAGACGATTCATATGGGGCGTCTTGAGATAGGGGTGGCCGTGGGCGTTGAGGTCCCCGTATCCTTGGTCATCGGTGAGAATGAAAATGAAGTTCGGCTTTTTGGCCGACAGGAGACTGATGGAAAAAAAGAAAAGAGCGCTGTGGATGATTTGCAATTTCATGGGCATGACAGGACTTGCATGTACTTTTGAGACGTTGCCCAAACCTTTGGCAATGGAAAAAATCGTTTTGGAGGATTTGAGTTTGGAGATTGCGCGTATCTTCGCTAGGCTCTGAGTCGTTTTCTCAATCCATACGAAAAATGAATCGAAACTCCCTCTTCCTTCTCTTCGCCAGCCTTGCTCTTTCATCTCTTTTTTCAAAAAACCGTCCCGACCGGCCGAACGTGGTGCTTATCCTAGCCGATGACTTGGGATGGCAGGACGTCGGATGCTACGATATCGACGAACCGACTCCGATGGAGACTCCACGCATCGATTCGCTGGCCAAGAGGGGGGTGCAATTCTGGCAGGGATATTCACCGGCCCCCACTTGCGCTCCCACTCGTTGCGCCATGATGAGCGGCCGGCACCCGGCGGTTTTGCAAAAGACGCACGTAGTCGGTGGAAACCCTCCCACTCCCTACAACAAGACCGCTCATCCGATCATGGATCCTTGGTACAGCGGGCGTTTGAAGTTGGAGGAGGTGACGATTGCCGAGGCTCTGAATGCAAACGGTTATCTTTCCGGGCATACCGGTAAGTGGCATATGGCGATCGATCACAATGCCTTTCCCCAACCTGAGGATCAGGGATTCGACTATACCCGCCATCACTTGGGGGAAAGCGCGGCGATGCGTCCGCATCGTTTGACGGGATTCGCCACCCGAGCCAGCAACGATCCCTATCAATTGGACGACGATGGATTTCCCAGGGATCAGACCACTCTCGATGCCATTGCCTTTATGGATCAATCCAAGACCAAGCCTTTTTTTCTCTACTACGCCGCATGGTTGGTGCACACACCCATTCACAGCCGCAGTAAGGAACTGTTGCAAAAATACTGCAAGAAGCTGGGGGTTGATTTTCCAGAGGATCCGACTCGTTGGACCTTGGAAGGACAAAGGAATCCCTACTACTGCGCCATGGTTGAAATGTTCGACCATTACGTCGGCAAGCTGATCGATTATTTGGATGAAACCCCCGATCCTCGCTGGCCGGGCCACAAGTTGATTGAAAACACCTACGTAATCCTTACCTCCGACAACGGAGGAATGGAAAGAGTGCCCAATGAAGTCATCACCGACAACTTTCCTCTGGACCGCGGAAAGATAAACGCGCGGGAGGGGGGCGTGAGGGTTCCCTTCATCATCGCCGGACCCGGGATCAAGGGCGGTCAGCAAAGCGACGTCATGGTCAATGGCTTGGACTTTTATCCCACCATTCTCAGTTGGACCGGTACCCCAACCCCGGAAGGTGTGAAATTGGACGGTTGCGACCTTAGTCGACTCCTGCGGAAAAATCCAAAGGCGGGAGCTTTGGTGAAGGAAAAGAACGGAAGAACCAGAAATTCCATGATTTGGCATTTCCCGCACGGGGTGGCCCAGCAGTCCACCCTGCGACTCGGAGGATGGAAGTTGATTCACAACTACATGCCCGGCCGTCCCAAACTCGAACTCTTCGAGCTTTATGATCAATACCCCAATCCCTCCAAGCGCGTGGATATAGAGGAGGCGAGAAACTTGGCGGATCGATTTCCCGACCGAGCCGAGATGATGAGGGAAAAACTTTTTACCGAACTGAATGCGATGAATGCCTCTTATCCCTATTTGAATCCAAGTTACAAGGGATCGCTTGATGGCAAGGACCAAGTTTGCAAGGTTCTCGGCCATGGAAGAGAGGGACGCGAAGTTTGGGCGGAATTCAAGGAAAACGGAAGCAGGGTGATGCGGGGTCAGATACTCTACACCCTCAACGGGGGCGAAACCAGCGAGGAGTGGTATTTGCTCGGGGCGCGGGTCAGCGGGAACAAAGTTACGGGCGTCTTGCCCGAGGGAAGCACGCATTATTTCTTTAACCTGATTGACGAAAAGAATTTCTTGGTTTCCCACCCCGTTCCCATGGACATGATCTCCGCCGGCAATACCAAGCCCAAAGGACTGTACTCATTGGATGCCCTGAGGATAGGAGACGATTGAGTCGCTCGAAGAGAGGACTTTCCTCCAAAAAAAAAACGCCCCGTTGACGAGGCGTTCCTTTGGCTTTTAAAAACAAACTAAACTGAAACAAACTGACTTATGTCGATGGTTGAGACTCGAGTAACTTGGAAAACGTTCAAAAAAAATGAAAAAATAAAATTTTTTTGAGGGAGCCCTAACTCCAGTCCAACATCCGTTGGATCGGGGCTTTGGCGCGCTCGATGAGATCGGGACTCAAGGTGATCGCAGGGGCGCCCGATTTCAGGCAGTCGAGGAGCTTGGGCAAGGTGTTCATCTTCATAAACCTGCAGTCATTGCAGGCGCAATGACCGGTAGGACCTGCAACGAATGATTTTTCCGGAAGTTCGCGGGTGAGGCGATGCATCATGCCGCTTTCCGTGAGAATGATGAAGGATTCGGCCGGGTTGTCTCGACAAAAGGAAACCATCTTTTCGGTGCTGCATACCTCGTCCGCCATTTCACGGACCGAATCGATGCATTCCGGGTGGGCGACCACCGGAGCATCGGGATATTCCAAGCGGCAGCGTTCGATGGATTCCTTGGTGAAGAGAACGTGGGCGTAGCAACTGCCGGGCCATAGGCGCATCTTTCGACCCGTCTGACCAATTACCCACTGCCCGAGGTTTTGGTCGGGCACAAAGAGAATCTCACGATCCCGAGGCGCCTGCTCGACGATCTTGACAGCGTTTCCGCTGGTGCAGACGACGTCGCTGAGGGCCTTGACTCCGGCGGAGCAATTGACGTAGGCCACGACGTAGAGATCGGGGTTCTTTTCCTTGTAGGATGCAAGCTGCTCGGCGGGACAGGAATCGGAGAGGGAACATCCCGCATCAAGATCGGGAAGGAGGACGCACTTGTCGGGATTGAGGATCTTGGCGGTCTCCGCCATGAAGTGGACGCCGCAGAAGACGATGATCTCGGCATCGGTTTCCGCCGCCTGCCTCGCCAATCCAAGTGAATCCCCGACGTAGTCCGCGACTTGCTGGATTGAATTGATCTGGTAGTTGTGGCAGAGCAGAATGGCGTTTTTTTCCTGCTTGAGCCGAAGGATTTCCTCTTGTTGGGCATTGAGGGCCGGTTTGTTCTGATGCCGAAAGACTTGAAGGGCAGGGGAAGTGGAAAGGGTGTCGGTCATGGGAATGACTAGGCGGAAATTCTCGAGCAATTTCCTTTTTTCTGGAACTGGGGACATTCGGCGTGTACCTGCAGGCGCTGATCCTTGACGTCGAGACCAAGCTTTTCGGAAACGTTTTTTCCGTACCATTCCATAAAGGGAGCGTCGATGTCGAAGATCTTGTCGCAATCCAGACACACGACCTGAGCTTTGAAAGTTTCGGAAGAACCGTTGAGGGCATAGAACTTATTATCGTGACCGACGTCGATCTTGCGGATCACTCCACTCTCGACCAAGAGCGGCAGGCACCGATAGACGGTGGCCCGCGAAACCGTATCATCCAAATTCTGAGCGTCTTTGAGAAGTTGCTCGGCGGTGAAATGACCGGTTTGCCTGAAGAGGGCTTCAAAGACTCCCTTTCTTTGACCCGTCATGCGCAATCCTTTGCTGACCAAGAAGTCGGAAAAGCTCTCCAGGCTCTCGTTGCATACCGTGTTCATGAGAAAGGAATACTTATTCATCCACTGGTGTGGGGTCAATCTAATTGAGACGCAGTTGAGAATCTTGAAATGGTTTGTTTACATATCGGGTCAAAGGAGTAGGATCGTTTGCTTATGGCGATAAAGATAAACGATCACGTAATTCCCGATTGGGCGATCGAAGGACAAGCCCAGGCGCTTTATCAAAGCGTTGCCCAAAAGATGGCCGGCAAGCCCAACGAGGTCATACGGATGGCCGCCTTCGATCTGGCCAAGGACCGCTTGGTCGACCAAGCCCTGATGGCCCAGGAAAGTCATAAGCGGAACTACCAAGTGGATCCGGGAGAAGTGAGTAAGCGAATGAAACTGTGGATTCGTCAGAACGGAGGCAAGAAGGCATTTGACGCCGGCAAGCATCCCGTGATCAAGGACAAGGAGAGCCTGCGGAAGGAAATCATCAGTCAAATCAAGTTCAACATGCTTTTGGAGGAAGAGTCCAAGAGCGAAGCGATCGGCGAGGCCGAGGCGAAGAAATATTACGACTCCCGCCCCGATCTTTTTACTTCGGAGGAAACCGTAACCGCATCGCATTTGCTCAAAAAAGCCGATAACGAGGAAGAATTTACCAGGGCCCGAGAGAAAGTGGAGGCCATTCGCGAAGAGTTGGAAAAGGGAGCGGACTTCACGGAGCTAGTGAGGAGGGAATCCGATGATTCCGGAAATGATGGAAACCTCGGAACCTTCGGCAGAGGCCGCATGGTTCCCGAATTTGAAAAAGAGGCCTTTTCGATGAAAGCGGGAGACTTGAGTCAACCGGTGCGTACCCAATTCGGTTGGCACCTGATCTTGGTGAGGGAAAAATCCGAAGGAAAGCTGACTCCTTATGCGGAAGTCAGGGAAAAAGTAGTCGAATATTTGACGGAAAGGAGGAAAGACGCTGCCTTCGATGCTTTCTTGGACCGGCTGAAATCCGAATCCACGATCGAGGAAGTATCGGGAATTTAGATTCTCTTACGCCCGATTCCTTCGAGAATTCGAAGGGTACTGTGGGATTTGTTGAGGGCATAAAGATGAAAACCCGGAACCTCGCCAGCCATGAGTTCCCTAATCTGGGCCAAGGCCCATTCGGCTCCTACGGCCGGTTGGTCGGCGTCCTCTGCCTGGCTGAGGTTTTCCTCAAGCTGTCGGGGAAAGGACGCCTCGCACATGGCGCAAAAGCGTCGAACCTGCCCCATTGAAAGTACGGGCAGGAGTCCGGGCAGGATAGGAACCCGAATACCCGAATTTCGACAAGCCTCGACGAATTCGAAATAAGCTTGGTTTTGAAAGAAAAGTTGGGTGGTGATGAAATCCGCCCCGGCGTCGACCTTTGTCTTGAGGTTGCTGAGATCAGTTTTTCGGTCCGGCGCTTCGGGGTGTTTTTCGGGATAACCGCCCACCCCAATTCCAAAGTCGGGGAAATATTCGCGGATCAGGGCGACCAAATCGGAGGCGTAGGAAAATCCCCCATGAACCGCTTGAAAACGACTCTCTCCCTTAGGAGGATCCCCGCGAAGAGCCATGACGTTGCAGAATCCGGCTTCGGCGAATTCTTCGAGAATTTCCAATAGTTCGTCCCGGGTATGACCGACGCAGGTCAAGTGTGGCATGACCTCGAATCCGTGTTCGGCTTTGAGAAGTTTAGCATAGCGCATGGTGGTCTCTCTGGTACCGCCTCCGGCGCCGTAGGTGATGGATACGAAGTCGGGTTGATGGGGCTGGATTTTAGCTGCGGTACGCAACATTCGTATGCCTCCCTCCTCGTCCTTCGGGGGAAAAAACTCCACCGAGAACAGCTTTTTTTTCCTTTGCAGAATTTCTTTTATGGAAGTTCCTTTTATCATTAACGCATCAAGATATCATGATAACTTGATGCGTTCAAGGAATAAGATCGAAAATCAGGGACCTTGGCGGGCGCTTAGACTTAGGTTGTTAATCGCCTTAAGATAGCGGGCTACCCGAGGTTGCGGAGAGATGGTTTGGGCTTTTTCAAGAAGATCGGAAGCAAGTTGGTAATCCTTGGTGCCTACCAGCATACGGGCGTGCTCAATGAGGGAGTCCACCTCAAAAGCGGAAATTCTGGCCGCCCGTTCGAAACGCAAGGACGCCTTGGCATAATCAAGATTCTCAGCGGCAAGCTTTGCGGAAAGAAGAAGGGCTTCTCCGTCGAGAGGTCGTTTCCGAATCAAATCCTCGAGAATTTCTTCCGCCTCCTTTCGTTTTCCGGTGGCTAGGCGGACTTCTGCCTGAAGCATCCGTATTTCGCGTTCGTCTTGTTCGGAATACCCCTTGCCGAATTTTTTTTCAATTTCTTCCAGAAACTCGAATCCGTCACCATAGGATCCCCGGTTTATCAATACTTTTGCTACCCTGGCATATCGGGGAAGACTGAGCTTTTCCTTTTTGGCCAGAGCTTGCTGATAAGCGCTCAGGGAAAGGTCGAGCAATCCAAGGTTGTGGTATAGATCGCCCAGGGAAAGAGTGGTCGCCGCATCCAGTTGATTCATTCTCCTTAGGGTCTCCAGGGCGACGACCGCCTCCTCTTCGCGCCCCAGACCCTGAAGGGCGGATGCCCGCGCTTTGTGGCAAAAAAGATCATTGGGCTTGGACTCGAGGAGTTCGTCCAATAGGGCAATTGCCTCTGCAAAGCGGTTGGTGGATAGCAGACAATTCACCAACCCGTTCCGAGCGTCGATGCTTTCGGGGTGTAGTAGAATTGCCATGCGGTAGGCATTTTCGGCGGATACCACCCGACCCAGCGACAGGTGGCAATATCCAAGGGCGACGTAGCTGATTCCATCCGCTTCTCCCAAGCTAATGGCCTTGGCTAGGCTTTGGGAAGCTTCGTCGAGTTTGCCTAGGCTCAGTTGAACGAATCCCAAGTTTTTGAGCGCCCGCAGAAAGGAAGGAAATTTGCGGAGGGCCTGTTCATAGGTTGCCTCGGAACGGGTCAGCCTGCCGGTTTGATAATACATGGTTCCGAGGGCGAAATCGAGGGCGGCGCTGGTCTTGTCAGTGATCTTGGACTCAAGGTAGGCGATCGCTTCCTCCAATTGGTTTTCCGCTTTGGCGACGACTTCCCGTAAAATGAATTGTTCGGATTTGTCGATCCTTGGTTCCACCTCACTGCGGAAACCGTAATCTCCCATAAAACCCTTGACGAAAGCGGGGTCATTCCAGAAATCCTGGGTGAGTTCGGGCAGGGGGGCCTTGCCAAGGAGCAAGAGCGGCGAAAGCAGAAGGGAGAGGCGGCAAGGGAAAAGAATCTTCATTTGAACATGGAAAACCTGACCGGCAGGTAGAATTCCACCTTGACCGGCTTTCCGTTTCGGGTGGGTGGTTCATAAACCGATCCTTCGGCGGCTTTGCGGGACGCATCGACGAAATCGGGATGAGTGGCCGAAACGGTTTCGAGAACTCTTACCCGACCGGTCTCATTGATTTGCACCAATAATTTGACTTCACCTTCGAGGCCTTTTCTTTTGAGATGCGAAGGATAGACGAGACTGCCCCTTTTGATGATTGCCGGATTGCGGTCGAGTTCGTGCATCGCGAAAACAAGCTCGGAGGCAAAGCCGGAGGGGGCGGGATTGAAAGTGGCCAGCGAAAAAGCGGCTTGAAAATCTCCGGGGCCGACTTCAAGAGTGGAGGCGCTGGGTTCGTTGAGCAACTGCAGCGAAGGATTCTCCAGGGTAGGAGCGGGCAGATCGGATTTTCGGAGCACCGCCTTTTCCATTTCCGTCTTTGGGGGAGGCGGGGGTGTGTAAGTGGGGACTTCGGCGGGCCGAACTACCCATTCGTCCGGTCGAACGAATTCGGACAAGGGAAGGAGACAAAAGAGCCCAAAAGACGAGAGAGCGGCCAAGGCCAGGCTTTTGGCCCGGAGATTCGGGAGAACCTCGGTTTCCACTCCCGGCGTCCAGTCGAGTTCGGTCAGTTCCTTCATGGAGCAGTCGGACTAAGCTTTACCGCCTGAGCCCCTCCCAGCATGGCTTGGTCGATCACTTGGGTGGCCAAGCCCGCCCGGGTTCCCGGAGATACCCGCACCAACACGGATGGATTCTTTTTCGCCGAGCGGTTGCGGACCAGCGGGGCAATCTGTTCCAGTCCGATAACCGTACCATCCTGCAGCACTTGACCGGAGGCGGGCAGGTCGAAGGCCAGTGGTTCTTCGAAGTTGGAAGAGGAGGAAGCGGAGTCTTTGTGTTTTGGGGTGATGCCCACTTCATTGACGAAGGAAGTGGCCACGATGAAAAAGATCAGAAGAATGAAGACCAAGTCGATGAGGGGAGATACGTTGATCTCCGTACTTTCCTGCTCTTGACCCAGTCTTCTCCTCATGCTCGTGGTTTGCGGGTGGCGATGGATACCTCGCTTGATTTTTTGCGGGCCTGGGCAACCATTTTGGCGAGGATCGATGCGTCCGCCCATTCATCAACCTGTATGACCACGGGCTTTCCCCGATCCTTGCTCGCCTGTTCGACAAGAGCCGGTATCTCCTCCAATCGAACGGTGGATCCGGCGTATTTGATTTCATTTTTTCCGGAAAGGGCGAAAATAACCGCGTTTTTTTCAAGGGCTTTTCCGGTAACTGCCTGAGGACGCGTCACTTCGATGCCCGGAAGGGTGACGAAGGTCGCGGAGACGATGAAAAAGATAAGCAAAATGAAGACCACGTCTATCAGGGGAGACACGTTGATCGCATCCGATTCTTCGCTTTCCGGATTTCGTCTGTTTTTTTTCATCGCTCCATCGGGTCGGGCACTTGGCGCAGGGACAGGCTTTCCAAGCGGTTGATGCACTGCAGCCAGTCCTTTTTTCTGCGGTTGAGGAGGTGAATGATGGCAATGGCCGGAATGGCGATCAACAACCCAGCCTGAGTCGTGACCAGGGCTTGGGAAATTCCGCCAGCCACCAAATCCATTTTGTAACTGTCCTGCATGCTCAGTCCCTCAAAGGTACGCAACATTCCCGCCACGGTTCCAAGCAATCCGATCAGCGGAGCCGAGGTAGCCAACACCAGCAGAAAACGCAAACGGCGATTGAGGTAGGACGACTCGCCCGTTCTCACCCGATCGAAACGCTTCAGAGTTTCCTCTCGGTTGGAATGATCCGCCAGACAATAGCGGATGATCCGGTCAACCTTTCCGCCTCCCTTGAACGCGCCCCATCTCTCGCGGGGAAATGCCCTGAGGTCGGCTGGAATGACGGCCCGCAAGCGCAGCCAGAGATCAAAGGACAGGTAATAGAGATAAAGGGCAAGCAGGCTCAGGACTGGCATCAGGATCCCGCCTTTCTGCCAGACGAAATTTGCCTGATCGATGAATTCAACCAAAGGATTCATACCTCGTTTTCCTGCTTTCCGGCTACTTCCTTGGGGGCTTCTTTTTTCAAGTGCACCAAGCGTGCGGAAAATCCCTCCATCTTGGAAACCAGTCCCTGGAGTCTCCGGGAGAGCAAAGCATGAGCAATCAGGGAAGGAATCGCCGTGATCAGACCAAACTTGGTGGTTACCAACGCCTCGGAGATACCGCGGGCCAATTCGCTGTTTTCGGGGTTGGCGAAGTTAGTGATCTGCCGGAAGACGTCGATCATTCCGGTCACGGTTCCCAGCAGGCCGAGCAGCGGAGCGGTGGCGGCGGTGATGGCGATGAGGGGCATTCCTTTTTCCAGTCTTGCCTGCCAGTCGATGATGATTTCGTAAAGGATTTCCTCCAGAATTTCGGGCTTGTTTCCACGGTATCCCTGAGCGGTCTTGCGGAGCAGTTCAAACGGTCCGCCAAAATTACCCGCCAAGGTGACGGGTCCATGAGGAAAGGGAATGCGTAAGATCTGGGTCGCTTTGAAGAGGGCAATCAGAACCGAGGTCAAGGCAAAGAACAAAATCGGATAGATCCAGATTCCCCCGTTTTGCATTTCTTCCAGCAAGGAGGGCTCGCTTCCCTCGATGACCAAGGCCTTGCCCAGGCTCGGATCCATGG
>JAYOEB010000028.1:0-1882 GCA_038116775.1 Opitutia bacterium | reverse complement strand
GCGAGCCCGTCGCCTTCATGGACGTGCTCACCGCCATGGGCAGGGTGGCCAGCGTTCCGGTTTTTGCCTGGAGGGACTGGGCGATCATTTGGGAAGTGTCTTGGTTGGCGATCAGAAGGCGCGGAGAATTGATTCGAAGAACGGAATCCGCCGTCAGGTCCAGGCCCGTGTCCTGTACCCGCCCGTAACTCTTGTCCAAAAATCCGGAGCTTCCTCCTTCACCCCTGAAAAAAAGCAAAGGACCAAGCGTCCAGAAAATGCCTGATTCCCGAATGCCTTCGGGTGGTACGATGGCATCCCCCGAATAAGCGGCTCCCCCGGCTTGCCTCAAGAGAGAAGCAGATGAAAGTTCCACCAACTCGAGGTAGGCGGTAAAAGCGCTTGCCCTGTCACCCTTCTCCTTGGCAAGGGACGCGGAGAGGGAATCACCAAGTTGAATCCGTTCCGAAGCGGGCATGGACTGGGTCCATCCGCGCCCATAATCCTTCAAGAGGCGCAGGGAGGTTTCAAGGGCTGCCTCATTCGCCCGAACCTCTTCCTTGAGTTCCAAAAGACTGGCGTCACGATTATCCCGCTGACGCCAGCGCCGGTCGATCTCCGCTCTTTTATCCCTGGTGTCCCGTTCAAGTTGAGCGACTTGCTTGGCCAAGGGCGTCTTTTCCCGCTCGATACGCTGACGAAGCAGGGTCAGTCGCTCAATGGAATCCCTTAGGTCGTTGCGCGCTTCGGCCCGCGCTTGCTGGACTGACTGAGCCGACAAGTCGAAGGAGCACAGAAAGCAAAAAAACAGAGGGATGAGCGGCTTCCTCATGGGTCTATCCTTCGTGGGGCAGGTATTGGAAGTTCGAGAAACCTGGGCATGGCCCGGTTGTTGAGCATGTCCACGCCGGTGGAAATTTCGCGAGCGAGCTTATCCGAACGGGTCCATCGCCAGCCTTGGTCTCCGGGTTGTCCGTATCCGGCTACCGTACCGGATTCGTTGACGAAATAAGCGGCTCCCAGTCCAAAGTACATTACCTGAAACTCGCGCGACTGGTTGTCGTCCAAGGTGAACTCCTGTCTTTCCAAGGCAACGGAACGGTGGAAGTTTTGAATGGCTTGAAGAAGGGACACGAGGGCGTCCACGCGCTGACGAAGAGGCGGCATCGGCATTCCTTTTTCCGGCAGCAGCTTTTTGCGATAGGGGGAGAGTCTTTCCGCCACAGGGGTGGGAAGCAAGGAAAAGGTTCTTTCCAACTTTGCGACGGCCCGGTCGAGCCCACGGTGAAGCGAAGTGGTTGCCTGAAGGGCAGCCTCTTTTCGGGCCAGCAGATCATCGCGCTGCTTGGCCGCGCCCACCGCTTCTTCCTCCGACTCCCTCAACTTTGCATTGAGTGCCTCCATTTCAGCCTGAAGGGCCTTTTGGAGATCAAGGAGGGCGGACTTTTCAATCTCCCAATCGCTCTCCTCTCCCGAAATCATCCGTTCGGTGGCTACCCATTCTCCGATGATCGCATGGGTCTCCTTGACCTCCCCCCCAAGAAGGGAGACGAGTTTTAAAACCAGCCCGCATAGGATGGAAAAGTAAAGTTGCTTGTTGCCCATAGGAGGGAAACCAGCTTACAGGAAGCGCCGACGGTTGCAAAGCCTTTTTGAGACTCATTCTCAATAAAGCCTCGAGAGCCGGGCTAAAGGATGTGAGAAGCCCAGGCTCATTCGGCGACCGATGAGGAAGAATTCCTTCCATGGCATGATGGGCGGGTAAGCATTCCCCGCGAAGCAGGAGAAGGTTCTTCGGCCCAGGGCTTAGGACAGGAGACGACGCAGGACTTCGTCGACCAAATTGGGATTTGCCTGTCCGCGGGTCGCTTTCATCACCGCACCCTTCAAAGCATTGATCGCC
>JAYOEB010000027.1:13536-21705 GCA_038116775.1 Opitutia bacterium | reverse complement strand
AGAGAGGTCCTGAACTTGGCTCAATATCTTCTAGTGCAATCCAAACGCCACACATCTTACCAAAAGGTTTCGAATTGAAATGTAAAGCATCTGAATGAACGGACTGCTGGGTGCCCACTGGAAAATTTAGGGTTTGAAAGGGTCTCGGCTTATCATTAAAGAGGAATTCTAGAATATTTAGAATGTATGAATTGATGGCTAATTCTCTCACTTCAGGGATAACGGTCCAAAGATCCTGAAGACGATTACTACCATTCTTGAGATTCCGATCTTGTATTTCAAAATTCAGGATGCCTTCTGGAGCATTTTTAGATACCCAAATGGGTTCTAATTGGTCTAACAAAGAAGAAAGTATTTCGGCACTTAAAAGTGAATCAATAGTTAAGTAGCCATAATTCCAAAAAGAGTCTTTCAGACCTTTATCCAAAGTCATTACAAAACTTTGGCTTTAAAAAAATTTCTTATTTCGAAGAGTCTATTCTTCGAAGTCAAAAGCAGCGACAACTGCTTTCCCCGAACTTTCCCCATTAGATCCGACCAAGGCGGTATAGCTGCCCTCGGGCAAATTAAGAACGATAGCACACTCCTCATCTCCTGCCATCGCATAAACTGATGACTGTAGTTCAGCAAGATAAGATGTGCTGTAAAGATTAGCGTCATAACCTGCATTAGGTCCATCCTTCCAATTATCCACAATTGCCACAACCGCACCAGTTGCGTTTGTAATGTACAAAATAGGATCGGCGAGATAACCCAAGCCAGTACCATAGGTTCCGCTTGCTTGCACCTGGAATACAACCTTTTTTGTTCCACCTGTAATGGTAACTCCAGCAACCATCCAAGCATCCGAGGTTACGATGGCGTTGGTCGAAATACCCTTGAGCTTAATATCTACAGGTGTATCCGTTTCCGGAGTTTCGGTCGGAACCGTAGAGGTATCCGGTGTAGTGGTGGGGGCGGAGGTGGATGGTGTGGTGGTGGGAGCTGAATCATCCAAGGACCTCCAGTAATTCGTATCGCTTAGGGAAGTGCCTGCGGTGGTGACGTCCTGCTGGGCGATGTAGGTCACGCCGTTGGAAAGAACAAGTGCGCCGGAACTGTAGGTTGCGGAGGAAGACCAATCGGAAGGAACCTGAGCGTTGACGAGGCTAACGGCAAATAGGAAGAGTACGGGTAGCTTAAGTTTCATAGTGAATTAGTAAAAGAAATGTGTAAGTAGCGCGAAAGGATTAGCAAGAAAATAAATTTTAGAATCTCATAGTAGGATTTTTATGAATCAGGGGTTAACCAGACTTCGTCGGAGTAGTCGTAAAACCTTCTTTCTCCATCGACCAACTGAAAGTACAACCAACTGGCTTCCGTCGAAGAATAAAGAAAGTAGCTGGACTGAGCTTCATTGTAGTAGGCGGAACCCGTCCACAGCCAACCCAATTGAGTGTCATAGAGCCAATAGTTTCCGCTTGACTCTTCTTGCCCGTACAACCAGCCCAAACTTGCATGATAGATCCACCCGGCGGAAGCATCGTAAAAATAACCAAGCCAATCAAGTGAGTACCAGTCCCCAGAGACTTCCGCATCCACTTTGGCCAGTCCACTGGCTAAGTCGGAGACGTCGGGCGTGGATACCGCCGCAAAGGTAGTAAAATGGTCCGTAGTCATGGTAAGAGTACTGCTATTCTGGTCCCAGGTACTGGTTTTGGCCTTGTCCCATGCGTCCTTTGTAGTCGAGTAGTACATGGCCTCGATATTTTGCAAGCTCATGCCATTGGCCTTTGAGGCGTTGACGTCGACGGGGATGCTCAGGATAACGTCCTTCTTGAAGTTTCCTTCGACCTTCTTTCCGTTATCGTCGAATAATTCGACGGAGTAGCCGTAGTTTGCCGGCTTTTCGGTAGCGCTCTTGGATAGACCCTTGGCGGTTGGGGTAATCACGATGCGCACCGATTCGACGTCGGAAGCAACGTTGGACGCGCCACCAGGAATGGTCAACTCGGTACCATCGGGTAGTTTGGTTACGAAATCAACGTTGGGATCAAAGGTTTCGCTGTTGCCGTCGGGAATTTCAAAGTCGGGGGCTTTGAGAGTCAGGCTGAGATCACTTTTGGAGGCAACGGCAGAGAGATCGACGTCTTTTTCGAACTTGGTCGAAAGATAGGTCTCTGCCCCTTCGTCATCGATCAAGGAATATTCCCCCCCAACGTGCCAGACTGTACCGGCGGGAACGGAAATGCTGAAAGCTCCGTTGGAGTCGGTCTCCCCATAAACCTCTCTGCCGTCGTCCGCCCAGGCATAGACGAAGGCTTCTTCGATTGGATTGCCTTGCTCGTCCACAATCGTGCCGGCGATGAAGTTTTCCGCGTTTGGCTTGCCTATCGTCAGGTTGAGGTCGGAAACACTGCCTGAAGAGAGATCGGCGCGAATGACGCGGGCGTCGAGGTAGCCGGCCTCCCGCAAGTCCTGTGAAAGAATCGCTCCGATTTCATACTTTCCGCCAGGTAAAACAGGTATGGAAAACGCGCCGTTTTCATCCGTTTCGACTTCTTTCCAATACTCATCACGAAATTCCGTGCCTTCGCGGAACGCCCAAACGTACAAGGAATAATCCGTTACCGCCGTCCCGCTTTCTTCGTAGAAAACGGAACCCGATATGGTAGCCGAAGCGGTGGTAAGAACGAAATCCTTGGTAATGGTGGTTGCTTGCCGTGCTTGAACAACTACAGGCTTTGCGGGATGTGGGGGGAAATTGCGATCGAGAGAATCGGATTCGATGAAATAATCAAGAGCCCAGTTTCCTGCGGAAAGCAAAAGAGAATAAGTGCCGTTGTCCTCGATGGCGGTCGATTGCCAGCCTTCCCCATCCAGACGCACCGCATGGACTTCACCGGACAACCCGGAAACAGCTTGGCCGCTCAGCTTGAAGGATCCGCTGATTACGGAATCATTGGCAGTAAGATTAAAGGTGGCTTGACTCACCGACTGACCCGTTGCATCCAAAAGCGTGGTTTGTCCATTTTCCACAACGATCTGATATAACTTTTCCTCCGGATAGGTGTAGGTCGATCCAGGGGGCAACCAAAGACCAACCAGATACTCACCGGGAACCCCAGGAAAACTAAAGGTTCCTTTGGAAGTCAGAGGCACGTCAGCCACGATGTCATAGTAATCGTCCTCTTGGTCTTCGGAATAATGGCGGGCATAAACCCAGGCGTCCAAGTCCGACACCGGGGCTCCGTCCGCACCGTAAACCACTCCACTTACTCGAGCACCCGCTTCACGGGCGGTAAAATTCAAAGTCTTGGCTCCATCGTCCGATTTGATTCGCAGGCGTTTGGGAGGAGACGGCAGATAGGGAGGTTCGCTACCATCTTCCGGCATGGGCAATTCAAACCCAATTTCCCAACGACCTGGCGAAACCGTAAGGCTGTATTCGCCGGATATGTTGGTCGTATCCGAGACCCAGCCGCCTTCTTCACTCCAAGCCCAGACTTCAACGTTCGGCAACGCCTTGCCCGAATCTGTAGTTACCGTACCCGACAGGGACTTGTCGCGGGCGGCCAATTGTAGAATTCCTACGTCGACCGCATCCTTACCAACTCGAACGAATTTGATTTCAGGGCTGCCGAATCCCTTAAGCTGAGGATCGATCCATAGGGAAAGTTCGTACTGTCCGGGTTGCAAGGGGATTTCAAAATTACCCTCTTCGTCGGGTTGTCCCCAATTTCCACGACCTTCGGGATCAAAGGCATCGATGTAGACGTAATTGGCGAGATCGGAATAACTGACGTTCTCAGGCAACTCGATGGATCCGGTGATTTTCCCACCAGCCATCTTGGAAACCGTAAAATTCTTGGTCTCGGTCTCCTTGCTGGAATCATTTTTGAACTTCACGCGCTTGGGAGCGGATTCGTAGACCCAGTCGACCTTGAGGTCATAAGGACGGTAAACCGTAATGTCCCACTTACCGGGCCCAGCCGAGAGTTCGTAGGATCCGTCGTCACCGGAAAAAGTGGAACTCCACCCCTCCCCTTCTTCACGCCAAGCAACGACTTCGGCATTGGCGATCGGATTACTGGATGCGTCCAAAACCCGTCCGGCAATCGTTTTGCTGGCTGGGGCAAGATAAATGAAAGGCTCGGAAGTCCTGACTTGATCCGCATCGAGGGTCACTTGGCCGTTGGCGGTCTCGGCGACGACTCTGTAGGTGTAGGTAGCGCCTGGTTTGGCGGTTGCATCAACGAAGGACTTTGCGTTGGCCCCGGGCTTGGAACTGGACGCGTTGTCTTCTCCGGCAAACAAGCTTACGTAGGAGGAACCGGTCGAGGACTTACGCTGGACGTCGAAAGCGGATGCCTTGAGCTCGGCTTTCCAGTCGATCTTCACCGCATTTCCAAGTTTTACGCTGTCATTGGGGTTCTTTAGGGTAAATCCGATGGGCGCAGGGGACAGCGAAGACAACTGCCCGGGCAGATCGATTCGCAAGGAGTACTTGCCGGCCTCTTCCAAGTAAAATGAGAAATATCCGTTTTGATCTGTTTCTCCGAAGGCCTCGTTCAGGGTAGCGCCGCCAAATAGAATTTCCTCATCCCAGTCGGGTTCGCCATCTTGGTCCTCATCGGTATAGGCCCAAACGAAGGCATGGGCGAGGCCGTTGTTTTTGGTTTCGCCGGTATCGCGATTTTTCTTGGGAAAGACGATCCTGCCAAAAACATTGGATCCCTGTAGAGTAAGACTGACGGATGAATCGTTTTCCTCAGGCAAGGAAACTTCCGCCTCGTTCGACTCCCTAAATCCTTGAAAGCTTTCCGAGTCAAAGGGAGGTTCGGCAAAAATCAACCAATCCCCGTCGGGCAAATTCGCCAATTCAAAGCTTCCGTCGGAACGGGACTGGACGTGATCAAACCAGAATAGATAATCTTCGGTTCGGGCAATGATTCTCGCCTTGGGCACTGGAATCCCCTCGCTGGTCTTGACGATTCCAGTGACGGTCGATCCACTCAATTCAACTCCTTCATCCATCCAGTCGAAACCATAGAGTTCGGCTTCGGACAACTCGAAGGCCTCCATGTTTACAGTGCCCAGATCGGTGTTTTCACCGTCCACCAGGGTAAAGCTGGCTCCCTCCTCCCAACCAGCGCCTTCCCAAGCCGCTTGACCGGACTCGTCGAGAATGCGCATGACTCCCTCATAAGCATGTGCTCCTACCGCCAATTTGTAACTACCGCCGGGAACTTTCAAGGTGTAGGTGCCGTCGAAGCCTGACTCAAAGTCAATGCCATCCAACTGAGGAAATACGATCGGCGCGAATTCATCCTCGGCGTCAAAGAAATCAAACCAAGCATACTTTACGGGCTCGGAAGTATTTTCATCGAGGAGGGTTATGGTGACGGTGGCGGTCGGTCTGGAAGTCAGGGAAATGTCGATCGATTGACTGAAGGAAGCGTTTATAGCCACCACGTCGGGCGCGCCATCTCCATCCGAATCATAAAACGCGGGCTGATAGAGACCGTCGAATCTTTCCGCCTTAACAAGGTACGAACCCTCGGGAATCTGCACCGAAAAGGATCCTTGGGCGGGCTCGCCCTCGACAGGATTCCACATCGGCCAAAATTGAACTTCTGTGTCATCGGGATCAACGAAAACGACGTCGGCCCAGATACCCACACCCGTATCCGCATCCGAGACGATACCCGTGACGGTTACCAATTCCCTGGCGCTCAAAGAGATAACACCAAGATCATTGAGACCTTCTTCGATGGTGATGACAAGCGAGGAATCGACCAAAGACAAAGAGTTGTCGGGAGAGAAAAGCTCGACCTCGTAAGTTCCGACCGGAGCTTGCCCCTTTACCTCGCCCGAACGGTTCAATCCGAAAGAATGAACGGGGTATTCGGTCAGACGATCCCCATTTTCATCCACCGGAAACAAATCGAAGAAAACGTCGAAACGCGACTCACTCTGTCCGGTAATCTCTATGGTTGCCTCGATTTCGGCAAAGGTGTTGGAAATTCGAAACTCGGCTTCGAGAAAAAAGTCGACTCCGGCAATTTCCGTTGAGGCGTCTACAATCTCAAAAACGGTTGGGTCATCTTCGCCACCGGCAACTTGAGGGCGGTAAGGGACGTCGTTTTCAAAATCATATCCGAAGGCTTCCACGTGATAACTTCCTGCAGGTAATTTGGCGGTAAAAGTTCCATCTTCTCCATGCTCCAGATTAAAGAATACGGGTTCTCCAGAATAAATGTCCTGTCCTTCTTCGGGAACCTTGAAGAACCAAACGTCGAATTCAGGTATGGGTTCGCCGTCCGCATCCAAGATCGATCCCGTTATGGTACCGAAGCTTGAATCGTCCAAGTTGGCGTAAGGATCCACCCAAGGATTTCCAAACTGCACTTCCGCAGGAAAGGCATTTGCCGAGAAAGAGACGCGAAGCAACGAGTTGGCCAACCCATCGCCGTCAAAATCAAACTTGGAGGATTCGACGCCCCCCTCTTCCCCTTCCGGTTGGGTGGGTTCCTCCGTCTGATCGGCCGGATCGGTAGTCTCATCGGCGAAAATCGAGTCGTCAAACTCGTATTCCATGGCCTCAGGATCATCCAATCCTCCTGGATAAGGACCCACTTGATCGTACCTGGGTTCGTGACCCTTGAATGGAGTACGCTCGAATGAACTTCCCACTAGGGCATCTCCTTCCCCGGGTCCGTCACGGAGGCTACCTTCTACGAAGAACATCGCTCCGTCGGAATCCACCAAGGCGGCCTTGACGTCTTGTGGATCCATGATTCCGAAATATCCGGAGAGCAATCTTCTGGGCAGATAGGCCCGCACGGAAGTATCGACGCCTTCCAATCCGTCAACGGAAAAGGCAGCGACGGAATCCCAAGGAGATGAGTAATAAGCGGGTCCTAGATCAAGTCCGATGACGTTGGCCTCGAAAATCGCACCCTCGTAATGACGCTCTCCTCCCATCTCAACGAGAATACTCAGGGTTAGTCCAACCCCGGCATTATCATTTGAATTGGAAGCGACGGGTTCAACCGGTTGAGCTCTAATGGTAAAGGAAGAAGATCTGTCCCAATCGCCTGGGGTATGCTTGAAGGCGCTGACGTTCGAACCACTCACGATGAAGTATCTTGGAGGACCCATCTCGTAGGTGAAGGTAAGGCTGATTGGGGAGTCGGCGGAGAAGGAATCCGACAAATCCAGATCGTAAGCGGAAACTTGGGAGTCAGGGGAAATTTCACTATTCGTCAAAGAGATTCGATAAAGCAGGCTTCCGTATTCATTCTCATTCTCTACCCGGGAAATGTGAACCGAGGCAGAGCCAAGCGGGGATGACTTTTCAGCGTCGAACCTTAGACCGGCGTCCAAGTTTTCCTCAAAATTCTTCCATGGGTTGAATTCGCGCAAGAATTCACCCTCGGCATCAAAAATCAATTCGGTACCGTCATCGATGAAGGCGACGATTTCACTACCCTCACCATCCGGAGTGGGCCGCTGTTCAACAAAAAGGTTAATTCCCTCGATCAAATGTGGATGGTTTTCCTCAAAATAAGCCTTGGCCAAATCAGGCAACTCGATGGGCCGCCACTCGTCCTCGAAGTCAGGCTCGTCATCCAGACCGATGAGGATCAAGTCGTAATCGGAAGTCAAGTGAACGACGTATTCGGAATCGTCGGAGTCGACGAAAACGTTGTAGACGAAGGAAGGAGCGTCGGAATGCAGAACCGAATATTCCTTTTCGGCGTCTACGACAGTGTAGGAGGAAAGTTCTTCGGATATCGCGGAATTGATCTCGGCGGGCAGATCCGTCGGATCAATGAACTCAGTCTCGGAATAAGCGAATTGATCCGAAGGAATGGCATGGAGAAAATTTTGATTTTGGTCGAAGATGAGGCTGTACCCAAAGTCAAGACCCACGTTGTAGACGAACCTATCCTCGCCCTGAATGGCGTCGATGAACTTCTCGGCCCAGATCGGGCGGGCTCCCGCCAAGTCTTCCCTAGACTGGATAAAGGATCCGACGAAATCCTTAACCTCATCGACAGGCAAACTTACGAAGCCCTCCGCAGGACCTTCGTAACCATCTTGATGACCGCCGTCAGGATCCGTCGGATCCGTGCCGGGATCGGTGCCTCCGGTGTTGGGATCTTCTCCCAAAATCCGAAAGGT
>JAYOEB010000027.1:0-13436 GCA_038116775.1 Opitutia bacterium | reverse complement strand
AAAACTTACTTGCTCGGATCCGTAGTCTTCGGATCCTCCACCCTCCAATTGGGCTATTTCATGAATCTCCACTTCCAGACCGACCAAGCTCGCAGGGGCTTCGATCCCTCCGTTTTCTCCTCCAGTCCCTGGATCCGTCGGACCCGTGCCGGGATCGGTGCCTCCGGTGTTGGGATCTTCTCCCAAAATCCGAAAGGTAAGCGTACCTTCGTAAGTCTCTGAACCATCTACCTCCGTCCAGGTACCCTCCGCGTAACCGGAATCGACGAAAGTCAAATCGATCACCTCCACGTCGCCCGATCCTGCCGTACCCAGAGTGATCCGGGCAGTCGTGGCCGTGAGCTTTTCATAAACGTAGGGCTCGTATTCGACTTGTTGCGTGTCGTCGTCGTATGCACCGACTTCGGTCTCGTTAAAACTTACTTGCTCGGATCCGTAGTCTTCGGATCCTCCACCCTCCAATTGGGCTGTTTCATGAATCTCCACTTCCAGACCGACCAAGCTCGCAGGGGCTTGGGCATTGAGGCTATGGCCAAAAAACAGAAGAATACAAGTGAGTAAGGGTACGTACGAACGCTTCATAATTCGAAGGGGTTTATGGAGGATTAAAACAAGGGACAAACGGTTTTCTAAATTTTGTACAACGAGCGCAACAAAATTATCAGAAACTTCTTGGAAAGTAGACGATGTCCTAGGGTGGCCGCCTTGGATTGAAACCATCCGCCTCCGTAAAAAACCCCCGACTTGTCGCAATCGACGACCTCCGAGATCTGTCGAGCGGCAACCTGCGGACTTGGTGAGCTCCTGAGCTGATTTTCAATTTGAATCCATGCGTTTTTCATTCGGCCATCCCACTCTTCGCAAGGGTTCTTGGCCGCGTGATCATTGAATTGGCTTCGAACGTCGCCCATTTTAAAATCAATGAACTTAGGGTAATCGGGAAACTCCAAGATCATGGTCTCCGTAAAACTGGACAGGGCGGATTTTCCCGCATTGTAAAGAGGCATGAAGGGAAGCGGATACAAGGTAGCCAGGGAGGAAAGGTTGACGATCGTACCCATGCCCTTTTTTTTCATTTCCGGGGCAAAGGTTTTAGCAAGCAGAATGGGCGTCAGGAACAATAGGTTGATTTGGTTGACGATTTCCGATTCCGGAAAACTTGCCAGAGAGTAAAACGCCCCGCGGCCGGCGTTGTTGATGACAAGATCCGGAACTCCGAACTTGGCCAGAAAGAACTCGCCGAAGTCCCGAGTGTTTGCAATCGACGACAGGTCAAAGCTGTGATGACGGACGTTTTCAGGATTTCCGAACTGCGATGGATTTCGGGAGACCGCGTGAACCTCGACGGAACTTTTGGCATACCTTTCGACCAATGCCCTTCCGATTCCTCTGGATCCTCCCGTGATCAATACCTTCTGAAATTCCATGTTGGCTTAGTCTAAATCAATTTTTGATGGCGGAGAAGCAAAAGTTCGGAAATATAGAAAGTCAGCAGATGTCCGCCGAAATCATTTTGATCACCCACGAATTCCCGCCCTATCGCGGCGGAGCCGGAGTCTATTGCCGGGAATTGGCCGTGGCGGCCATCCAGCTGGGAATAAAGATCCGACTTTGGTGCCCAAGGGGATCGGCACCTCCCGACAACTTGCCTTTCGAGGAATTGCCGTGGTCGGGCTCCCAGAGTTGGCGATCATCCTACCTTCTGATCCGCAAGTTGAAGGGGGAACTTGAAAAACGGGATCGATATGCAATTTTTCACATCGCCGAACCTGGGGTTTGCCGCGCCCTGATCCGGTTTGGCTGGCTGATGCCGAAAAACAGTCGCTTTTTGCTCACCATTCACGGTTCCGAATTACTAAGGTTCACCAGAAATCCCCTCGAACGATTTCTTTTTCGAAAACTTTTGCAAAGATCCGAAGCCATCCACGTGCTCTCCAAATTCAACTTCTCCGCCTGCATCCGACTTTGCCAAACTTGCGAAAACAAACTAAAGCTCATTCCCGGAGCTCCATCCGGAGCGGTGGTAGGGAAATCCCCGGCCAGCTTGGATCAAGCGCTGGCAAAGAATGGAACTCACCTTCTTTGCGTGGGCCGCATTCATCCTCGAAAAGGGCAGGCGGAACTTATCCGAGCCTTGAATCAATTGGAGGCAAAGACGCAGGCAACGCTGACCCTTCGAGTCGTGGGGCCAGTCAAAAGTCATAAATATTTCTCCCAACTAAATGACCTTGCCAATAAGTTCGGGGGAAAGATCGAATTTTTGGGGAACTTAAGCGATGAGGAATTGCGTGGCCTTTACCAAAAGTCCGATATTTTTTGCCTCACTCCGGTTAGTCAAAGCAAAAGCGTGGAAGGCTTCGGTTTCGTTTTTCTGGAAGCCTCGGCCCATGGATTGCCCGTCGTAGCCACTAGGACAGGAGGGGTGGAAGACGCAGTCATCCATGGACAAACCGGGCTTTTGTCCGATCCCGGCAACATCGATCGGCTTATCGACAATCTACGCACCTTGATCGAAAATCGTGAAATGAGAAGGAAGCTTGGCGAAGGTGGTCTTCGATGGTCGGCTCGACATTCTTGGCTGAAGATAGCCGCCGAACTATATCGATAAGCTACAAGACGTCGGCAAAAGCGGACCGAAGCCGATTAAAGAACCAGGCCCCCGCCAAGAGGCAGAGGATGCCAACGAGCCATGTGTACCCGATGGCATGCCAATCGGGCTCCCCACCCCACAAGACTACCTGTCGGAGGGAATCGATGGTCTGGAGCAAAGGATTCCACTTCAAAAAGATCCAGATTGAGGGAGCCGTGGCTTTGGCCTTGGCGGCGGAATAGAAAACCCCACTGGAATACAAAAGGGCCAAACCCAGAAACGACCCGAGCTGACCGACGTCTCGAATGAAAACGCCAAGGGCCGAAAAAAACCAACCCAATCCCATGGCGATGAGAAACACGGGGGGAAGTATCACCAACAGATAAAGCGCCGAAATGGAGATCCCGGAACCGAAGAAAAACACCCCCGTCAGGCAAAGCGTCAAGCCTATCAACAAGTCGTAGGTCAAGGCGCCCACGGTTGCCGCAGGCAGAATCTCCAGAGGGAAAACCACTTTTTTGACGAAATTCGGCTGGGAGACGATAATCCCCGGAGCGCTCCCGATGATTCCGGAGATCAAACCCAAGACGCTGAGTCCCAAAAAAACGCCCAATGCGTAATCAAGGGTCGACTCGTCGGGCGAATCGGTAAATCGTCCGCCGAAAACGACTCCGAACGCAAAGACGTAGAGACTGAGCATCAACAAAGGGTTGGCAAGAAGCCAAAAAGACCCAAGGACGCTTCCCCGATGACGCGATTTGACGTTGCGAACCAAAAATTGCCAAAGAAGTTCCCGCTTGCGTATGAGATTCAATAAGGGAGTCATGAAGCTGACTACCATAGGGCATTTGATTTAGGTCGCAAACTCTTAAAGTGATCTTGAGGTTCTCATCCAGGAATCAAGATGGTAGTCGTAATAAGACCATTCACTCGGGTTTGTCATTTCAAGGTTCAGGAAGATCCAATGTTTTTTCTCATCCGCGTAAACGAAAGGATAGGCGGAGGGAGAAGACCACAACCAGCCGAGGTTTTCTTGCCAAATCCAAAAATCACTCCCCTCTTGGCCCGAATTGAAAAACCAACCCAACCGGGAATGAAAATTCCAACCTTCGTCGTAGGGCAAAAAAGCCCCAAACCATCTAAGTTCGCGCCATTTGCCCTCATCCGAAACTTTGGCTTCCGCCCAAGGGGGAAGATAATTCCCGATCCAGTCCTGATGACTGGTCAATCGAGTAAAAACCGTAACGTCTCCATACAGGGAATAATTCGTTCCGTAGGAAACCACGCCGTTGATTCTCCAAAGCCCACCGCTTAGAACGAAAATGGGACCACCACTGTCTCCATTTGCGGTACTGATTTCCATGGGCAATGGATTGGCATCGCTCGTTCCATTCCCAAGATAATCAATTGGCGGATATTCGGAGCCTAAAAAGTTCTTGTCCAGATTCGGGGAGTCAAAGTCGACCGCAAGCAATCCTCCCCAATCCGACTCTGAGATTGAAGAGATGGGAACCTGCTCCACAATTCGATCGATTAGGTTTTCACCCGCCAGTCTTCTAGAGTTCTGAGTATTGGAACTGCCCGTTGCTCCCTCGACCGCCGTGCCGAATCCGGCAATAACGGCTCTTTGCCCCAGGCTTGCGGGATGATCATGGGGCAAAGCCGTTGGGTAAACCCCTAGGATCTGGTTTTCAAGAAAACCCAGACATAGATCGACCCCAATTCTGTCCCCGTCTCCAATGCCGGATTTGATTCCTTGCTCCTGCCTCGAAAGCCAAACCGGATGAATGACAAAGCCGGCAATCCGATGAATCTGGGATTCCGAAGCTTCCTCGAAATCAGGGGACAAGATAAATTCCCAATCCCCTCCTTGCGGCATCGGATCGCTCTGTGAGTTTTTGATTACATGGGCCGCCGAGACTATCAAGTCAGGGGCGATCAAGGTCGCGGTTCCGATATGTCCGTCCTTCGATTTCAAGACTCCGACCGAATCAAAATCAGGATATTCGGAAGAGAGCGAAAACACTCCCTCATTTTCACCAAATTCAAGGTGGGTTTGCCAAGTTTGAGAATTCAGTTTTCCAATTCGTCGGGCGCATTCGCTTTGGTGGCTTGTCAACGCAAGCGCCGTCAAGGCGAAGAGAAGGATTTTACTCATCTCTTGAGGGCTGAATATCCGGTGGCGGGCTGGGTGGCAAGATATTGGGCGGAGGGGGAGGAGGAGGCAAGTCCTCGAGTGAAAACTCGCTGCCTTGCTCGAAAGTATTCTCGCCCGAATCGCTCACCTGATTTCCACCTTCAACAAATGCTTGAGAAGTCGGCGCCTGATTACCGGTAAACGAATTATTTGGCAGCGATTCCGAACTTGGAGAAGGCCTTCCGCCCAAAGACTCGGAAGCCGAGGAAGTCGTGGGATCGGCCGGTCCTACACTATTGGAGGACCCTGGGAAAAAAGGCCCACGCATCGTTCTTCGGGGCACGGCCCCCGAATAGGAAGGGGCGGAAGTTGCCCTTGGGGCCGAAGGAGAGGCAAAGGCTCCCATCGAACTGGTTCGATTGGCCAGCCAATCGGGTAAAGTCGGGGTGGTCTTCGGTCTGGGAGGCATGACCCGAGGGATGGTTCTTTGCGAAGAGGAAGTGGCTTGAGAAACTTTGGTTGGGGCGGAGGAATTCTTGCCTCCGCCCGGAGTTCCCGAGGCAGAATCGATCAGAGACAAGTCAAAGGATTGCCCTTCGTAGGAAACGGTCAGCTTTTCGCTATCCTTGTCGAATCTTTCGATCCGGTAAGAATCATAGGTTGATTCTGCAACCGACAACCACTCGGCATGTCCGGTTTTCTTGTTGAATATGCAAAAGAACGGTTCCCCGTTCAAAATGTAATAGCCCCGGAATTCGACTTCTTGCTCGGCTTTTCCCTTGGGAGCGGGAGGCGCAGTGGTTGGCGGTGGAGGCGGTGGCTTTTCCTGCGAACCCGGACGAAGAAAGGGATTGGAGGAAACCGACGCGAAGGAAACGGAATGCAAGCAGATCAAAAAAGAGAGGATTTTGAAAAAACTCATCGAATGCGACATCCTCCTACAAGTTGAACGAATTGGCAAGAGACAAGGCTCAGGAATAAAGGAGAGAAACCAAGCGAAAGGAGAGCAAAATCGCCAACACCGAACCCACCACGCTCATCAATGCGTAAAAGCATCCGAGAGCCCATTGGGAATTTTTCAAAAAATCCAACAAATCCACCCCGAAAGCGGAAAAGGTGGTAAAACCCCCGCAAAGTCCGACAACCCAAAAGGCGCGGAAAGTCTCCGGAGAAGATGAATTCTCGATGACTTTCAAAAATGCACCTATCAGAAAGGCGCCTGCGAGATTGACCAACAGGGTGGGCCAGGGAGCAAAGCTTTGAAGAAAGCTCGCGACCAATGCCCTCAAAAGAGAACCCAGAGCCCCACCCAATCCAACGAGCAACAATTCATAAGCCCCCATCGAAAAGGGTTCGGAAATCTGGAGTCCGCCAACTTGAATTCTTCGGGATCATCAGCGGCAACATCATCATCCCCGGCGTCATCGATCTCCTCGGCAAGGGCCTCCTCTTCCGAATTGTAGCGTAAAACTCTTTGATTCTGAGGCAAGGGGGAAAGATTCACGATGATGAAGCGTCCGTTAAGCTTAGGCTCGTCATCCGGTTTGCCCACTCCCGAAAGATCATCAATGGCTTGTTTTACCAAATTCATACCCAGATCGACGTGTTCCATTTCACGGCCACGAAACATCAGGGTTATCTTGAGCTTGTTTCCCTGATGCAAGAATTTTTCGGAACGGCGCACCTTGGTGACGTAATCGTGCTCTTCGATACGCGGCCTGAACTTGGCCTCCTTGATTCTTTTGGCGGATTTTTCCTTATTCCTCTTGTTCTTGCTGAGTTCGTACTTGTACTTTCCAAACTCCAAGATTCTACAGACCGGCGGATTTGCCGTGGAGGCGACTTCCACCAAGTCCAGGCCCAAGGACTTGGCAATCTTGAGAGCCTCTTCCGGGGGCATCACCCCGAGCATTTCTCCATCGTGACCGATAACTCTAACCTCACGAGCTCGAATCTTGTCGTTTTTGCGAATGAAGTTACGGTTATTGTGCCGTTTCTTGTTTCCACTTGGTTTTTTTACCATGTGGTTAGGGGTGTGATCTTAGATTAATCAAGTGGCTCAATAATTTTTTAACAATATTTTAAAATTTATGATTCGCGACCCACTTGCAAGCATATATTTGTGCATTCGAAATCATAGGTTGAAACTTTCTCCGCAACTACAACTCGCCTTGGCGTTCGGATTGGAAAACTTGAATCCACCGCCGACCAAGCGGTCCGAGTAGTCCAAGGTGGTCCCTCTGAGATAAAGAGTGGTCTTGGAATCCACCAACACATCGACGCCGTGGGAACGCACGAGAATGTCCCCTTCCTTGCCCTCCGGAACAAACTTCATCTTGTAGGATAATCCGTTGCAACCGCCCCCGGTGATGCGAATGCGAAGATAATTTCCCTCCGACTCTCTCCTCTTTAGTCGTTCGATCTTCTCGGCCGCCAAATCGGTAACCCTAATAAGGTTTTCATTTCCTATTCTGTAGAGCGTTTCTCTTTGGTCTGACGACATGGTGATTGAAATTTCAGCGGGTTGAAGGTTCGTCGGAACCAATCTTACCCAAATTAAGGCTCCTGGCAAAATTTCGTTCTCCGCTTAAAAAGAATCTGACGAATCCAAGCCCAGTTTCGGTCTTGGGGGCTTCGGGCGAATCCAAAAGCTCTTCGGCCCTGAGTCTCAGATTTCCGCTTCTCTGCAAAAATCCGCGGTACAAGCGCTTTAGTTCGGATATCTCTCTTTCCCCTACCCTTCTTCTCCTTAAGCCAATCAGATTAAGCCCGCTCGCACGGTTTCTGCCGGTTACGGTTATCTGAGGAGGAACGTCCGCCGAAACCTCAGCCAAGCCTCCGATCATGGCCCCGTCTCCAACGCGCACGAACTGATGGAAGGCAGCCCCGCCGCCAACGAATACGTGATCCCCCATGACGACGTGCCCGCCCAACAAAACGCCATTGGCCAAAATGACCTCCCTGCCAAGCTTGCAATCATGGGCAACGTGGGAATATCCCATCAGGAAGGAATTTCCTCCCACTTCCGTCACGCCATTTTCGCGAATGGATCGATGGACGGTCACGCCTTCGCTTGTTCGGACGGAATCGCCAAGTCGCACAAACGAGGGAATGGAGGCATCAAAGGAAGAATGTTGCGGCAATCCGCCCAAAACGGTAAAATTTCCAATTATGCAGGCCTCCCCAACCCGCGTATTTTCCTTGAGGATACAATGGGCCTCGAGAATGGCGGACTTACCGACTTGGACTCCTCGTTCGACGATCGCGTAAGGTCCCACAAACACGCCATCCTCCAATTCGGCTTTTGGATCAACAATCGCAGTTGGGTGGATTTCCACTGACATAATCGATTAGTCTTCGAACATATCAAGCTGTGGCTCCTTGACGAGATTATAAGCTTTCAATAATTTGAACAAATCAACGCTTCCGTGATGGCCGGAAGCATGGGGTCCCACACTTTGTCGCAGCAAATTTTCAATGATCGAGCGCAAGGTCAGCACGCCATCCACACCCGCATTCTTCAGGTTTTCGGTGAGCGATTTGATTTTCCTTTCATCCCTCGGAAATCCAGGAACCACCAACAGTCGCAAATAACTTCCCATCCCGCTATCCGCCGAATACGAACTGGGCTGCAAACCGACCGACAGTCGCTCCGAAAAGATCTCGTTCTTGAAAAATTTAAGCAAGCGGTTGTCGTTGCTCAGGCAATCACTGGCAAACGAGCTGTTTCCCCAACCAAGAAGGGAAACCAAAGCCGATCGAATATCTCCGAGATCTCCACTATAGATTCGGAAGTTCAAGTCATCGGTGTTTTCCGACTTGGATGGATTGAAGACTGCTAAGGAAGGAAGCGGAGAAGGCTTTCTTTTTCCCGATTCAACCAACGGTTCCCCGACTTGCCTGACCAAAAAACCGTTGCTTTGGAAATAAGCCTCTACCAATTCCCTTTCAACCTTCATTCAAAACCTAAGAACCGCCAACGCTCCTCCAGACCTCCTCAACCTCTCTCAAAGCGACCGCTTTCTCGACGTACGCCGCCCCGACTTTCCTCATCAACACAAACCGCAGCTCTCCCTCGAATACCTTTTTATCCGATTTCATGAATTCCAAAAGACTTGAAATCGACAAAGGCTTTTTGAAACGGACCGGCAAATCATAGGAGGAAAGCAAGTTCAACAGAACCTCTTCCGAATCATCCGGGCAGAGCCCGAGAGCGCGGGAGAGACGAAAGGCGCAAAGGAGACCAACGCTCACTGCCTCCCCGTGCAAATAGTCCCCGTATCCCGCAGCAGCCTCAATGGCATGGGCGAAGGTATGCCCCAAGTTCAAAAGAGCTCTACCGCCCTTTCCGTCCCCGGTCTCATACTCATCGGCCTGAACGATCCGAGCCTTTTCTCGGCAGCAGGTTTCTATCAACGCGTCCAAATCTTCCGACCGAGCTGAAAAGGGAACCTTCCGTCCCGCAAGTTGTTCGTAAAACGGGAGATTTCCGAGCATGCCGTATTTGATTACCTCCGCCATGCCGGCATTGAACTCGCGCCTAGGCAAGGAACCGAGGGCATCGAGATCCGCAAAAACTCCGGCGGGTTGATGAAAGGATCCGACCAAGTTTTTTCCGGTTTTGAGATTGATGCCCGTTTTCCCGCCTACGGAGCTGTCAACCATAGCCAACAAAGTGGTCGGAACTTGATAGAGACCTACACCCCGCAAATAAGAGGAGGCGGCAAAACCGGCAAGATCACCGACGACGCCTCCTCCGACCGCAAACACGGAACCGGTCCGATCGAGTCTGGATCTTGCCAGAAAATCCCAAATTTCCACAAGGTGTTCCGAAGATTTGGTTTTTTCTCCAGCGGGAAGTACGAGATGTTCGGTCGAGTCTAGGAAATCATGCAGGAATTCAGGATTTCCCTTTTTCAAACCCTCATCGATGACCGCCACGACTTTCGAACCCCTCTCGGTCAAAGATTTCTTAAGAAGAAAAAGGTCTTTTTCCAAGCCACGGCCGATTTCAATGGAATAGCTCCTGTTCCCCAAATCAAGGCGAACTTCTTTATTCTTCGAAAGATTCATGGGCAAATCGAGGTCATCGGCGTCAAGCGACGACCTGTTCATGCAGGGGAAGGATTGAATCGAGGTAATGTTCGACGGAAAAACTTTGCAAGTCATCCGGCGATTCTCCGAGCCCAACGAAAAAAATCGGCAATTTGAGCTCTCGATGGATTGATACCAGAGCTCCCCCTTTGGATGAACCGTCGAGTTTGGTCACCACAAGTCCGGTAAGCCCAAACTTTTGGTGAAAGACCTTTGCCTGCTCCAAGCAATTGATTCCGGTCGAACCATCAATGACCAACCAGGAATGATGGGGAGCTCCATCATCTTTCTTTGCAAGAACCCTCTTCATTTTCCCGAGCTCATCCATCAGGTTGTCCTTCACGTGCAACCTGCCCGCCGTATCGATGATCACCAGATCGCAAGACCGTGCGGAAGCGGCGGAAAAAGCGTCAAAAGCCACAGCGGCAGAGTCTGCCCCGTGGTGACCATAAACGCATTCCAGGCTTAGTTTTTCCGCCCAAGCCTTCAGTTGTTCGGTGGCCGCGGCCCTAAAGGTATCGCAGGCTCCCAGGAGCACCTTCTGGCCCTGATTTTGAAGGAGGAATCCCAGCTTCGCGCAGGTGGTGGTCTTGCCCGAACCATTCACCCCAACCATGCACAAGACTTGAAGATCGTCTTCTTCTTTGATGTCCAGCCTACCCTCCGCCCCTTGCAGAGTCTTGGCAATCACCTCTCTGGCCAATCTTAGCGCGTCCTTGCCGGCAAAGGCTTTGTCGGCCTTAAAGGCCTGTTCGATTCCAGACAGTATTTCTTCCGTAGTATCAACCCCGAAATCGGCTTCATAGAGGGCTTCCTCGATGGCAGCCATGTCCTCGGAGCTTAGTTTTTCCCGACCGAAGACTCCAGTCAACGCTCCTTGCAAGGCCGTGGCCCCTCTCTGAAAGCCTTTTTTGAATTTGGAAAAAATTCCCATGGTGAGGAGAATAAAAGAGAAACTTAGGAAATACGGGCCTTACTTTGGTTGAATTAGCAAGGTACAGCAAGAATACTGAAGCATTTGCTCGGTGCAACAATCCTTTTCCCTAAAGGTCTGAACCGTAAGTATCATCCATCGGTCGCTTAATTCCCACTTATCGGTGACAAAGCCCCCCATGTCGTCAAGTGGAACTTCGTCGATGCCGGGGAAAGGGGCCTGCAAACGGTTTTCGCCATATCTCGATTGCAATTTTTCCCTAAGTTCAGTCCATTGTGGGCGTACGACGTCTTCGTAAAAAAAATCCTGCCATCCACGCTGTCCCTCAACCAGACAAAGAATCAACTCGTCATCGACTATTCTGCAAACCAGTTGATACCTCAAGCCACCCCATTGCAAGGCGCACCGAACCAATCCCTTCTCTCTCTCTTCATAGATTTGCAGAAATCCGCCTTCTCTCAATTTGCTCAAAACGACCTTTCGGGAATCTCCCTTCTTTAAATTAGCGTATACGTAGGGTTCTCCCTCTTTCGAAAAATCGGGGGATTCCTTAGCCGAATGCCCACTTGCCGGAACAAGGCAAACGACCCATAGGACGGCTTTCGTAAAAGGATGCATGAGATGAAATCGCGAAAACGGTCTAGAGCGCGTACCAGACACGCTCAAGCGCAAGCAGGGCATAGCAACTTACCAGAACGGGATCCCGCTCCCACCATCTGCCGTTCTCGTTCATCCAAAAGCCCCTCGGGTCCTGGTTGTTGATTAGTTCCATCGCCAATTCCCTCCTCCAGTCCCACTTTTTTCCGTTATCATCTTCGATCTCGGTGATTCCCGAAAGCGAAAGGGCCTTGGACATGGTGTGGAAGTAATAGTAGAGTCCCTGCTGTCCCATTCCGGGGTTTTCCTTGACGCTGAAATTTTTCGACAACCAAGAAAGAACCGCCAGAACCCTCGGGTCCTTTGCGTCCATCTCCGCATAGATGAAACTCAAAAGTCCGGCGTAACTCATGCTGCCGTATGACCTCAAGGCAACGGACCCGTCTTCCTTGGGTCGCTCACCGGCCATGCTCTTACCCGGGAAATAAACGAACCCTCCCCTGTCTTCGTCGTGATCGCTTACCCAGGGGCTGGAATTGCTCGACTTGAGGTTTTGGCACTTGGAGACAAAGGAAATGGCGGCGTCCCAATCAAGATCCAAGGTCTTTTCTTCGGGACTCTGAAAAGATTTTTTGGCATAAAACAAGGCTTCCATCGCCAAGTGGGTGTTGGACAAGTCCGAATGCGCCCAAGTCGAACCGTAACCGATGCCTCCATCGAAAGTATTGTCGGGAATCCCCTTTCGATCAAAGTCTGACTGCTGATTGACCAGAAATTTTCTCGCGTTCTCGATGATTTCCTCAAATTGGCTCTGCTTGGATTGCATCATGGCCATCATGCATATGGAAGTGTTGTAGGAGGCCAGACCCTTCCCGTAAATGCCACCATCCGATTGTACCTTTGTCTTTAGAAAGTCAAACCCCTTGGAGATGGTACCCGAGTTTCTTTTGGCCAGGCTCCATTCGGGAACGCCCAAGTTGGCTCGGATAGCCAGACCGGTCAGGGCCGGATAATCCGAATCTCCCCAATGACCCGAACTACGATTCTGTTCGGCGTTCAACCAATCCAGTCCTTTCTCCAAGGCTCTTTCGACTTCCAGCTTAAAGGAAACGCCGGGCTTTTCTCCGCCGGTTGAAACCGTACAGATCAAAACGGGCAGAAAAAGCAGGAAAATTTTAGGTACGGGCATACTCATTTCATCCCAAAGCTAACTCAAGGCATCTCGGCAGGCAAGCGCAAGACGCAGGTAACCGAGCTTTCGAGGGGAGGCATGCTGGATTTGTCGGCTAACCACAAATCGTCGTTGTCGCTGTTCGACTCGATGCTGTTGACGAGGGCATCGGGATCCAAGTAGACGGCGAGTATCGAACCACTGTGTTCGGCCATGAAGGTACTTTCGATCATCCTCGATCCGGTCAGCAGGAACGGAGAAGTATCGGGACGGTTTTCTCGGTCCTTTTGATTGAAATAAAAATCTCTCATTCTTGAAACCTTCCGCGAACCATTCCGATCCCAGATCACTTCGACGGTCAAACGTTTTGCACGATAATCGGATACCGTGCGGTTCCGGTCATGGATTGCTTCAAAAAAATCATCTTCAATCCTAGCCTTTAGCAAGAGAAGCGAAGCGTGAATGATTTGCGGTCGGATCGAGGTACGGAACAAGGATTCGTGAATTTTTCCGTTTTCGTGAACAAGGGCGTACTCGATAAGTCCCTCGCTTTGATTGGCGATCATCGGGAATTCGATTTTCCGACCAGTCTTGTCGATGATTATTCCATCGAATTCATACCGTCCGTCATCCAGTTTTTTGATTTCCGGCCAATCCGCTCGGTCCGCGGCAGGCAGGGGAAAGGCGCCTAGTAGAATGGTTCCGGCAAGAAAACCGACTTGAAAGCGAATTCTGTTCATTTGAAAGCGGGCATCGAGAAGTTTGGATTGATTGCGAATGGTCACTTATTGAAATGCAGGACTTGACCAAAGCAAGAATTGAATTGTAGATTGATTGGAAACTTTATTTGATTTTCGATATGGACGAAGAACAGCTACCCCAGGAATCAGTCATGGAAGAAGCGGATTTGCCT
>JAYOEB010000026.1:17122-21767 GCA_038116775.1 Opitutia bacterium | reverse complement strand
ATTGGAAAACAAGACCCCAAGTGCCTGGAGCTCACAAACCATTGATTTGATTGAAAGCAAACTAAAAGGGAAATTTGAATTCGTACGACTCGAAGGCAACCTCATGACCCTTTCGACCATCATGGCGGATGCGGAACAAAAGAAGCTTTCGCAAAGTTTGCTAAAGGACTGGCCGACTGGAACCCGCGTTGAATTTCGCAAGGATGGCTTTGAAGTCAGGTTTGGAGGAAAGAAGAAGAAACTCGTCGTACTGGAAAAGCCTTGCTTTGAAGGCTATCAACCCAACGCCCTCAACTACGTCCGAGAAAAGCACCCCGGCCTCTTGCGCTCGCCGCAAGAAATCGAAAGTAGGCTGACCGACTTTCTGAAAGCTTCGAAGTAAGCAATCGACTTGCAAGAAATCCTAGACCCAAGCTAGGATACGGGAAATGAAGACCCTCTGCCTTGTCTTTGCTTTTCCCTGGATCGTCTTCGGCCAATTTTCTGACCGGCCCAACGTAGTCCTCTTCATGGCCGACGACATGGGTATGGGCGACAGTTCGGCCTATCGCTTCCTCACCGAAAATTCCGATGATCAACAGCTTCACACCCCAGCCATGGAAAGACTTGCGAACATGGGAATGCTGTTCACCGATGCCCACACCCCATCTTCCCGCTGCACTCCAACGCGCTACGGATTGCTGACCGGCAGATACCCATGGCGCGCCCGGATGAAGCACTGGGTACTCTTCGGAGCTCAGGGTGATCCTTTGATTGAGGAGGACCGCCCCACCCTTGCCACTCTCTTTCGATCATGCGGGTATGCTACCGCAATGGTTGGAAAATGGCATCTCGGTCTACGCTATACCCGATCGGATGGAAGCCCGGCCGCGGGCTGGGAGGACGCCGACCTGACCAAGGAAATTTTCGACGGTCCCTGCGACCATGGATTTGACTACGCCCGTTTTACAGCTCGTTCCCATGCCACTTCCGGCCCCGATGCCGGCGTGACCCGCCAAAAAAAAGAGAGAAACCTCAATACCCCAAATCAGTCGATCGGGCCGGGTCATATCCACAACCGCCGAATCGTCGGAGCGACGGGAAAAGGCAATCAACTGGTTGATCAAGGACCCGAAGCCTATGATCTGCACTCATTGGGGAGCCGCCACTCGGATCACGCCCTCGAATTCATAAGCCAGGTTCTGCGCAACCGGGAAACGTCATTCGATCCGTTCTTTCTTTTTTACTCCAGCAACTCCAATCACTCGCCTTACGTCGCGGACCAAAAAATCGGAGATCAAGCGGTCAAGGACAACGCGAGAATGGTTTCGGGCAGTCCTGCCTCGATGCGTCTACGCTACGTTTATGAAAACGACCTGGCTCTGGGACGTCTGCTTGCCTATCTGGAAAACACCAAAGACCCCAGAAGACCAAGCCGGAAACTGGTTGATAACACCCTGATAATCTTCACCTCGGACAACGGAGCCGAAGTGCAGACCAAAACCGCCACCGGCCCCTTTAGAAGCAACAAGGGAAGCTGCTACGAAGGAGGACACCGCGTTCCCTTCATCGTCTCCTGGCCTGACGGCGGAATAGGTGATGGAATCCCGGAAAGCCCGGGGAAAACCAGCGCTCAATTAATCGGCCTGCAGGATTTGTACGCCACTTTCTCAAACATACTGGGCAAACCTCTTCCCAATTTAAGAGAAGGCGAAAAGGGTGCGGAGGACAGTTACAATATTCTGCCGGCATGGGAGGGGAAAACATTACCCACCCGCCCCATGTTCTACAACGATCACAAGGAAGGGGAAAACGGAGCCGCCTGCGCCATGCGCATCGACGACCCTTTGGTGAATGGAGAACCGGCAACCGGCAAATGGAAGATCTTTTTCGATGATTCCCTCCTTCGGCAGGGAACGGCCAAGCCGACCGAACTCTTTGATCTCTCCGTGGATCCCATTGAATCGGAAAACCTGCTTGCCGATGCAAAGCTAGAGCCTTTGATTCAACGACTGGTCTCGATCGCTCTGTCGCACCGCAAGCTCGGAGGCCACCGCTTCGTTGACTTTGCCCCCGAAACACACTTCCAATTCGACTGGAGGAGACCCCTGCCGGTTCCCGCCCCGCTCACCTTTTTTATTTCCACCAAGGGAGGGACCGGTATTCGGGATGAGGAAGGCATGGGTATCCAAGGCAAGGGAACGGATCGCATCGAACCGGGCGAGGCCCTCGCCATTCGCTTTCAATCCGACGTCTTGATTGAATCCGTGGGGCTTGCCGCAGGCAAAGAGGGAGCCTGTGGGGGATCCATACGCATGGGCAAGCGGTCGCCTCTGGCAATCTACTGCACCGACTCGGACAACGACTCCAAAGACCAGCAGGGCGTCATGAGTGATTTGGGAATCCTCAAGAAAGGGGACATGCTCATCCTCGACCCCAGCCCGTATTGGGGAGTCGAGGCTGCGGGGAGCTGGAAATTGGAATCACTCTCCCTTCGACCCTTTGATTAAAACAGCCAATTCTTCATGGACTTCATTACCATTACTGCCGCCATCCTAGGCTTGATCCTTGTAGGCGCTCTCGTCATCGTCGATAATGCAATCGATGGAATCCTCAAAACCTCTCTTTCCCATACCTTATCTTTCGCAAAGTGAAGCGGGTGATGAGACGGCATAGAAAAATGAAAGGAAATGCCGCCATAGCTTTCTCTCGTTGAAAATTAGTCCCGGCCAAATGGAAACCGTATTTGTAACGTCTCAGGAATTGGAAGGCTGCGACTTGAATTCCCCTGGCGCAATGGACACGGAAGGAAAATTCTGGCCGCTTACGAATTGATTCATTTGCAGAATCCTCGCCATCACGACCTAGATGCCCTGCGGGCCTTTGCGATGCTTCTGGGCATCGTACTCCACGGGATGCTTTCCTTCGTGGGATGGCCGGTGTGGCCGGTTCAGGACGTCCATCAATCTGAATCTTATGCGATAGTGATCGGCTTCATCCACGGTTTCAGAATGCCGCTGTTCTTTTTCGTCAGTGGATTCTTCACCATGATGACTTGGAAAAGAAACGGAACCACAGCCCTGCTCGTCGGCCGCTTCCAACGGATTGCCCTTCCCTTTTTAATTTTCGGCATCTTCCTGATTCCCATTCTCAACCAAATGCCAGCGGTCGCGGAATTCTTTGCGCCTCAGGAAAACCTGAGCCATCGAATTCTCCCCGGGATGGAACCTTCGAAAAATATAATTTCCAATAGCTTGATCGAACCGAAAGGGGAAGGAGCGTCTCGGGCAATCGCTCAAGGTCTTGCCGATGGCGCCAAGACCACCCAAAAGGCTCAAAAGGGCTACACTCCCCTTCATTTGGCGGTGATGGCCGGCCAAGCCGAAACCGTCGAGTTCCTGATCAAGCAAGGGGCGGATTTGAACGCAAGGGATCAAAGACAAGCCACCCCCCTGGTATGGGCATGCTTTCTCGGGCATTACCAATGCGCTGAAAAACTGCTGGAAATGGGAGCGGACCCGAGCCTCAGGAATAAGGACGGGTTTGGTCCCGCAGAGGTTACTTTTGCAGGCAGGCAACTTAGCGAATTTCTGATCCGTGAGGTTCTGAAAGTTCCTTTTCACTGGCAGGGCATCCAAGAGGGCAGGATGAAAATTCGTGGATTGCTTCGGAAAACAGCGGGGACAAAGAACCCGGAGACTGGAGGATTCAGAGCTTGGTTTGCCCAAAACTACCTGACTTACGGCAAATTCATGACCCACCACCTTTGGTTTCTTTACGATTTGCTCTACCTCGTCGCCGCTTTTGTTCTCGTCGCAACGACGTTCCGACTTCTGCCGGCGACGAAACTTCGGAAATGCTTTGAAAAGTTGCCCTTGGTTCTTTTGTTACTTCTACCGCTGACTTTTTGGGCCCAATATTCGATGAAGGAACTTTGGGGGGCCGATACTTCGGTTTGGCTCAGCCCTGACTGGGTCAAGCTTGGGTATTACGGAATATTCTTTGGTTTTGGATGCCTTTGTCATTGCTTTTCCATGCTCGATCGAGTCGGACGTCTTTGGCCTTTGGCTCTCGCCTCTTCCCTGACGCTGTTTGGGGTTTGTCTCCACTTTATGGGGAACGAAGACTCCACTTGGAGCCATGCCGCCCTTTCTCTGAGTTCCGCGCTCTTTGCCTGGCTGATGATCTTTGGCTGCCTAGGGGCCTTTCGTCGATTTTTCCCCAAGGAAAGTCCGCAAGTCCGCTTTCTCTCCGATTCCAGCTACTGGACTTACCTCATGCATTTACCCCTGATCCAAGTTTTTCAAGCCATGGTATCGCATTGGGTCCTTCCCAGCTTCATCAAATTCCTCTTGGTATTTTTTCTCAGTTCGGCCATTCTTCTCTTCACCTACCGCCATCTCGTCCGCTATTCCTGGATAGGAACCATACTCAACGGAAAACGTCGCTCGTCGCATGAAGCAAACTGATCCCCTAAACTCACGAAACTATCTTTGGTTATCCGTTTTCCTTGGCGTTCTCCTCTGGTCCGCATTCGAGCCCAAGGACCGCCTGACTTGGGCCTTGGAGGCAGGACCGGCCATTGTTGGGCTTGTCGTCATGGCGAAGACCCGCCACTCCTTTCCTCTCAGCCCCCTGCTTTGCCATTGGATTCTCCTTCATTGCA
>JAYOEB010000026.1:2519-17112 GCA_038116775.1 Opitutia bacterium | reverse complement strand
CCTGATGGTGGGGGCAAAATATACCTATGCCGAAGTTCCCGCGTTCGACCGGATCGGTGAAAGCTTTGGATGGCAGCGCAACAACTACGACAAGCTCGGTCACTTTATGCAGGGATTCGTACCCGCACTGCTGACTCGAGAAATCCTTATCCGCAAGAAGGTGACCTTCTCCAAGGCCTGGCTAGGCTTCATCGTCGTTTCCATCTGCCTCGCCTTCAGCGCCTTCTACGAACTGATCGAGTGGTGGGCCGCCTTGCTCATCGGGGAAGATGCGGATGCCTTTCTCGGCACTCAGGGCTACCTATGGGATACTCAGTCGGACATGGCATTCGCTCTTGCCGGAGCCCTGATCTGTCTTTTGACCCTTCCCAAAATTCATGACAGGCAAATCAACTCATTGCTAAGGAGGGATAAAAAGACTAACTAGCAAAGACATGAATACCGATTGGGATGAAAGATATCGCGAGGAAGACACGCCATGGGACCGGGGCATGCCGGCGCCGGGCTTGGTCGACTGGTTGAAGAAACAAAGACTTGATCCCGAAACCCGCGTGCTGGCGCCGGGATGCGGGCGTGGACATGACGCGGCGGCTTGGGCCCAAGAGGGATTCGAGACAACCGGAATGGATCTTTCGGAATTAGCCCTGAGTGATGCCCGCGCCAACTACGAGTCTTTGCCAAACCTTGCCTTTTTTCCCGGAGACTTTCTGGAAGACGCTCCGGACGTCCCTTACGATCTGGTCTTCGAGCATACCCTCTATTGCGCCATCCACCCGGATCTAAGAGACGAATACCTTCATTCGCTCCTCAGGTGGTTGCGACCCGGGGGCATTTTTCTGGCCATTCACTTTGTTTTTCCGCTTTCCGAGGAAGGACCTCCCTTTGGAGCCAGCCGGGAGGAAATCTCTCAAAGATTCGGATCTTGCCTAGAATTGATCGATGATTGGAAGCCGAGGAATTTCGAAGGAAGGGAAGACGAGGAATGGATGTATTGGTGGCGAAGAAAACCTTGATTTGATCGGACGACTTCCTCAAAAAATCATTCGCCCATCGGTGATTGGTCGTTGGAATTATCGTAAAAAACCTTACCGTGAAGGTATGGTTTTGGGGAAGAATCACTTGGCCGTTACGATGGCTATGCTAAGTGGAGTTTCCGCTTGGTGCGCCCAGGACGAAGCGGCAGGCATGAAGCTTTATCTGCAGCATTGCGCCGAATGCCACGGAGAAAAGGGCCAAGGCGTGGACGATGAATACGGCAAGCCACTGGTGGGCGATTGGTCGATTGACAAGTTGATCCATTACGTGGACGAAACCATGCCCGACCACGACCCCGATCTAGTCAAGGGCAAGCAGGCGGAAGCCATTTCCCGATTCATCTTCTCCAGTTTCTACCGCAAACCGGAGTTGTTTGTGCAAAAATCCAAAATTCAACTTGCCCGGCTGACCAACCGACAATTCAAGCAATCACTTGCCGACTTGTTCTCCCAGTTTGAGGGACAACCGCTCCTAAACAGTCCTGCCCAAGGATTGAAAGGCCAATATTACAACGCCGAGGGAATGAACAAGCGCAAGAAAATGCTCGCCGAACGCATTGATCCGAGAATCCAATTCGACTTCCGTAAAGAACCCGCGATCAAAGGCATGAATCCCAAAAAATTCTCCATTTACTGGGAAGGCTCGATTTTGCCCCGCGAATCCGGATGGTATGAATTTTTCGTCAAATCCCCCAATGGATTCGAATTGAAGGTCAATCACAGCGCGGGCCCTCCTACTATCGACGAAAAAGTAACCGCAGGCATGCTTCGTGAACGAAAGGCCAAACTCTTTCTGCTTGGCGGACGCCCTTATCCCCTCAGGCTTAGTTATTTCAAATTTGATGATCCCGATGCCTCGGTCGAATTGAGCTGGAGAACCCCGGTCGGTGAAAAAGAAGTCATCCCGGTCGAAAGTCTCTTCACCCAGGTGGTGGCCCCTTCATTCATCAGTCAGCAAAATCTTCCACCCGACGATTTCTCTCAAGGGTATGAGCGTGGCATCCAGGTCGACGCCGATTGGGACGAGGCCATCACCTTTGCGGCCTTGGATGCGGCCATTTACGCGGGCAAACGGATGGATCGGTTGGCCAAAACCAACGAAAAAGACCACAACCGAAAAGAAAAGATCATAGGATTTGCCCAGCAATTCGTTCAATATGCCTTTCGGGATCAACTCACGGATGAGGAACTGAACCAGTACGTCCGTTCCAAGTTCTCCGAAGAGATTCCTCTCCATTCCGCCATCGAAAAAGTGGTGCTGTCCGCCTTGAAATCTCCACGCTTTCTATACCCCGAATGGCAGAGTCTGGCCAAAAGGGAAAAGGATTCCCATGTAGTTGCCACTAGGCTCGCCCTCTATTTCTGGGATTCGATTCCCGATAGGAAAATGCGAGACTTGAGCGCCCGAGACCAGTTTGCGAAAAAATGGCAAGTCGAGAACCAAGCAAAGCATATGCTGAAGGATCCACGGACTCTGGCCAAATTCAATGATTTCATGCTCCTGTGGTTGGATATGAAAAACAAGGAATTGCCCTCACTGAGTAAAACCGCATTTCCGGAGTTTTCATCTTCCCTGGCTCTCGATTTGAGGAGATCTCTCTTTCGATGGATTGAAGGTTCGATTTGGAAGGAAAACTCAGGATGGGAGGATTTTCTCAGGATGGAGAAAATGCAGGTAAATGAGAAAATCGCCGGCTACTACCAAGTTCCCTACCCTACGGAAAACAACACTTCCGGGTTTGTGGAAATGAATGCCTCCGATTTAAACCGGGCGGGTCTGCATACCCACCCCTACGTTTTGGCCAGTCACTCCTATGCGGAAGAAAGCTCTCCCATCCATCGTGGAGTCTTCACCAGCCGAAAAATCCTCGGCAGGACACTTCGTCCTCCCCAACAGGCCATCTCCTTTCGGAATGCCGACTTCGACCCCCATTGGACCATGAGACAAAAGGTAACCGAACTGACCAAGTCCGCTAACTGCATGAGTTGTCACGACCAGATCAATCCCACCGGATTTGTGCTGGAGAATTACGACGCCAGCGGAAAAAAACGATCCATTGTCGACGGCAAGCCCATCGATTTGGAAGTAAAGTATCTGGACGTCAATGGGGTTGAGCAAAAATTCTCCGACTCGAGGGATCTTTTAAATCATGCTCTAGCCAGTTCCAAACCCTCAAAGACTTTTGTCGATGAATTGTTCAAGCACCTTGCCAAGCAACCCCCCCAGAGCTATGTTTCTGTCGAAACGAACAAACTTTCCGAAATGTTGAAAAGCCGAAAAATCAGCGTCCGCGAATTGTACGGGCAACTCTGTTTCCAAGGCGCGACCGATGGGTTTGCGTTCGCCGAATAAAGTTACGGAACCATGAAGCCGAATCCAATTCATAGAAGATCCGTGCTCAGGCGACTTGGCCTGTCCACTCTCTCGCTTCCGATTCTCTCCCAGTCCTCGAGCTTGTTTGCCGAGCCTGCAAAAAAGGCTCCTCCCAAGCAAAGGTTAGTGGTTATGTTTAGCCCCAACGGAACTATTCCGGACCAATTCTGGCCCGAAAGGATCGGAGAGGATTTCGAGCACAAGACCATACTCAAACCCCTCGAGCCCTTTCATGAAAAAATGCTGGTTCTTCGTAATCTCGACAATAAGGTCAAGGGAGATGGCGACAACCACATGAGAGGAATGAGTTGTCTGCTTACGGGCGTCGAGCTCTTCCCGGGAAACGTCATGGGAGGCGGCAACACACCCTCGGGTTGGCCGAAGGGAATCTCCATCGATCGCGAAATAAGCAAACATTTTCAGTCCAGAGAAGAAACTCGTACGAGGTTTGGGGCCCTGCATTTCGGAGTCGGAGTCCAGGATACGGCCGATCCATGGACCCGCATGTCCTACGACGGACCGAATCAGCCTGTAACTCCTCTTGCCGACCCCTATGAGACCTACCGCAAGCTTTACGGCAATCTTCGTGAAAAGAAGCAGGTCCGCTCCATCCTCGATGATTTGCGGGGCGATCTCCGCAGAGTCTCCGATCAACTGCCGGAATCGGATCGCAGACTTCTCATCGAGCACACCCAGCTCGTCGACCGCATGGATAAGGAGTTTGAGACGGGAACTTCCTTGCGCAACCTGGCAGCCGCTCCTCCCGAACTGCCGGAGGGCATAAGAAATCAAAACGACAATCTGCCTCTGCTCGGGCGCTTGCAAATCGACATGTTGGTCAATTCCTTCGCCAATGACTTTGCCCGTGTGGCTACCTTGCAATACACCAAATCCGTCGGCCAGGCGAAAATGAGCTGGCTGGACGTCGAGGATCCTCACCACACCCTCTCCCACGAACCCGATAAAAACCGGGAAGCCTATGAAAAATTGGTTCGCATCAATACTTGGTTCGCCGAGGAACTGGCCTATCTCTTAAGGAAACTCGAAAACACTCCGGAACCGGGGGAAAAGGGTTCGATGCTTGACCACACCTTGGTCATCTGGACCAATGAACTCGGCAAGGGCAACAGCCACACCCTCGACCATATTCCCTTTGTCCTCGCCGGAAATGGATTCGGATTCCGCATGGGAAGATCCATGTGGTGCGGAGACGAAAACAATGCCCACAACCGCTTGCTTCTCAGTCTTGCCCATGCAGCCGGTCATCCCCTGGAAACTTTTGGAAATCCCAGCCTTTGCCGGGGCGGCCCGTTGAACTTGGCCTGAGACCGAATGCAAGTTATCGGCAGTCTGACAATCAGCCGGTGTTCAAGACTAAAGGCTGCCTTTGAAAACCTTGACCTGCATTCCCAAAAGGGAAATCATTAGCCTAATGAAAATATTCAGCAATACCCGCTTCTCCAAATTCGGATTTTCCGTTTTCTCGATGGCCCTCGCTTTTTCCGGCTGCGCCGAACCCCTTTCCGAAGAGTCCGAATCCCAGGATGCTTTCTACCCCATCGATTTTTGCATCGTTTCCGGAAACGACTTCGAGGAGGTGGGCTCTACCATGGTTCCCTTCACCTACGTTCATGAAGGAATCACCATCAAATTTTGCTGCAAGCCCTGCCTGCCCAAATTCAAGAAAGACCCGAAGAAGTACCTTGTCATTCTGGAGGAGGAAATAGAGGCTTTGAAAATCGAGTCGAAGTCAGAAGGCTAGAAGTTTGCCGCTAGTCATCGGATAATTTCTGCCACCAGTTCTTCTTCGGAGGGTTGCGTATGCTTTTTTGCATGCTTTCCTCCAACCCGCTCCGAGGCAACCAAGCTTCCACCGATTCCTTGTCCTGGCGGTACCATTCCTGTCCGACTTTTCTAATGGCGCTTTGCTGAAGTTTCGCATCCGATATGGAAACCGCCCACTCCATGGCCGCGGCCCCGTCCTTGATGGAGACCATGGTCGCGTATTCCATGAGGGCCGAATCAAGTTCGGGGCCGGCCGGTCGAGCATTCAGCCACTCTCCCGCCGCCAAAGGGTCCTGCTTGGCCCAATTTCCGATCACGCTTTTGACTCCCACTTCCTGCGTCTTTCCCTTGGTGAGCTCGGTAAAATAAGTAATGGCCGCTTCCGGGTCGGTTTCACTCCACCGAGCTCCGAGACTCTCAAAAGCTTTGACGGCGTATTTCCCATCCGAATGCCCCTCCAACCAACCTGCCACCTGTCTTGGATTGTCCCTGGCCAAGGAACGACTTAGTTTTAGAAAAGCAGCTTCCTTGAATTTGGGGTTTTCAATTGATTCCGCCCAAGCTGATGCATTTTCGAACCCCCTCCTTCCGTAAAAATCGGTAAGGATCCCGGTTAGTTTCTCGGTCTCCTCTCCTTCCTTCATGCTTAAAACATAGGCCGAGGCAGCTTCCAAGTCTCTGGAAGCCCATCCCTTGACCAAACCAAAATTATAAAGCTTCGCCATACCCGAATTGTCCGGTCTTTCCACCCATTGCAGCGCTTCTTGAGGGTTTTGGGCGGCCCACCCCTCAATCACACCCGAAACCGCAAATCCGGCTCCGATGCCTGAAGCTCTGGACTTGCAATAATCGATGGCTCCAAGTGGATCGAACTGACTCCAGGCATAGAGAAACATGCGGTATTCCTGAGCGTTCTCAAAGCCAAAGGGGATGGATTCGAAAACCTCAAGGGCTTCGTTCAGGTTTTCCTCGCTCAATTCTTTCATCGCTTCCGCCAATTTGGCGGATTTGAAGACCGGGTTGGGTTCCGAAAGAAATCCGTCGAGCATTTCTCTCATGGTCCCGGAAGAAACCCTTGGGGCTTGGATTTTCCCAATAGCCGTCCCCCCCGTAAACTCTTGAGTCGAGGGAATCGACCTTTTCTCCAACGCCTCATCCTTGGCGACGGTCGTCTTTGCCGATTGCGGAGGGACGGAATACGGGACCGAAGGCTCGGAACTCCTCTCGGGCCCAGACCCTCCCTGCTTGGATGAACCAAGATAGTACCCTGCTCCAAAGAGCAACAGGGCGGAAAAAAAAGGCCAAACGTATCCTCGGAACCCGAACTCCCTCATCTACTTGTTTTCCGAAATCCTGGTAATCTTTCCATAAAGATGGCCTCCGGCGTTTCCATGCCCCCAAGTTCCCGCATATTTTCCTTCATCAATCACGACGTGGGCGCTGAAGACGCCAAGTCCGGGTATGCTCAAATTACGCATGCTTATGACGGGCAGCTCGCCGATCCACTTGACGGGCAGCGGCATGGGCAAGGTCACCTCTTTTTTTCCATATTTGATCCGAGCCGTAAAAATCCATAGATCGCCCTCACCGAATTTCCGCACTTCATGGATCTCATAAACTTCTTGAACAGGAGGTTTTTGGCTACCATCCACGGTAAAATAACCTTCGAAGCGGACGCCGTTCATCGCTTCCCTGAACTTGGCGAAATTATCCTGATTGTCCGATTGAGCAAAGAGCAAACCCATTTGGAGCGGAGAGAATAATTTCATCAAAAGGCAAAATTGTTTCCAATTCATACTACGATTGAAATTTTTAGAAAAATATCTGGCAAACCCCAAAATCAAATCCCACGAAAAAAGACCGAAGCCCTCAGAGAAAAAAATGGATTGTTAACAATTTAATTTGACCGCTTTTCTTGCCAAGCTAGGCTTGAGCGATATGACCATTTCCACCAACAGGCTGAGCGCCCGGGACAACATCTGCGACGTCATAAGGAGAGAACTCATCGGCGGGAAATTCGATTTTGATCAACCCATCCGCGAGCAGAAACTTGCCTCCAGATTCGGCACCAGCCGTGGACCGGTTCGAGATGCCCTGCTTAGACTCACTCAGGAGGGAATTTTAGTTTACGAAACCAACAAAGGCGTACGGGTAAACTCCCCTCTCTCAGAAGAAGAAAGAAGCGTAGTCGTTGCGATGCGCTTGCATCTTGAAAAATTCTGCCTGAAAAAATTTCTTCCCTTAGCCACGGACTCGGACTTTGGTCAAATTTCAATTTTGCTCGAGCGACTCACCTCAGCATGTGATCGAGCCTCTTTGCCCGAAGTCGCTGAATGCGACTTGGCTCTGCATCGCTATTGGGTTGCTCGGGCATCTCCTCATTTGGAGAGTACCTGGCTTGGACTTAGCGTGCGCATGATCATGAAGTATTCCCGTCTTTCCGATTACGATCAGATTCGGGAAGAGCATGATCGGATCGTCAGGGCAATTCTAGATCGAAACCTCACCCATGCCTCTCTAAGTTTGGAAGCCAATGTAATCTAATCGATGAGAGTCGTATTATCTTTGTTGGTTTTTCCCATATGGGCGATGGCCTTCGATCAAGAAAGGCTCTTGGGGGAAAAACTGTTCTCCCTGGAGATTCATCATCTTTTGGAAAGCAAATGCTTTGCCTGTCACAGCGAGGAAAAAGGCAAAGTGAAGGGCGGTTTGGATTTGACGACTAGAAACAAAATGCTGCGGGGAGGCGAGAGTTCCGACAAGGTTCTGGTTCCGGGAAATCCTGAGGCAAGCCTTTTGATTCAAGCCATAAAATGGAAGGATCCCAAATACGAAATGCCGCCCAAGGAAAACGACCGGCTCTATGGCAAGCAAATCGAAGCCTTCGAGCAATGGGTACGACTCGGCGCCCAATGGCCTGACCAAGAAAGCCAGAATCGTTACGTAGAGAAGGAAAGGTCCGTGGAAGTGACCGAGGAAGGAGTTTTGATGCCTACCTCGGGGGGGCTCTCCGATCAGTGGACCTACCGTCGTTACAAGCCGGAAGACTTATGGGCGTTTCTGCCTATCGTCAGACCGGAGGTTCACGACCAGACCGTCAACCCGATCGACTTCTTCATTAATGAAAACCTGAAGGAGAAGGCTACGGTTTCGCCGGCTCCCCCCGCGGATTCTCGCACCTTGATCAAAAGAGCCTATCTGGATTTGTCGGGCTTGCCGCCGACACCGCATCAGATCCACGAATTTGGATTGGCATGGAAAAAGGATCAGAACCGGGCTTGGCTAACTCTCCTCGACGAATTGCTGGCAAGCGAACATTTTGGCGAACGATCGGCTCAGCACTGGCTGGACGTTGCCCGCTATGCAGATACCGCCGGACTGTCGAATGACTATGAGCGTTCCAATATGTGGCGCTACCGCGACTACGTCGTCAGGTCCTTTAATCAAGACAAGCCCTACGACCAATTCGTAGTGGAACAGATTGCCGGGGACGAGCTATGGGAAAGACAGCCCAAAGAAGACCGGAACCCCGAGCTTTTGATCGCCACCTCATTCTTGAGAATGGGACCGTGGGATCCTGCCATGGTCCTCAAACATGAGGCCCGTCAACTTTACTTGGACGATGTGGTCAATGCGGTCGGGCAGACCTTTTTGAGCACCACCATGAGATGCTTCAAGTGCCACGATCACAAGTTCGATCCTCTGCCCACCAAGGATTACTACCGTTTCTATGCGGCTTTCAGCGGCACACAACTCGCGGAACGATCGGCTCCCTTCCTGAAACAGGAAAATCTCCAAGGAATGGAAACGGGGCAAAAGGCTACCCGCCGAATGCTTGATTTCGCCAAGGAAAAATATCATCAGCTTTTGGAGAAACAGGAGGCGGCGGCCAAAAAGTGGTTTTCCGATCGGGGAAAAGAGTACCTGAATCAAAACCAGCGGCGTGGCTTGCCCGATGAGGAAAAGCCCCCGCGGCACGTCGGGCTCAGCCCCGCTGAAACCGGCCGAATGAAAGTAAGGAAACAAGATGATTGGATTTGGGAAAGACGCATGGAGCGTTATCTGCCTCTGGTCCAAAGCGTTTACAATGGACCCTTGCCCCAAAAACTGGACGCAAGGAAGATGCGAATGCCGGAAAAAATCGGTGAATTTGAAACTCCTCAAACTTTTATTCTAATGGGGGGAAGCTCGGATGCGCCAGGGGATCCAGTGAGTCCCGGGGTCCTCAGCGCTCTTGGGCTGTCCGCATCAAATCATGAAAAAGATCCCTATTCCTTGCCGAAAAGTTCGTCAGGCAGGCGACTTGCTCTCGCCAGATGGATTACTCATCCGGACAATCAACTGTCGGCTCGTTCCATCGTCAACCGCGTCTGGCAAAGGCATTTCGGAAAACCTCTGGCTGGCAACCCGAACAATTTCGGAGGTAAGGGGAAAAAGCCAACCCATCCCAAGCTTCTTGACTGGTTAGCCGCCGATTTTGTGGAAAACGGATGGAAATTCAAGCGACTTCACAAATTGATCATGAGCTCCAATGCGTATCGCATGAGTACGAAACATCCTCATCTGGAAAAACTTCGCCAAGAAGATCCAGAAAATCAACTGCTTGCTTATCGAGAGCCCCGACGCTTATCCGCCGAAGAATTGAGAGATGCCCTTCTGGTGAGCACAGGGGAATTAAATCGCTCCGTAGGAGGTTTGCCGGTCATGCCCGAGATCAACATGGAAGTAGCCCTGCAACCCCGAATGATCCAGTTTTCGCTGGCCCCTGCCTATCAACCATCCAGGACACCCGCCGAAAGAAACCGTCGTACGCTCTATGCCTACCGCGTTCGCGGACAACCCGATCCCTACTTGGAATTATTCAACCAACCCAACCCCAACGACTCCTGCGAGGAAAGAGTCTCCGAGTCCGTGTCTCCTCAGGCCTTCACCTTGCTGAACAGCGAACTGATGAATGACAGAGCCATTGCCTTGGCCTTGCGGATAGAAGAGGAATTCAAAGACCTTCGCATGCAGGTCAAGCGCGCGATTCAGCTTACTTTTGGCAGATCCCCTACTCCGGTTGAGTGGGAAAGGTTGCAGGATTACCTGGGAAAAATGCGTTCATATCACCAATCCAGCCGTCCGACGAATACCGAATACCCAACTTCCATCACCCGCTCATTGGTGGAGGAAAACACTGGGGAAACTTTCGAATACGAGGAAATTCTTCCGGTTTTTGAAAACTACCAGAAGGACAAGAAGGCCCATGAAATCAAAGCGGACACTCTTGCTTTGTCCGATCTGTGCTTATTGCTCTTCAACTCCAACGAATTCATATACGTCTACTAATCTCATGAATCCCTTTGTCTTTCCATCCCTTTGCCGTCGCGATTTTCTTTATGGTCTGACCTCCTCGCTCGGGTCGCTCGCGATGACAGACTTACTGGCCAAGGATGCCCCGGACCTTAAGAAGCCCATGCATCAACCGAGGGCGAAGAACGTCATCATGCTTTTCATGGAAGGCGGACCCAGTCAGGTGGATACCTTTGACCCCAAGCCCGAGCTCAACAAACTCCATAAAACCGAATCCAAGCGAACGGGCACCTTGGAATTCGGAGAAAAATTTTTTGTGGGCAGCCCTTACGGTTCCAGAAAGGTAGGCCAATCCGGGTTGGACATGAGCGATCAATGGGTCCACCTGCCTGAAGTCGCCGACGAACTTTGCAACTACCGTGGCTGCTATGCCGAGTCTCTCAATCATCCCGAGGCCCTGTTTCACATGAATACGGGAAGTCGGCTTGGGGGAGATCCGGCAATCGGTGCATGGGCCAATTATGGTCTGGGCTCCGAAAACCAGAACCTCCCCGGCTATGTCGTAATGACCGAACTTGCGCTCCCTCAGGGCGGATCCAGAAATTGGTCCAATGGTTTTCTTCCCGGTCAATACCAAGGGACAAGACTTCGTCCGACGGGTTCTCCGATTCTCGACTTGCATGGGCCCCAACACAAGAACCGCCGACACCAAAGAATGGCTCTCGACGAGTTGGCTTTCCTGAACAAGGAGCATGCTCAGGCTCACCCCTATCACCAGGAACTGGAAACGCGCATGCAAAGCTACGAACTTGCCTACCGCATGCAAATGGAAGTGCCTGGGGTAATGAGCTTGGAGGGTGAGTCTGAAAAAACCAAAGAATCCTATGGTTTGAATCAGCAAGAAACCGCAGAATTTGGAAAACAATGCCTCATGGCTCGAAGACTGGTGGAAAAGGGCGTTCGTTTCGTCCAAATCTTCTCGGGTGGCTGGGATAGTCACGATTATCTCGAAAGGGCCCATGCCGCCCGTATTCGCAGCGTGGACAAGCCCATGACTGCTCTGATCAAGGACCTGAAGAATCGAGGAATGCTCAAGGACACTCTGGTGCTATGGTTGGGCGAGTTCGGCAGAACTCCCGACAATAATCGAAGAGGGGGAGTTTACGCCATTGGTAGAGGCCATAACAACAAAGCCATGACCATCCTGATGGCTGGTGGCGGCGTCAAAGCTGGGGCGATCGTGGGAGGAACCGACGAGATCGGGGCGGAGGCAGTCGAGGTCGCTCATCCAATCCGCGACTTTCACGTAACCCTCCTGCACCTACTGGGACTGGACGACAACAAGCTCACGTATTTCCATGGAGGCAGGTACAAGCAGCTCAGTCAGTTTGGAGGTCAAATCATCAAAGAAATAATCACTTGATTCCCTGCATCCTGAATGACTCGACTCTCCCCGGCTAAAAGCCCTTCATTGTCTTTCCCCTCTCACATCTTGATTTCCCAAGAAAGATGAATTCAAACCGCCGCTTGCCTGCTTCCCAAAAACTCATGGACGAAATTTTCAGCCGGCGTTCAGTCATCGCTTTTCCCTTCATTCCAAATCCAAAGAATTAATTCTCATATGAAATCCCTTCTTTTTCCAAGCTTAGTTGTCACGATTATGATCGGCTCCATCTTCGGTAAAAACCCAAACGTTCTCTTCATCATGTCCGATGATCATGCAGCTCATGCCATTTCCGCCTACGGTGGCCGTCTGGCAAGGATTGCGCCCACTCCCCATTTGGATCGTTTGGCCGAGGAAGGAGCCCTTTTTCAAAATGCCTTTTGCACAAACTCCATCTGTTCTCCCTCGCGGGCCTGCGTACTGACCGGTCAATACAATCATATCAACGGAGCGGTCGATTTGAACGGAAAGGTAATGCCCGGAAAACAAATGCTGGCCATTGAAATGGGTAAGGCAGGCTATGAAACCGCGATGATTGGCAAGTGGCACCTGAAGGCCGAGCCCAAGGACTTTGATTATTACTGCGTGTTGCCCGGACAAGGCAAGTATCATGGCCCTTCCTTCCGAATACGGGGGGAAAAACCCTGGGGCAAGAATCTGATTGCGTTTCCAGAAAAGCATTCGACCGATGCCATTACCGATCTGAGCATCAAATGGCTTCAAAGCAGGAACAACGAAAAACCCTTTTTTTTGATGCACCACTACAAGGCCCCTCATGACTATTTTGAAAATGCCCAAAGATACGAATCATATCTCGCCGACGTAGAGATACCCGAACCCCAAACCCTCTGGGCAAGAAATGCAAAATTCGGCTCCATCGCCACCCGTGGCTACAAAGACGAACTCCTTGCCCACCTCGGAACCTCCATTGGAGGTCGTAATCCCCGTCGCTCCTATCTCCGGGACTTACCTGAACTTTTCCCCAACGAATTCCCCAAAGACTTCGACCCGAAGGATTTCACCAACGAACAAAACACCCGCTTTGCCTATAATGCCTATTTGAAAAAATTCCTTCGCTGCGTGAAAGGAATCGACGACAACTTGGGTCGATTGTTCGCCCACCTGGAATCCAGCGGTCTCATGAATGACACCCTGATCGTTTACACCGCCGACCAGGGATTCATGCTCGGAGAGCACGACTATCAGGACAAACGCTGGATGTATGAGGAATCCATGCGCATGCCTTTGTTGATTCGATATCCGAAAACCATCAAGCCGGGTCAAAGGTTCGATACGATCATCGAAAACGTTGATTTTGCCCCAACCCTGCTTGACTTCGCCGGAGCCCCAATTCCGAAAACGGTTCAAGGAAAATCCTTCAAAAGCATTCTGGAAAGCGGAATAGAGCCGGATACTTGGAAAAAAGCCGCCTACTACAGGTACTGGATGCATATGGCTCATCACGACAACCCCGCCCACATTGGGATGAGAACAAAAAGATACAAGCTCATCTATTTCTACGGTTGCAACTACCAGGGAGAATATCAAACACCTGCCGGGTGGGAACTGTACGACATGCGTAAGGACCCTCATGAAACAAAAAACCTTTATGATGATCCCGAAAACGCGGAATTGGTCCGCTCCCTCAAGCAAAGATTCGCCGAGCTTCGCGTAGAGGTTGGGGACGACGGCAGCCACTACCCGGATTGTGAAAAAATCGTTCGGGAATTTTGGGACTATGACGAGGATGACAGAAAGAAACTACCGCAAATATCCGCAAATTATCTGAGCAAACGAAAAGCGGAGCTTGCGGAGGGACTTCTAAATCCCAAAACCTCAGGCAAACCCTAGTCCCTCCAGAAACGGAAGTCCCTGAAAACTACCATAAGACGGAGACGGGGTACTTGCTCAAGTTCTCTTCTGGGCTCAGAAGGAACATGTCCTCGCTCAGAGCAGTTGCAACCAGCATCCGATCTACCGCATCATCATGATGGTAAGGCATTTCCGACAAGCGAAGACAGTGTTCGCGATTCAAGGCTAGGGATTTCACGTTCCAAATCTTGCACTGAGTCTTGATCCATCTGCGCGGAGTACAGGGCATATCGAGAGAACCATCGTTATACTTGAGTGAAAGTTCGAGGACGGAGGCGTCGCTCAGAAAAAATTCGTTTTCTTCGTCGGATAATACGTCCTTTGCCTTGAGACTGAGTTTGCTTGGTTCGGAAGTAAGCCAGACAAAGGGAAAGGTATCCAAAAGAACCTGCATTAAAAATAGACGACGGTATCGCCGATTCGTCCCGCGATTTCCCTGCGGTCCTTGACTCTAATTGGCCCGGATGTGACGGACCCTACTTCAGGGCGGTTTGAATTGGGTAGCTGATGACAGGGTATCATGCGAGCAATCGGCTTTTTGCCACGCGCCAAAACCACGTTTTTTCCATCCTCTACTTGTTGAAGCAATTTCGACAAGTGTGTTTTGGCATAATGAACGGAATACATAAGACTAAGTTATTTTTTTTGTTAGCTTAGTCAATATATTTATCAATCATATTTCATTCCACTTCTTTTATGAAATTTACCTTTTTCTGATCTGAAACCTTGATCCCGGTCAGATAAAAGACCTATACTTTGATGATGCGCGGTTTGTCTATTGCCATATTC
>JAYOEB010000026.1:1119-2509 GCA_038116775.1 Opitutia bacterium | reverse complement strand
TGGGACAGACCGGGATCTTGGCCTCAATTCAGGGGACCCGATGGTGAAGGCGATGCTAAGTTTGCGAGGCTGCCCCTGATTATTTCCGAAAAAGAAAACCTAACCTGGAAAACCCCCACCTTCGGCAAAGCGTGGTCCTCTCCCGTAGTCTCCAAAGGGAAGGTTTGGATTTCCAATGCCGACGAAGACGGACGAAAATTGTGGGCTGTCCAGTTCGACTGGGCCACAGGAGAAGAAGTAAGAAAGGTTTTGGTTTTCGAAAATGAAAATCCCCAATATTGCCACCCCATGAACAGTTACGCGACCCCTACCCCAGTCATTGCTCATGGAAAAGTATTCCTTCATTTCGGGGCTCACGGCACCGCTGCCCTCGATGCCGAATCGGGTCGCAAAATCTGGGAGCGCAGGGACTTTAGCTGCGATCACTACAGGGGAGCCGCAGCCTCGCCCATATCCCATGACCGATCGATCATCGTTCATTTCGACGGATACGATCATCAGTTTATCGTTTGCCTGGATCAGGATAGCGGGAAAACCCTTTGGAAAAAAGATCGCTCCTACGACTTCAAAACCGACAATGGCGACCGCAAAAAGGCCTACTGTACGCCCAGCGTCATCATTCATGAGGGAAGACAGGAATTAATCAGTCCCGGCGCGGTGGCTACGGAATCCAGAAATCCCAAGACCGGTGATCTTTTCTGGACTGCGCAAACGGGTGGCATGAACGCCTAGGCCAGACCAATCTACAGACACGGTCTGGTCTACGTATTCAGCGGAATGGGCTCGATGTCTGCCATTCGCCCGGGTGGCGCCGGCGCAGTCGACGAAACCCACCTCTCCTGGACTCGGCGAAAAGTGGTACCCAAGAAATCTTCTCCACTTTTGATCAATGACTTGCTTTTTATGGTTTCAGACGAAGGCGTGGCTTCTTGCTCCAACCCACACAACGGAGAGATACACTGGGCGGAAAGACTTAAGATCAAAGGGCAATGCGCCGCCTCCCCGATCCATGCAAACGGGAGGATCTACTGCTTTTCCAGTGATGGCGACTGCATCGTTTTCGAGGCTAAGAGGAGCGGGCTTGCCATTCTGGCTCATAATCAATTATCCAATGGCTGCATGGCATCACCCGCCGTTGTCGGCGACTCTTTGCTCGTACGGACCAAGGATGCGCTTTATCGATTCAATTAGATCCGACTTCCCCACATGCTAAAATTTCCGTCATTACTGTTGCTGATTGGTTTTTACTCTCTCTTTGGTCAAGGAGAAGAAAAACTTAAAGTCAGTCTTTTCAACGGCAATGACCTGAGAGGATGGAAAGTGCCGATTGGAAATGATGACAACGGTTGGTACAAAGCAGTTAGAGGAATTCTGGAAGTCAGAAGCGGAC
>JAYOEB010000026.1:0-1109 GCA_038116775.1 Opitutia bacterium | reverse complement strand
CGGACCAAAGAAAAAGGGTTCCGTCTTGTGGACGGAGAATGAGTATGGCGATTTTGAGATGGAATTCGAATTTCGCTTTGTGGACGGAGTCATCGATTCGGGAATTCATCTTAGAAATATGGATCAGATACAAATCGGAATGTCCGGATCACTCAAGCGCGACATGACCTGCTCGCCCTACGTACCGGGCAGGGGATACCCCGTCGAAGCCCGCGGCGTCGCCAATATCTTGAAAGCCAAGGATTGGAACGCGATGAGAATCAGGGCTATCGGGCCCAAATACAAGACTTGGTTGCAAGGCAAGGAAGTCATGAACTACGAATCCTCCTCGGCTAAGGACATCGGGCCCATAGGCATTCAGCTTCATGCAAAACGCGACATGAAGATTGATTTCCGAAACATCTTCCTCATAGAGCATTAGAGCATGAAACTCATTCTTTCCCTTCTATTTGTCTTTTCTATCGCTCTCTTCGGAAAAACCGAAGGTCCGAACTTCATCATCTTTCTAACCGACGATATGGGCTGGGGAGACTTGGGTTGTTACGGTCACCCTGTCATCAGGACACCCAATTTGGACAGGTTTGCCTCTCAGGGAACGAGGTTTACCCAAGCTTATTCCGCTTGCGGAGTCTGCTCCCCTTCCCGCTCGGCCATCCTCACGGGAAGGACGCCTTACCGCAATGGGGTTTGGCGATGGATACCGGAACGTCATCCCGTGCACCTCAGGGAATCGGAAATTACCATTGCCGAAGAATTGAAAAAAAAGGGATACGCCACTTGCCACGTAGGGAAATGGCACCTAAACGGACATTTCAACAAGACGGAGCAACCTCAACCCAACGACCATGGATTTGATCATTGGATGGCCACCCAAAACAATGCCTTCCCCAATCATAAGAACCCCAGGAACTTCGTACTGAACGGAAAAGAGATGGGCGAACTCAAGGGTTACTCGGCTCCCCTGGTGGTGGAGGAAGGCATTCGTTGGCTCAAGGGGATCAAAGATGCGGAGAAACCTTTTTTCCTAAACGTATGGACCCACGAACCCCATTTGCCGATCGAATCCTCTCCGGAATTCATGAAACCCTACGAGCACGTCGGGGATGAGG
>JAYOEB010000025.1:14225-22206 GCA_038116775.1 Opitutia bacterium | reverse complement strand
GTCCCTGATGAAAGAGCTTCTTGTAAGGCTCCGGGTTGGCCAGGACACCCTCGTCATATAAAAAGCGGTGCCAGAACCTGGCATAAAGCAGATGAAGAACCGCATGCTCGGCGCCCCCGATGTAGAAATCAGGTCCTCCCCAGTACGCTTCCTTTTGTTTGTCCACCAGATGATCAGAATTCCGAGGATCGATATATCGCAAGTGGTACCAACAGGACCCTGCCCATTGGGGCATGGTATTGGTCTCTCGGGTTGCCGATACCCAATGCTCTCCATCCGGCTTCGGCTCGGTTCGCGAAGCGGATTTTCCCGTCTTCAAATCAAACCATATATCCAACCATTCGGAGATGGTGGCAAGGGGGCTTTCGCCGGTTCCCGAGGGTTGATAGTTTTCAACTTCTGGTAGTTTGAGAGGAAGTTCGCTGGGTGGCAAGGGGAGGGCGTAGAGAACTTGTCCGTCCTTGTCCGTAGTTACTGCGTTTTCGGGAATGAGCTCATTGAGAGCTCCATTGGTGTTTAGCGCGCGTTCATAATCATCCCCGGATACCCAGACCAAGGGAATGGGTTCTCCCCAATAGCGCTGGCGGGAGAAAATCCAGTCGCGAAGCTTATAATTTACGGCACCTTTACCCAGGCCTTTGGTTTCAAGGTCGGCAATGATCTTGGTCTTGCAGGCATTGGCTTCCATGCCGTCGTATTCTCCTGAATTGACCATGACGCCTGGGCCGGAGTAGGGCAGTCTACCCTTTTCATCATCGCCATCGGGGTGTGCGATTACCCGATGTATCTCGATGCCAAATTTCTCGGCAAATTCAAAGTCTCTCTCGTCATGGGCGGGCACCGCCATGATGGCGCCGGTTCCATAAGTGATGAGAACGTAATCAGCCACCCAGACGGGTACCTTTTCCCCGTTGACCGGATTTATGCAATAACTTCCTGTGAAAACGCCCGACTTGTCCTTGGCGAGATCGGTGCGGTCCAAATCGCTTTTTTTGGCTGCTGCCAAAACGTAGGCATCCACTTCCTCTTTTTTTTCCGCCATGACCAATTGCTCCAGGAGAGGATGTTCGGGTGCAACCACCATGTAGGTGGCTCCGAACAAAGTGTCGGGCCGGGTGGTGTACACGGTCAGCTTTTCATCCGACCCTTCGATGGCAAACTGCACTTCGGCACCCTCCGATCGCCCGATCCATGCCTTTTGCTGACGTTTGGTGGAGTCCGGCCAATCCAGTTCATCCAGTCCGGCGAGAAGCTTTTCAGCATAGGCGGTGATGCGGAGTACGACCTGACGAAGGTTTCGCCGCTCGACCGGATGATTGCCGACTTCGGATTTACCATCCACCACTTCCTCATTGGCAAGGACCGCCCGCAGGTTTGGGCACCACCAAACCGGTTTTTCATCCACATAGGCAAGTCCCTTTTGGAAAAGCTTGAGAAAGATCCATTGGGTCCATTGGTAGTAACCCGGATCGGTGGTATTGATTTCACGTTCCCAGTCGATCGCAAAGCCAATGCTTTTGATTTGGCGACGGAAATTGTCGACGTTCGTCTGCGTCGTTACCGAGGGGTGGGTTCCCGTCTTAATGGCATACTGCTCGGCCGGCAGACCAAAGGCGTCCCATCCCATGGGGTGAAGGACGTTGTATCCGCATGCCTTTTTGTAGCGGGCCAGAATGTCGGAGGCCACGTAACCCTCGGGGTGACCGATATGCAAACCGGCTCCTGATGGGTATGGAAACATATCCAGGGCATAATACTTGGGCTTTTCGGATTGATCGTTCGCCCGAAAGGTACGCTCGCGTTCCCAAAAATCCTGCCATTTTTTCTCAATGGTGGAAAAATCGTAACTATTCTCGTCTTCTGACATAACTTTTCAAAGAAATTGATCATGTGATTTTTCGGATCAAAGGCAAAAGGAAAGCAGGCGTTTGATCTTAAACGCGAAAAACATCCCCAGAGTTGTTTGACAAATTACCATTTATGTAGTCAGTTTAAATATGAAAATAATCCTAATAAGTATTTTGAATTCCATTTTGTTGGTGGCTTTTTCCCATGCGGCTTGTCCAAAGATGCAAAAATCATGGAAGTATTCGGTAGATGATAAGAAATTCAAGGATTACTACAGCGCCAAAGCCTACATCCGAAACCTAAAGAAAATGGAAGATGGTTGGAAGAAGTTAGAGGTGAGCAAAGAAACTCCCTACAGGTATCAAACCAAATGGATCTACCAAACTGAAGATCACGGGTTTTACTGCGTTTGCCCCGAATGCCGTAAATCAATCTTTGCCGTCAGGGGTCGCCACTCGCCTCCGTGAAAACGGAAGCAAGAATCGAACGATCCAATCGACGGGCGTCTCTTATCTTCCGACCATCCTGCCTCTCACGGTCCTTATTCCCACTTGATGAAAGGGGATTCCTAGAGAATTAAGCGTGGAACGTAATGGAGAAGCTTGGCGCAGGCCGATGAAACCGTAGAGATGATTTGTTCGTATCGTTCATCGACGTCGGTCTCGTCGTCTCGGTCAAAAGGATCCTGCACGTAGGGTTCGCTGCCCGTGGCAAGAAATCCCCCAATGGAACGCACTTCGCCTCGGATCGCATGTTTGTGAATTTTAACGAAGTCTTCGCTGTCCGCGTCCATGGTGATGATGAGAGATGCGTTGGCTATTTCGGGAACGGTTGCGAAAAGAGCGGTTCTATGCAGGATCAACCCCAACTTTGAGCAGTAGCTTTGCATTCTGCCGTCGATTGGGCAATCGTTGTAGGCGACGTTCACTCCACGGGAAGATACCCGCATTCTGCCGAACAAGGAGGACTGTCGAATGAGATTGCGCATCACTTCCTGAGCCAGTGGAGAGCGCGACATCCCTCTTTTGCTCAAAAACAGGATAGTGGGGAGGTCTTTCGATTGGTAAGTTCTGGAAGGAGATTTGAGGGGAATGGAAAAATCTCGGGATTCCGAACTTTCGGAGACCTCTTCCAAGGGGTGTCCACCTAGAAGCGGACCTGAAAAAGGCACGCGTTTTTTTGAATTGGATTTAAATTTGTTTGTGTCAGTCATTTTCCGCCAAAGGTTATAAAATGTATTATTTTTCATCCTAATCAATTAAAATCCCGATCTTAGGACGAGAAAGCATCAATTTAGTAAAATAAATTTCATTCACAAACCAACGTTTGCACCAATCGTGCCAAAAATTGATTTGAAGCGTTTTTGCGCTTTTTAAACAAAGCCTTTCGAAAAAGGATATGGGAAGCTTGGAAAAGGTGGCGATTATGGGTCTTGATTGATGACATGGTTGCAGAGGACGCGCTTGGACGAAGACTCTAAGGCGATGAATTCTTCCTACGAAAAAAAGCAAGAAGCCCCCAATTTCTTTGTTGATTGAATCTGGAAAGGTTTATCAAACTATCGAAATGAGGTATGCTGTTTTCCTATTTCTTGGTCTTATGAACTTCGGGTCGCTCCTAAAGAGCGCGGACAAAGCCAACGTCGTCCTGATCTTCACCGATGATCAGGGTTATGGAGATCTTGGCTGCTTTGGGTCGAAGACCATCCGGACTCCCCATATCGATCAGCTGGCCAAGGAGGGAAGAAAGTTTACCAACTTCATGGTTGCCTCTCCCGTTTGCACCCCCTCTCGAGCAGCCTTGCTGACGGGTTGCTACCCCAAAAGGGTGGGGTTGCACCAGCACGTACTTTTCCCGAGTTCCAAGAAAGGACTGAATCCGTCCGAGTACACCATGGCCGACCACTTCAAGTCGTTGGGATACGCCACCGCATGTTTTGGCAAATGGCACTTGGGTCACCATCCCGAAACCTTGCCTAGGCAAAACGGATTCGACGAGTATTTCGGAATTCCGTATTCCAACGACATGAACCATCCCGACAACAAGGGCAGGCCCCGTGGTGGTCCTGCGGGGATGGATATGCTTTGGAACGACCCCGAATCTACCTTGACTAAGTGGAAAACTCCTCTCATCGAAAACGAGAGAATGGTGGAATTGCCCGTCGATCAGCGAACGATCACGCGAAGATGTACCGAGAGGACGATCTCCTTCATCAAGAAAAACAAAGACCAGCCATTCTTTGCGTACGTGCCTCACTCCATGCCGCACATCCCGCTTTACGTCCCTGATGAAACTAGAGATCCCAACCCGTTGAACGCCTACGCCTGCGTCATCGAACACATCGATTCGGAAGTCGGGCGCATCATTAAGGTGATCAAGGATCTCGAGCTGGAAGAAAAGACCATCATCATTTATGCCACCGACAACGGACCATGGCTGTCCTTTAAGCATCACGGCGGTTCCGCCGGGCCCTTGCGTGATGGAAAAGGCACTACTTTCGAAGGTGGACAAAGGGTTCCATGCGTGATGTGGGCACCAGGCAGAATTCCAGCTGGGACCGTATGCTCCGAATTGATGGGAACGATAGATTTGTTGCCGAGCCTGGCTGCTCTCATGCCGGGAAACCTGCCCCCAAATCTCAAGATAGATGGAGTGGATGCATCGAATTTGATGTTGGGAAAAGGCAAGTCCAACAGGAAGGAATTTCTTTACTACACTTCTCACGGAGCAATCGAGGGCATACGCTCGGGGAAATGGAAGCTACTACGAAAAAAGCCAAAGAGCCAAAAAGGCGAGGAATCCGTGATGCTTTTTGATCTGAGCCGGGACTTGGCCGAGCAAACGAATCTAGCTCAGGAAAATCCCGCCATCGTTGCCAGTTTGTCCGATCGGATGACGAAAGCCGATCAGGAAATTGAAAGAAACGCTCGACAGCCTTGGTATAAGGAGTAAGCCGGCCCTATCTCAGAATATCGACCGCCTTTTTCACCGCATCCACGAAGCGGACCGATTCCTCCATGGTGTTGTAAAGAGCGAAGGATGCCCGGGCGGTCGCTTCGACTCCAAGAACTTTCATCAGGGGCTGGCAGCAGTGATGACCGGTACGAATGGCAATGCCTTGAGCATCCAGAAAGGAAGCGAGGTCATGGGGATGAATGCCTTCGAAGGAGAAAGCGAGCACCGCGGCTTTGTTTGGGGTCCTTCCATATTCGGTGAAGCCCTGGATTTCGGAAAGTCCCTGCCGGGCGTTCTCGTAAAGCAGGGCCTCATGCCTCGCGACCTCCTTCATGGAAAACCCGCCGATATACTCCATGGCTTTGCCCAGTCCAATCGCCCCGCAGACGTTGGGCGTTCCCGCTTCGAACTTTTGAGGAGCCGTCGTGAAAGTCGTTTCTTCGAAACTTACCCTGTCGATCATATCTCCCCCGCCCTGATATGGCTGCATTTCCTCAAGAAGAGCGTGTTTTGCGATGACGACGCCTATTCCCATCGGGCCAAAGACCTTATGTCCCGAGAAAGTAAAAAAATCACAGCCCAGTTTTGTGAAATCCGTTGACTGATGAGCAACTGATTGAGCCCCGTCAATGACGACTTTTTTCTGGTAGGTTTTGGCCTCGGCAATGATTTCCTCGATTGGATTTATGGTGCCAAGGGTGTTGGAAACAGCAGTTATCGAGATTATTCTAACCGTATCGCGGGCCATGTTTTGGGAAAGCCAATCCCGGTCCAATGATCCGTCAGGAAGAGTGGGGCAAACCCGAATCGAGGCACCCGACTTTGCGCAAACGAGTTGCCATGGCACGATGTTGGCGTGATGCTCCATTTCGCTCAGGATCACTTCGTCGCCTGCCCTCAAAACCAAAGATCCGTAGGAGTGAGCGATCAGATTCAAGCCTTCCGTGGCGCCGCGTACGAATACGATCTGATTTTCGGAGACCTGAAATCGTTCGCTGATAGTTTTTCGGGCATGATGATAGAGATTTTCAGCATCCTCCGCCAATTCATACACCCCACGATGAACGTTCGAATTGAATTCCCGGTAATAGTCGGAGATTGCATCGATCACGCAGCGTGGTTTCTGCGTGGTTGCCGCATTATCCAGATAAGCGATGGGCTTGCCCCGGTTGTTTCTACTCAAGATGGGGAAATCCTCCCGTATTCGATGAACTTCGAATTTCCTAGCCATCGACGATTGCTGAAAGTTTAGGATTCACGGGTCCGTTCTATCACAAAGGACTTTCAGGCACAACCAAGGAACGAACCAGCAGAGGGCAAAGCTCAGGAATTGGGAAACCAAATGATCTTGGCTTCTGGAAGGGATTGCTTCAGCTTTTTGACCCCTGCTTCGGTGACCTTGGAGTTCCAAAGGTAGATCTCGTTCAAGCTCTTCATGTCGGACAAGGTGCTGATGCTTTTGTCGGTGACTTGAGTCCCGGACAGGTTAAGGTATTGGAGGAACTTGAGTTTACTCAGTGATTTGATGCCGGTGTCCGAGATCTTGGTGTTGCGGACGTTGATCCACGTAAGGTTGGGGTAACCCCCCGCGACCGTCATGGAACGGTCGGTGATTTTGGTACGGGAGACGTCGAGGTGGGAAATGTTGTTTTTGATCCCACTGAAGGCTCCCAAATTAGAATCTTCGATTTCACTGGCGAAGGATGAGAACTCGGCCCTGACGAGAGGGCTTTTTTCAGACAGTTGTCGGACGAGGGCTCCAGTCTTCTCCGCTGCCGTCATGGAGGACTTGGAGGGAACACTCAGTCTTTTGGCCAAGAGATCCAGGATGGACGTTTTCTCTTGGACGTCGCTTGCAGCGACAGTCTCGACTTTTTTGACTTTTGGAGGCGCATTGGGGTCAGCGGCGGTAGCGGCTGGTTGCTCGGAAGCACCCTCCAAAATCCAACGTCTGATCATAACGACTTCCTCTTCTGAAAGGGGACCTCCCTTGGGCGGCATGATTTCCGGGTCGTCTTCCGGGAGGGTGATGACGCGATGCAGGGCGCTGTCGGTATGATCGCCTGGGCTTACGATGGTTCCGTCCAGGTTACCCTTCAAGACCCACTCGTAGCTATCCAAGCGGAGACCTGCTCTGGGCTTGATGGTTCTGCTGTTCTTGACGAAGGGCGCGCCGTGGCATTCCATGCATTTCTTTTCAAAAAGAGGAAGGATGTGATTGTGAAAACTAACCGGCTCGTCAGGAGCGGGAATTCCTCCCTTGGTAGAGGAGACGCTGGTTTTCGAAGGCTTTGCCCCTTCGGTGATCCATCTCTTGATGACATCTATTTCATCACCATCGAGAGGTCCTCCCTTGGGGGGCATGAAGAGATCGTCGTCTTCAGGCAAAATGAGAACTTGGTACAAATTGCTCGCCTCCAAGTCATTTGCCTTTACGACCGGTCCTTCGATCGTGCCTTTCATCACTTGGGCGTAGTCGTCCAGACGGAGTCCGGCCTTAGGATTGACGAGCCGGCCGCTTCGATCGAAGGGCGCATGGTGACAACTGTTGCAGCGTTCCTCCAGAATGGGCAGGACGTGACGATCAAAATCGATCGGTTCCCCGGGCTTGGGCTTGGCTCCGGCGGCTTTGGCGAGGGCTTCCTCGGGGCTGACGCCCAAAGGCACGGGCATATGAGCGAAAAAGGAACCTGCCCGGAAGGTTTGTTTCTTAGAAGGCGGAGGACGATGCACGACGTCGTCTTTCTGTTCTCCATCCTCCGGCGAAGGGGGGGGGGCTTCATCGGTTTGGGCAACGACTTTGCCGGTCGGTTTTTCCGAGGCACCTTCCAGAATCCACCTTCTCAGCAAGACGATTTGTTCCTTTGCCAGAGGGTCTCCCTTAGGGGGCATGATCATGTCGTCGTCCGGAGGGAGCGTGACCACCTCCAGGAGCAAGCTCGCCTTGTCGTTTCCCGGAATGACGACGGGGTCGTCCCCAAAACCTCTCATGAGCATTTCGTAGGAGTCAAACCTCAGACCCGCTTTGGGTTTGATGGTACGACCGTCTTTTTCATAAGGGGCTTTGTGGCATTCGTTGCAGCGTGACTGCAGAATGGGCATGATCTGACTGTGAAAGTCGACTCCGCCGGACGCATTCTCGGCAGCCGCTTCCAGCGTCGTGAAGGTCGACCGAGTG
>JAYOEB010000025.1:12502-14215 GCA_038116775.1 Opitutia bacterium | reverse complement strand
ACGGCAACGTTGGCTTGCCCCGGGGAATTGGAGGAAGGGTTTGCCGAGGGGGTCCCCTTGGTGATGCGTTGGGCTTGGGCGGCTTCAATCAAATAACGCTGATCTTCCACCGACAAGGCGCGGAGCGGAACCTTTACCAGCTTACCGGAGCTGTCCGCGAGGATAAAAACTTGGCCTTCGTACCCTACGGCTCTACCTTCAAACGACTGACCTTGGGGTGTCTTGAATACCCTTAGAGGTTCATTAGCGCTAACTAATGAGAGAGAAAAGAGGAGGGCGCTGGCAAGAAGAAGTCTTTTCTCAATCATCAAGCATCTGTGATTTTCTAGGCGATGACGTCAAACAAAGGCTCTCCCTTATGAGCAATGGTAAAGGGGCGACCCGAAGGAGAGTACTGGACGTCGTTGAGGGGAAGTCCGAGCAGATAGGCAATGGTGGCGTTGAGATCCTCCGGTTTGATGGGTTTTCCTTCGACGGGCGATCTTCCCTGATCGTCGGTTTCCCCATAAGTGGTGCCTCCCTTGACTCCGCCGCCCGCCATGAAGGCAGTGAAGCAATAAGGCCAGTGGTCGCGACCGTCGCGACCGTTGATTTTGGGAGTGCGTCCAAACTCAGAGGTGAGGACGACAAGCGTTTCTTTGAGCAAACCTCTGGATTCAAGATCAATCAGCAGGGCGCTGAGGGCCTTGTCGATATCCATGCAGTTGTTGGCGACGGCTTCAAAATTGTTGTCGTGCGTATCCCATCCGCCTCGGGAAACTTCAACGTAGCGAACTTTGTTTTCGATCAAGCGACGGGCCAGTAGGCAACCTTGGCCGAAATTGCTGGTTCCGTAAAGTTGATGCATGGATTCCGGCTCTTTGGTAATGTCGAAGGCGTTCAAGTCTTCGCTGTTCATGAGCTTGATGGCGTCCTGATAGAGCTTGGAATATGCCCGCACCTGCTTTTGGTTGTACTGGGCGGTGAAGTTGACGTTCATTTTTTCGGCCATCGCGATTCGGCTGCCGAACTTCTCATGGTCCAAATACTCGGCCATCGAGCTGTTGGCGAGTCCGGCCTTGGGGTTGCCGATCGGCAGGGCTCCGTGTTCGGCTTCGAGGAATCCGGCCCCGCCGCCACCGCCGCCGATTCTAACGTTTCTGGGTATCGTTCGGTTGATCGGACCGGAAAGCTTCGATACCCAGCTGCCGAAGGTCGGATGGACGATTGTGCCTCTTTTGAGATAGCTCGTGTGCATCAAGTAGCTCGCTTGTTCGTGGGCGCCTTGGCTGGTAACCATGGTCTTGATGATTGCCGAGTTGTGCATGTGATTGGCGGTAAGGGGAAGATTCTCCGAGAGAATCACGCCGTCGGCGCTCGTTGAAATCGATTTTACGGGACCTTGGATGTCCGGATTGTTGGGCTTGGGGCCGAAAGTGTCGAGGTGCGACATCGCTCCGGACATGTTGAGGTAAATGACGTGGCGCGCTGCGGCGGGTCTGGCGCCTGGAGTAAGGGCCTTCACGCTGTTGTGAATGTAAGATCCAGCCATGGGCATAAGTCCCACGCCCAAGCATGCCTTCGCGGCATTGGCGATGAATTCTCTACGGCCAAGTTCGTCGATTGTATTAAGTGATGGATTCATGATTTTCGCCTCGTTTTATTTTATGATGAAGTTGTTGGTTTTCAAATTATTGAACGAATAAGAATTCGTGACTGTTGACGAGTACCCAG
>JAYOEB010000025.1:472-12492 GCA_038116775.1 Opitutia bacterium | reverse complement strand
CTGGTGGGTTCCCTGTTCAATACCGCAAGGAAGGCATTGTTGATTTGGCTGTCCACGGTTTTTCCCTGCTTTACGATATTCAAAATTCGAACTTTGTCGTTCGCGAGCAGGTTTTTTTCCACATACCCGTTGAGCATGTTCAGCACTTGGGTTACCGAGGCTTGCTTGTGACCGTCTTCGATCTGATCGCGGGTGGAGGCTCCGAATTCGCGGATGAAATGCCCGGCAGGGGGCGGCGATCCTACCTCAGAAGCCCGTACGGAGGAGCGGTCGTTCACGTAATTCCCGTAATCATGAGAAGCCCTTGGACTTGATTTGGCGGCGACGGTCGGAGTCGGGCTCTCGGATTGTTGCTGATTAAACCTATTCAAACAGGATTTGCAGCAAAAGCCGATGGTTTCGCCTTTGGCGTTGAGGGCCAAGAGACTTGGGTCGATGGCCCGACCGGGCTTGAGCGGGCATTCGGAATTGATGGGCTCGCCCAGCTTGGCGCTCATGTCCTTCTTTGCGGGAGGCTTGGGGTCGGCCCCGGCTTGCAAACCCGCTCTTTGCATGGCGATCGCGAATAGTTCTTCGCCGGACATTTCCAGGTAGTTCTCGTAGTTGGCGTAGTTGTCACCGCGTTTGATTTGACGGGTGTCGACGTCCGGGTAGTTCAAGGTGACCAGCGAATCCCAAAGTTGCTCTCCCGTCATTCTTTCCATCAGCGGACCTTGGTAAAAGTAGGGAATGCTTCCTCGGGTGGGGGCCTCGACGTTTGGCCCCGCCAGAACCCACTTGACTTCAGGGGGCATGACGGTGTCCTTGGCGTCTCTGGACATAAGGTCGGGCTTGGGGGCTTCCCGCTGAAAAGCCTGAGTGTTGTAGAGAATCCTCAAGAATTCCTTTAAGTCGTAGTTAAGGGCGACCATCACCTTCTCGAGGTGCAATTGAAGTTCGGGATCGGTCGCCATGGTGTCGTCGAACATATTGTCCAGTGGTTCGATGAGGGCCAGGCCGAACACTTCCTTCCACAAGCGATTGACGATCACGGTGGTGAAGCGCGGATTGGATTCGGACGCCACCCAGTTTGCGTAGGATGCCCGCGATCCGGTGGATTCGAGATTTTCGTCCAATTCCACGGCCAACCCGAATATAGTGGTTGCGGTCAGCTCCTGATTGGGCTTGGCGTTGTCGTACTGATAATCGTGAGGGAGCTTGATTTTACCTTTTCCCATGCTTGCCAGCCCGGTGGTGATCAATTCCCTGATGTCGCGGGTGGCGTTGCTGAGCCGACGCGAGGCTCTCGTGTCGTCGCCTTGGTTAAGCTTTCTTTCCTCATCCCGAGACAGACGGTTGAGAACGCTGAGGTTGTCGGAACCATTTATCCTGACGTTGCCGGCTCCTTCAGTGAACGCGGCCATTTCGTAAAACTGCTTTTGAGTCCAGCGATCGAAGGGATGGTCGTGACACTGAGCGCATTCCAAACTCGTTCCAAGAAATATGCGGACTGTGTTGGACATGTTGTCCAGTTGCATTCCCCGATCGCGGATAAAATAACCGACGGCTCCGTTTCCTCTTTCCCACATGGCGCCTGAGGCGGAAAGCATTTCCTTGACCCACGTGTCGTAGGGTTTGTTGGACGCTATGGACTCGCGAATGTAATCGATGTAGGGTCTGCCGGAAACCCGGTTACCAAGGCTTTCCTTGGCCCGGAGAATGTCCGCCCAGAAGTGAAACCAGTGGCTGACGTAGCCATGACTGCCTAGAAGTTTGTCGATCAGTTGAGCTTTTTTCTTGGAACGATCCCGGTTATCGAGGAACTCCTGGGCTTCCTCGAAGGTGGGGATGCGTCCGATGATCTTGAGGTAGGCCCTCCTCAGAAAAACTTCCTCGCTGGCCAATTTGTTGGGACGGAGACGGTAGGACGCAATTTTTTTCTCGATCAGGCTGTCGATGTAACGCGAGTTGGCCTGAAGGACGGACGGGGAGAGAGGGCGCTCGAATTCCGGGAGGGCATCGTGATTGGGAGCGAAGTTGTTTCGAACGAAAGCCTGGTCATCCTCCGTGAAGACGTCCAGGCTGATCCTGAAAAGTTGGTTGTCATTGCTTCTCTTGAGCAGGATGTCCCCGTCTTCGTAGAATTTTTCGACCGATCCCCTGATTTTCTGTCCGTTTTTGGAGTGAAAGTCTCTCTCGGCGGCCCCGTGGGCGAAACTGGTTAGAAAGGACAAAAGGACAAAGTGGGAAAGCCAATTCTTCATGGTATGAATTTGATCATATAAGCAATTTTAGGCAAGGAATTTATCTTGTAAAAGACGGCGGCAAAAATAAAAGCATCTCTCCTTATTCCGGAATTACCTTCGATCTTACGATTTTTTTACGGAATTTTTCATTAAGATCAGTTCCTTCCGGGCAATCGAGATATTGTTCCTTGTGAATTGCTTTGATGGGACTTTTCGGAATAATCGTAACTTTCGCCATGCCCCGCTTCAAGAGAATCATCCACAACTGCCTTGGTTTCGCCCTGCTTTGCTCATGTGGCGAAAGGAGTGAATCCGAGTTGGACCTTCGGAATGACGCCAGGGGTGGAGGCGAGCATCGTTTGGAGGAATACGTTGGGGCGGAAACCTGTTCCGAATGCCATCGGGGCGCGCATGAGGAGTGGACGGGATCCCATCACTATCATGCGATGGAATTACCCACCGAAGAAACCGTAAGGGCCGACTTCAACGGTTCCGAGTTTACAAATTACGGCGTGACCAGCAAATTCTTCAGGAAGGGAGACGAATACCTGGTGGAAACCGAAAACCAGGAAGGGAAAATGGAAACCTTCAAAGTCGCCTACACCTTTGGTTGGGAACCGCTTCAACAATATTTGGTCAAGTTTCCCGACGGCCGAATGCAAGTGTTGCCGACCTGTTGGGACGTCGAAAGAAAACAATGGTATCATCTGTATCCCGACGAACGAATTGCACCGGACGATCCGCTCTTCTGGACCCGTTCCATGCAAAACTGGGATCACATGTGCGCCGATTGCCACTCCACCAACCTAATAAAGAAATTCGATCCTCATACGCAGAGTTTCTCGACTTCTTATTCCGAGATCAACGTCTCCTGCGAAAGTTGTCACGGTCCGGGGCGGCGACACGTCGAACTGGCGAAGTCGGGAGTTGGTTTTCATGAAATGCCTCACTTCGGTCTGGTCGATCTCAACGGCAGCAACCTTGCTCAAATCGAAGCCTGCGCCAAATGCCACGCCCGACGTGGTTTCGTGCACCCCGGACATCATGCGGGCAATGCCTTTCTCGATCATTTTCTTCCGGAGGTGGTCCAACCATGGTCTGCCGACATGCAGGTTCCCACCTATCACGTAGACGGTCAGATAGACGACGAGGTCTACGTTTACGGTTCCTACCTGCAAAGCAAGATGTTTCACAAGGGAGTGAAGTGCACGGATTGCCATAATCCCCACACCACGCGCCTTCATTCCTACGACAACCAGTTGTGCACGCGCTGCCACCTGCCCAACCGGAATAATCCGGCTGGCTACGATAACCCGACTCATCACTTTCATCCCATGAATACCGAAGGGGCCAAATGCGTGGAATGTCACATGCCTCACAAAACCTACATGGGGATTGATGAACGCAGGGATCACAGCATCCGAATCCCCCGTCCGGACTTGTCGGTCGAATTCGGTTCCCCCAATGCCTGCAACCAGTGTCACCAGGACAAGGATGCGAAATGGGCAGCGGAGGCGGTGAACCGGTTCAAGGGAAGCGAGCGACCCAAGGAAGTTCGACACCCGGAAGCTTTCCATGCCTTCCGATCCGGAAAACCCAACGCCGAGCAGTTGCTGATTGAAACTTCACAAGACCCACATGCTCCTGCCTTTACTCGAGCGGGGGCTTTGCTAGCCCTGCGTCGATTCATCAGTGATGCAAGCAATCGAGAGGCCCGCCGAAATCTTGATTCCAATGAGTCGGTGGTTCGGGTGGCGGCCATTTCCAAGATGGAGGAAATGCCGTTGTCCGAAACCCATGGGGATCTGGTTGAGTTGTTGTCTGATTCCGTGCGGGCGGTCCGAACGGAGGCTGCCCGGGTTCTCTCGAGGGCCCCGCGAAATTTGTTTTCAACTGAGCAGCTGGAGTTGTTCGATGAAGTCTTTGCCGAACTCAAGCTCCGCTACAGCTCAAATCTCGATCGGCCCGAGTCCAACCTTTCCCTTGGTATTTTGGCGGAAAACACCGGCCTTTCGAAAGAGGCGGAGAGGCACTACCGCGAAGCCATCAGGAGAGAAGACACCTATCTTCCCGCCCGAATGAATCTGGCTACGCTTTTGAATCGCATGGGTAAAAACGAAGAGGCTGAACAATTATTGCGTGATTGCATCGAATTGCAGCCCACGTGGGGGCAAGTTCATTACTCCTTGGGTTTGCTGCTCGCCGAAGACCGCAATCGATTGCCTGAGGCAATTCGTTCCCTGGAGAGAGCCACGGCCTATTGGCATGACAACCCCAGAGTCTTCAACAATCTGGCCATCGCCTATTGGCAGGTCGGAAAATTCGAAGATGCCCGCCAATCCTTTCTCCAGGCCATCCGTCTACAACCAGACAACCCGGAATTCCTCCGTTATCTCGTTGACTTGCTTACTCAGCGCGAAAGATGGAACGAGGCCTTGCCCCATGCCCGAAAGCTGGTGGAGATGATGCCATCCAGCCCGCAGGCTTCATCGATTCTTTCAATCATTGAGAGCAGGGTCGACTAGCTGGGTTTCGCCGCCGAAGAATGGAGCCACCTGTCGGATTCGAACCGACGACCGTTCGCTTACAAGGCGAGTGCTCTACCAACTGAGCTAAGGTGGCCGAGATGTCTCGTTTTGATAGAGACGATCGGGCAAAAAGGCAATCGGAGAATCTTTCTTCGAAGAAGAGGCCAGTCAAATTATTTCACAGGCAAAGATCTTTCCTTCTTCCACGTAGTCTTTCAAAATCAAGCGACAGCTCTCCATCAGGCTTCGTTCGATTTCCGGAAGATAGGAGGAATTTTTTTCGTCGTGATCGAAGCTACCGGCAAACAGGGGTTCGTCGGGATAGAGCTTCTCTACCTTTTTGAAAAAACGCCGGGGCATTCGAAAGGTTCCCAGCGATACCGAATGAAGGGATTGAGAGGGAAGCTTGGCAAACAACTTGTGAAGGAGACGGGCGTATCGAGCCTTGAAATCGAGGCATTCGATGATGGGGTCTATTCTGACTCCGACGGACCAGCCCAGATCGGCCAACTCATGCATGGCCCGAATGCGGGCATCCACGGCGGGGACTCCGTTCTCCAGTCTTTCGCTTATTTCATCCGGAGTAAAACTAAAGGCGACCACCACGTTGGAGACCGGCTTGCGCGATTTCAAAACCTTGGTGTTGATGCTTTTCGTCCTCAATTCCAGACGGGCCTCGGGCAGAGCGGCGAAAAGCGGCAGGAAAAAATCGGCGAATCCAGTTACGGACTCCAAGGCGAGGCTGTCGCAATCATAACCTGAAAAAAACCAACTGGGGGTCTTCTTGCCTTCCTCCGTGGCTTTCAGAATCTCAGACCAGAAATCCTCGTAATTCAAAAAGAGAACGTAATGAGCGGATGGAAACATGCCCTGCAAAAAGCAGTAGCGGCAGTCATACAAACAATTGAGCAGATGCGAGAAGTAAAAGTTGCGAGATCCGCCGACTCCATACTTGGGAGGAATGCGATGCAACTTGATTCCCTTTTGAGAGGCGAGGATAAGGGCTGGCTTTTTCTTTTGTAGTCGAAAGTTCTGGCCACTCGGATTGAACACTTCCTTGTATCGACTGCAAGGAATCCTCCGAGCCTTGGGGAAGCGGGCAAACAATTCCTCCGCCCGGGGGTGACCTTCGATTTCCTCTTCGAAGTAAAGGTGACTGATCAAGAGAAGATCCTTTCTTGGTCCAGCAGTTTTTCCAGGGCTCGCAGGGCACCCTTTGCGGACTTCGCGCTGCTGATGGCTTCCGCAAGGGATTGCTCGTTTGCCTGAAGAATCTGAGCGTGGCGAAAAAGACGTTCCATCTGCAGGTTTTGAGTCTGGCTGAAGCAGTGCCGTTTCTTGGCTTGTCCCAGAAGTTCGTGGTAGGTGGAGACGAAGGAAATCTCATCGGCTAGGCCGTCGATTTTCTCAACCAAGCGAAAGATTTGCGGTAATCTTTCGGAAATCAGTTCCGTGGCCAAGGCGGCATCGATTGAAGACGCGGGACGTTGCGGATTGTCGGAGACGACTTTGAGTACTTGGGCGCATTCGCGGGTGACGCAACGGCTGGCGACGGAATAAAAGGCATGAGCCTCCATGTCGTATCCGAGTCCCTCATGGTAGTGATCGCAGGGCTGATTGCAGGTTTGAAGAGAGGAGGTGGAGAATTCGTCGTCGAACAACTGAGGAGGGTAAAAGGCGTTTGGGTTTTCCTCGTCGGTAATCTTGTGGGCGACGAATGCCTCTCCCACAGCCATCGAACCATGTCCCGCAATTCCGACGTTAAGCAGGGAAGGAGAGGAGAGAGAGCAACGTCCGAGGAGAAAGCCGGTGGCGGCGGCCGCTGGGATTCTTCCAATTCCGGAAACCGCCAGTTGATGATTGGCGCCGTGATAGAGGGGAACAGGAGAGACGCAGGACGCCTTGCTCAGTCCAAAGGCTTCGATCAGGGGTTTTGCCTCGGCATGAAGGGCGACGACGAAGTTCATCGCAGGCAAGCCTCGTGGGAGGCTTCCGAAAAAAGAGTTCGAAAACGTCTGCCGAGGGCAAAGTATCGCTGGGAAATCTTGTCCTTGTCGTGTTTGGCGAAGCCTTTGGCCAAGAGGTCGCATTTTTTCGTCAATGCATCAAGAATCGATCTTCTGTCCGAGGGATTCAAATTTTGCGAGATCAACTTTTGCAGGGATAGCACGCGAAAACGATCCATTCCCCAGTTTTCGCGGGACAATTGATCGGCGTGTCCCCCAAACTTCCGAACCAGAGCCTGGGGAACAAGACCAATCTCATGGACTAGCATCAGGCGAAGCCACAAATCATAATCTTCGCAGACCGGAAGTTCTTCGTCGAACAATCCGATCTGATCCAGAATGGAACGATGAACGAGAACGGAGGAGGGACAAATCAGACAGCGCTCGAGGGATCTTTCGAACAAGCCTTCCGGGGATTTGTCAAGGTAGGCGGGGGGCATCACCTGGTTGCCGTTTCGAATCCAAGTTTCGTTGGTGTGAGAAGCAAAAATCTCGGGGTTTGCCTGATGAAAGAGGCATTGAGCCTCCAGTTTTTCCGGCATCCACTGGTCATCGGAATCAAGGAAGGCGATCCAGGGATTTCGGGCTTTGCGTATGCCAAGGTTACGGGAGGCGGAAACGCCCTTTTGCCTGTCTTGCCTGTACCAACGGACATGGGGAAATTCTTCTCCAAGGCCTTTTTTCAGCGGAGTGATTGATCCATCATCCACGACGATCACCTCCTGCGGCAGTCGCGTTTGTTGGAAAACCGAACGCAGAGCTTTTCGAAGGAAATCGACCCGATTCAGGCAAGGAATCACCACGGATACGGAGTGATCGCAAGTTTTGGCCGAAGCGATCATTCGGAGACAAAAAACCTAGAATATCCTTACGGGAATCTCGACGGTTTCGTAACCGTCGGCGGAAATGATCATTTTCCCTTCGCCGATTTCTCCGCCGCGCACCGGAACGTTGACGGTCTTGTCTCCCTCTGCGATCGTCGCTTCCGGCATAATGACGGAGGAGGGAACGTCGGTTTTGATATCGATTGGTATCCCGCCGCCAGGAGCCTCGAAATCAATCTTGAAGAGCAAAGTGGCCGTATCCCCCGATTGGATTTCCAGTGAATTGGGAGTTACGCCGAGAGTACTCTGATCGATCCTGAAGTTGCCGATATCCAGAGCCCCATGGGGACCGCCGATGAGTTGAACGGGGTAGTCGATTCCTGAGGGTAGTGGGGGGATCGTGAAACGCAGTTCGTTTTCGGAAAGATAGCGGGTGGTGGTCTTTTCGCCGCCGATGGTGATGGCGTCGTATTTGGTAAAGCCCCTCCCCTGAACCGCAATTTCGACCCCAACGGGCCCACGATAGGATGCGAGGTTTCCAACGTATCGGTTCTCCAGGCGGAAGACTTGGAGGTCACTCTTGAGAGTTCGGGTAGCCTGGGCCCCATTTTCCTTTTCGCTGAGATAATCGGCTTGGAAGTAATAGGTGGCCTCGTCGAACCCGGAGGGTAGCTTGTAGTCGTAACTCCAGAGGGCGGTGTTGGTCGGATCTTGAACCATGGGCCAAGTCTCCCCGCCGACCACGAGAGAGACTTGGACGGATTCGGCAAGCACCTTGCGGTCCTGCAGGTCGACTTCGGTTTGCAAGGTGTAGATGCCCGAGGGGTTTTGGCTTAGGTTCGTGGAAGTCAGATTAATGAAGCTGGGGCGTTTGCAACTCGACAAAATGCAAAAGCTTGCGGACAATAGGATGAGGGTGAGCGGATGGGTGATTCGATTCATGATTTATTAGGAAGTTGCATTTGAAAGATTGAAAAAACCGTTATGACGGAAAAGGCACCATTCTTGGGAATGTACGTTCATGTTCCATTTTGTTCTACGACCTGTGACTTTTGCGCATTTTACCAAGAGAGACCAAGCAAAAAGGGAATTAATTCTTTTTTTAAAGGTTTGGAGCATGAGATCGAGCATTTTTCGAACGAGCGTCCGTTTTCCACGATCTTTGTGGGAGGAGGCACGCCAGGCCTATTGTCGGCGGATCAGATCAGAAGATTGGGAAGCCTGATAAGAACTCATAGATTGGAGGAAGGAATCGAATGGAGCATGGAGATCGCCCCATCGGAAATTTCCCACGACAAACTCGAGGCGATGGCGGAAATCGGGGTAAACCGGATTTCCCTCGGGGTTCAAACCTTTGATCCGGACTTAATGAGGGAACTTGGACGCGCTCACGGAGCGGAGCGCGTCTTCGAGGCGTATTCGATGATCCGTGAAGTCGGCGCTTGCTCGGTCAACCTGGACCTGATCTTCGGCATTCCGGGACAAACCCTCGAAACTTGGGAGAGGGACATGATCCGAGCCATTGAAATGGAACCTGATCATTTGTCGACTTATTGCCTGACTTTCGAGGAGGACACGGCCTTGTACGTGAGGCTTTCGCAGGGAAAGGTCAGCGTGGACCCGGAAAGGGAGGCCGCTTTTTACGAGAGGGCATGGGAGTTTTTGCCCCAAGCCGGATTCGAGCAGTATGAGATTTCCAACTACGCCAGGGAAGGCCATGCCTGTCGGCACAACCTCAACACCTGGTCCATGAACGAATGGATCGGATACGGTCCTTCGGCCGCCTCTCAAATCAATGGGATAAGGAGAAAGAATTTGTCCAACCTGGAGGAATGGTCAAGGCAGTGGGAAAATCCCGAAGCTTTGGACTTCGAGGAGTGCGAGCGCCTTTCTCCGGCGGATCTGGCTGAGGATGCGGTCATGTTCGGACTCAGGATGAACCGGGGCATTGATCTGGCCGATCTTGCGGGGCGTTTTGGCCTTTCGATTTCGGCTTTTGGCGAAATTGAGAGGTTCTTGCTCCGTTTGCAAGGGGAAGGACTCGCTCGCAAGGATCCGATGTGGAAACTGACCGCCAAGGGGAGGATATTGGCGGATGCGGTGGCCAAGGAATTACCCGGAATCCCGAAGGGCTCTGCCAACCAGGGCCTCGGATAGAAGGGCGGCGCTTTCTTCGAGGCCGCCGGGTCTCGCATGCCTGAGCCAATTCGAACGAAATCGATCGAGAAGTTGATTTGCGGTGCAGGAAGTGTTCTTCGAAGAGACTCCCATCAGGCTCTGACCATACTGCAAGGCAAGACGGGACAATGCGACGCCAAGGGAGATTTCTTCGATGAAGGATTCGGAACCCGAAAAGAAGCCCAAGCCGTCAATTCTCTCGGAGAGGGAGTCGAGGAATTCGATTCCCTTTTGCAGACCGGCTGCGGGAATGCTCCGTTCCAGGAAAGGAGGAAGTTCTTGAGGTTGTGGGCTAAAGAACAAATTCCAGCAGACGCTGGCGTTTGGAATGGATGATCCGATTTCCAGGTCAAGCCTTCCAAGATCCATCAACAAGCTTCCCGGATCATAGGCGGAGGTCTTGAACAGGTCGAGATTCAGAGCTTCTCCGAGTAGTTGATCCGAAATTTCCCTTCCATTCCAACTGCGCTGGCCGGCGTAAAACATCGCCGGGAAAAAGGTGGGCCATGGCTGATGGTTTCCGCAGTCTCCCCAACTGGTCAGCAGGATTCCCTCCGCCCCGTACCGGGTTGCGTTTTCCACGGCGTTGGCGACGTTTTTCTTGGCGGTCGGCCAGCGTCCGCTGAAACTTCTCCAGGTGGCGGTCCCGGGAGCCAGGCAAAAGGAAAGTCCGCAGGCGGAGACGGTTCGGGCTTGTTCCGAAAAGGGATGGTCTGCCTCGTAGCCCCAGATAATAGGTTTTGCCGAAGGGGGAAGAAATTTCGCGTTTGCCGGATCCTCGAGGAGAACGTCCGCCCAAAACTGCATGTTCCGACCCTGCTTTTCGACCAACTTCAGAATTCCCTTCAGGTGCTTTAGGTAGACCGCGCCTTTGCCGAACTCACCGACTTGTTCGGCGCTCCATCCCTGACCGAGTTCCCAGGGTTCGTCCAAGCCGACGTTGAAATTCCTAGAACTGAAGTTCGGAAGGTATTCATCGTAGAGACGATTGACGAATTCCAGGCTCTCCCGATTTGGCTTGAGGGTGCTTCCGTGGTCTCTTTCCATGAAGGGTTCGTCGCGTCTGAAGCCCTGGGGGCATTCCGCCAAATAATGATAGCCAGGGTGCCGGAGCCATCTTTCGAAATGGCCGAAGGAATTAAGATTGGGAACAAGTTCGATGAAGTTTTGTCGACAATAGAGGTCGATTTCCTTGATTTCGTCCGCCGTGTAGGGGGAGGCGTCCTTCCAAACTTCGGAATGATCCCGAAAGGCAAAGGTATGCTCCACGTAGAGCTGCAATTCGTTGTAGCCCAGAGACGCAAGCGAATCGATGATCGCAAAGAGGGCGTCGAGCTTGGGTACTTTGCATCGGCTGACGTCGAGCATGAAGCCTCTTCGGGCGAGGATGGGGAAATCGCGAATCTTCAAGCAGGGGATCTTGGCCGATGGGGCGCCTTGATTTTGATTCAAGATTTTGACGAGAGTCACGAGGGCCCGGAATGCCCCGATCTTGGTTTCGGCGCCCAGGGTGATTTTCCGAGGATCAATTTGCAGGCGATAGCCTTCCGGGTTTTCTTGCTTGGATCGCAGGATGCTTAGGTTGGCGGCCTTTTCCGATGGGGCTTCGCAAAGATTGAGCTTTCCCTGGAAACGATCAAGGAGTTCTCTTGATTCTTCGTCAGCCGCATGAAATCGGAGGATGCCTTCAAAGCCAAAGCTTTCCTCTCCCAGAGAAATTTCCTGGGGCCTGGGAAAAATATGAATGGCCGGTTTCAATGAGAGGATATTCTTCTAGGAAACAAAAGCCCGCATCCCCAGGTGACGAATACGGTTACCGGCCAAGCCCATGCGGTATTAATTTCGATCATTAATTTTGATCCTTTCACCATTAACCCGCTCCACTCTTCCACCTGATCAAGGGAAATGAGATCGAAATTCAGCAGAATCTGGTAAAAGTCCGGCCTAAGATAGGCAACCAACGCAAAGGACAGGGCAAACCCTAGGCTCAGTCCCTTCACGCCAGCCCGTGGGGTGAAAAGCGAAGCCAGAAACATCCCCAGCATCGGGCCTGTGGTGTAGGAAATCATCCCAAAGGCCAATACCACCACGTTTACCTTACCGCGGAGTTGATCCAGTTCTACCGCAAAGGCAGCCAGCAAAATTCCCCAGATTAGAACCAACAGGCGGGAAAGAAAGAGATCTTTCTAAACTAATGGTGGTTCTTTAACCGTACGCACCCGAATGATGCAAATCCAGGATAGTGCCAGTGCAGAAAGT
>JAYOEB010000025.1:0-462 GCA_038116775.1 Opitutia bacterium | reverse complement strand
TGGTTCATTTCCCTTACGGTCGCGAATGAGGGAAAGCGTGGTTTGGGAAAGGGCGGCCAGAATGGAATCGAGACTGGATATGGCAGCGGCAAAGATACCTGCAAGGATTAATCCACGCAGGCCCGCGGGCAGCTCGGTCACGATCCATACCGGGTAGACGTAGTTTCCATCTTCCGCAAAGATCGCAGGTTCCGTACCTGCTGCCCGCATCGGTTCGTAAAAAGCATAGAGGGCGGTGCCCACAAAGAGCATCAGGGTGGTAAGGAGGAGGGCAGCGGAGCTCGCAATCATTGCCTTTTTGGCATCGTTGGCATCCCGGCAGCAAAACATCCGCTGGGCATTCAATTGGTCGACCCCAAAGGCGCTGAGGTTTTGGAAGGGCACTGCGATGATTGCCACCCACAGGGTAAACCCGACCGCCGGATCAGTGGTCAGGTTGAGCAGGGTAAATTTTCCTGCCTC
>JAYOEB010000024.1:0-22491 GCA_038116775.1 Opitutia bacterium | reverse complement strand
CTTACACCTCCAAGATTGTTAAGGATTTATGTGTGGTGCACGGCACCTTTACCGAGGCGATCAATCATGATCCTGCAATCACCTACATTCAGACGGGCAGTCAGATTCCCGGTCGTCCAAGCTTGGGGGCATGGCTTAGCTATGGCTTGGGCAGTATGAACGAGGACTTGCCCAGTTACGTGGTGATGCATGCCCGCACCAATCATCCCCAGCAAAGTCTGTTCAACCGCCTCTGGGGAACGGGATTCATGCCTAGCGATCATCAGGGCGTGCTTTTCCGGGCAGCAGAAAATCCCATTCTTTACCTGAAAAACCCCAAGGGTGTCTCCCGTTCCGACCGCCGGGCTCAACTGGATGCGCTATCCGCCCTTAACCAGAGTCATTATCAGGACTTTGCGGATCCGGAAGTGCTTTCCCGGATCAAGCAGCATGAAATGGCGTACCGGATGCAGGCATCGATTCCTGAGCTGATGGATCACAGTCAGGAACCGGATGAGGTGTTTGAACTGTACGGGGAGGATGCCCGCACCGCGGGTACCTTTGCCGCCAGTTGTTTGAATGCCCGCCGTATGGCCCAGCGTGGGGTGCGAAATATCCAGATTTTCCACCGTGGTTGGGATTCTCATGGCAATCTGCCCACTCAGCATGGTTCCCAGTGCAAGGATATCGATCAGGGTTGTTATGCGCTCATCACCGATTTGAAACGCCTGGGCATGCTGGAGGATACCTTGGTCGTATGGGGGGGGGAATTCGGGCGAACCAATTATTGCCAGGGAGCTCTCTCCAGGGAAAATTACGGAAGAGATCATCATCCCCGGGCCTTCACCACTTGGATGGCAGGCGGAGGAATAAAGCCTGGCATAACCTACGGGCAGTCTGATGAGTACGGGTACAACCTGACCGATCGGGACGGCAACGTCATCCGTCCAAACAAAGATCATTGGACCCCAGACACCATGCATATCCACGACCTCAATGCCACCATTCTTCATCTTCTCGGCATTGATCACCGCAAGCTGACTTACCGCTATCAAGGACGCGATTTTCGCCTGACCGACATTCACGGACATGTGATCAAGGATATCATTGCCTAGAATTTTAATCCTCGATCGGATTGGCGGATCATTGTTCCAGATGGAAAGGCAAGCCGTATTGAACATCCCGACCGAGTCCATGATTCTTGGTAAAAATACCTTGCCTGTTGAAAGTGAAGGTCAAGGGTTCTCGTCGAAAGTGCAGAATCGTTGCGATCTTCAGTTACGATCTTCACAAACAGGACCTATGCTGTAAGTCGGCATCGTACATAAGCCAATCTTTTGTTATGGGCAAAGAACAAAGCATTGGACGTATGCCGCAAGAGGCTGAGTTTGGGCAAACTTAGCCTCTTTTTTTGCCAACCCAAATTATTTAGGGTTTTGTCGGGGTCTCTCCGAATATTTTTTGAAAAGTCTGGTGTGCCTGCTTTCCAATGATACGGATTTTCCTGCGATCAGCATGCCGGTAATTCTGGACCGTAAATCAAGCAGGTCTCCCGAGCAGGCGATTAAAGTCGCTTCCTTTCCTTTTTCAATCGAACCTAACAAGTGAGAGACTCCCAAAAGATTTGCCGGATTGATTGTGACGGAAGCAAGGGCGTCTTTTCGGCTTAATCCGTAGGCAACTCCATGAGCTGCGTGGTAGGGTAAATTACGCTGATTGGCTGCAGACCATGCGCCCAAAGGCAGACCAATGGATAAATCTACGCCTTCTGCGGCAAGAATTGACGGAGCGGAGAAATAAAGGTCATGGGGATCGTGCGGATGAAGAGGAGCCGTGAAAATATGACGAAAAACAACGGGTATTTCATTCTGGGCGATGCGCCGGGCCAACATCCATCCATCTCTTGCCCCCGAAAGAATGATTTTATATTTTCTTTTTTCCGCCCAGTCCAAGGCATCTTGAATCTGCCTGCGATCGTTTGCGTGGATCATGAGGGGAAGCTTTCCCTGAAGAAAGGGTATCATGGCCTCCCAGCCCGGATGTGTTCGGAAGCCATCATCTTGGCGCTTTCGGGACTCAAGATAGTTTTCCCCCTGCGTGAAGAAATCGTCGATTTCATCAATAGCCCGAGTTTGTTCTTTTTTCTGATCATCGATTGACTTTGCCTTATCCTCATCGCTTACGGATAGTTGCCGACTGGGCCACCAAAGATGCAGGGCTGTTTTCTTAAGTTTGGTCATCTCTTCCAGTCCCCATCCTTGGAGGGCGATAAGAGAGGAAGTTCCGGAAATCCTTCCACCCATGGGAATGATCATGGAGTGCGTGATGCCGTTGGCCCGGGCTACGGGAATTAATTCCGAATCAGGATTGATTGCCGTCCATGCTTCGATTTCGGGAGTATGAGAGCCTACTTCCCTTTCATCCCTTGTAGGTCGCAAAGCGTTGATCTCGGCCAGGCCGAGGGAAGATCCCGGACTGATGAGACCGGGGTATACCTCATAATCGTTCCAATCAATGAGTTTGAAGGCTTTGGGGAGGGCAACCTTCTTGCCGACCGCAATGATCTTGTCGTTCCTAATGAGAATTTCGCCAGGCTGGAAAGAAGTGTCCGGGGTAGCCTGCACGGTGGCGGCTCGAATCAAAAGGTGGGCTTCCGAATCTCCGAAAAGCGAGTGAAGGAAAAGAAAGGCTGAAAAAAGGAAAAACGCCCTCATCGTACGACTTCGGTTCTTGAGCAATCATGGGTTCTGCAGGAATGCGGGTGTAGGTCGCAGGCGCTTTCCAGCGAAGCCCGAAAGAACTTTTCCCGGGCCCTTCTGGTGGATTCCCGCGTCTTGTTTTTCTGGTTTTCCGTCTTGGCTCTTTCGATCAAAGCCTTTCTTTCTTCGGATCTTGCCAGATCTAATTTCTGCGAACGAGACAAGTCAAAATAAGGTTTTCCGTCTATCCAGGTTTGATGACATCTCGTCCGATAATCCAATGGATTTCCGGACCATACCGCAAAATCTGCGTCCTTGCCCACTTCAATGGATCCTACCCATTGATCGATGCCCAGTTGCCTTGCGGGGTTGATTGTCACGAAATCCAGAGCTTCCGGTTCGGAAAGGCTCCCGTATTTTACGGCCTTGGCGGCTTCCAGGTTCATTCTTCTCGCGTGGTCGGGCGAGTCCGAGTTGAAACTGACAACGCAACCACGCCCATGCATCAGGGCGCCTGCGTAGGGAATCGCATCGTAAACTTCGAACTTATACGCCCACCAGTCCGAAAAAGCCGAAGGGCCAGCCCCATGACCGGCAATTTCATCAGCTACCTTGTAACCTTCGAGAGCATGTTGGAGACTGGCGACTCGAACCGCGAATTTTTCCATCGTCCGCAAGAAAACCAGGATTTCGTCCTGACGGTAGGAGTGACAATGGATCAATCTTTCCCCGCGAATGACTTCGAGGATCGCCTGCAATTCCAAATTCCTCCTTACCGGCGGGCCGCCTTCCCGTTCTTTTTCCAGATCTTTTTCGTAGGCGAGGGCGGCATTAAATCTGTTTTCGAAGAAAGTCTTCACTCCCATTCGAGACTGGGGAAATCTGGTTTTGTACTCATCTCCCCAGTTGGCTTGCTTGACGTTCTCGCCTAATGCGAACTTGATGCCCGCAGGGGCTCTCCGCATGATCATTTTTTGGGGAGAGGCTCCCAACCTGAGTTTAATGACGGCATTCTGACCCCCTATGGGATTCGCCGAACCGTGCAATAGGTTGCAGACGGTAACTCCACCAGCCAGTTGCCTTTCGATATTGATGCTTTCCGAATTAACGACGTCGGAAATCCTGACCATCGCCGTAGATGGAAGAGTGGATTCGTTTACCCCGCCCAGTATCATTGCATGGCTGTGACAGTCGATGATTCCAGGAGTCAGATGCCTCCCGTTGCCGTCGACGACTTGAAGATCATGATGATCGGAAATCTTCAGCGTCTTGCCTATTGCTCGAATTACGCCATTGCGGACCCAAAGGTCATGATTTTCGAGAACGCCCGCTTTATCCCCCGTCCATACCTTGAAGTTACGAAACAACAGATTGTTCGAGACTTCCCAGGATCCTCTTTCGTCTTTGGGATACTTGGCGATTCTTTTTTGAGATGTTCTGATCGTAAGGTTGGAATCGTTTTTCAGGGGTTCGGGATGATGAAGCCAGGGTACGCCCCGAATCCAAGTAGAGTGAAGGGGGAATCTCTCATCAAAATAACTATCGCCCTCTACAATGAGGAAATTGGCTAACTTACCTTCTTCGAGGGTACCGCATATCTCTTCGATTCCACAAATTTTTGCGGGATTCACGGTAAGCGCGGCGAGGGCGTCCGCTTCCGAAAGGCCACGAGCAATCGAATCGATGAGATTCTTTCGAAATTCCTTGAATTCGCATCCCATGGTGGTGAAGGAAAGGGAATTCGTACCTTTTGCCATCAGTGAGGGGAGACTGGGCGCGTGATCCCAAGCCCTTAATTGATCGAGTGAGATCTGATCCCAGTCCTCGGAGTCCGGAAGATTTGGGACTTTGGAGAAGTTCAGAGGAAGAACGTAGTGATGCTTGGCTGAAATGGAAAGGTCGGGTCTGCGCCAATCCTCACCACTTGAGATCAATACTGCGGGCGCCAAAGAGAATTCTTCGAAGAGTGCTATCGCCGTATTGGTCGTCAGGCAACTTCCCGGTTCGCACCAGATCGGCAACCCGTTTCTTTTTTGGATGGATCTTGATAAGCTCAGGATTCCAGGATGGGGATCGTAGAGCCGCGTTTCCTTCGAATTTCTTCCCTCATATCGGCTTAGTTTTTCGGCGAACTGAATTTCATGCAAGGTTTGCCTGACGACCGATAGTACGCCCATCAATGAATTGGGATATACGGAGGGGGATTGTTTTTTCCCAATGGGATCGAAAGCTAGGATTTGAGAAACTTCGTTTCGCAAGATCGCATTGCTTGGGTCTTTGTCTTCGAGAAGAACCAAGGTGCCCGTTCCCCGAAAAATTCCCTCGTGAGGCACAAGATGCAGCGCCGTAAATCCGTTTTTACGGAAATCGTTCCAAACGGCGGCCTCTGGTTGAAAGTCATCCACGACTCTTTTTTCAGGGCATACGCCTTGGATCCCGAATCCAAGACCCTTGCGCCCGTTGTCTTTGGTCGTGGAGGGCAAACCGTGAAAGGCGGAGCTGGAAGTGGCCGACAATTGGATTTCATGCCCAAGATCGAGAAGTTTCGCATTTTCGGCGGTGCCGAGGAAGTAAGGTTCGATGAATCCCGGGTAAATGGTTTGCCCTCGGCAATCCCACTCTCTGTAACCCGGGGGGATCCTTAGGTCTTTTCCGACTTTTTGGATAAAGCCGTCTTTGACAATTAAAGTCGCATTGTTTTCGAATTTGCCGGGCGAGATGCAAATGTTCGCTCCAATTAAAGCATGCAAATCGAGTGGCTCCGGTTTGTTTCCTGGAAAAGGAAAGGTTTTCGCCGAGCATGGAAAGTGAACGGATGCGAAGACGAAGAGAAGGTGAGAGACGGAGAATCTCATTACCCCTAGCATTGACGGATTTTTAGGAGCCTGCAATTCTATACGATTCGATTCTTTTTGGATTGGGACAAACAAAAGGTTTCAATTTAATGAAAATTGAGATATCACTCTACGTATGATCCGCATTTCTGAAATCAAAGAATGCGATGGGGAACTCTTGGCGTCCGTCAACGAACTTCTTCCACAGCTTTCCGCTTCCTCGGTCCATTTGTCCGAGGCCGATTTTGTGAGCTTGATTTCTTCCGAAGGCTCGCGAGTTTTCGTGGCCAAGGATGAAGATGTCGTTATCGGCATGCTCAGCTTGGTCGTGTTTTCAATCCCCACCGGAATCAAGGCTTGGATAGAAGACGTGGTCGTTGATGAGAAGGCTCGCGGAAAGGGAGTGGGGAAGTTGCTGATGGAGCATGCCCTGAAGTTGGCTGAATCCCTGGGAGCCAAAAGCGTAGACCTCACTTCGCGTCCCAGTCGTGAGGTTGCCAACAAACTCTATCGTAGTTTGGGATATGAGCTTAGGGATACAAACGTCTACAGGTACAAATTTTCTTGATTCAAACTTATGTCTTATTTCAACCCGCTTAGCCTAAGATGAGCCCAGAATTACTTTTTTCGTTTCTACTCTTTTTTCAGGTTCAAGTCGAATCCATCAAAGAGAGTGGTTTCTACAAGATCCTTGCCGAGAGATATCCGGAAATCTCGCAAAGCCTTTCAAATCCACGGCTGATGGATCCGGAATTTCGAGAACTGCTCGAAGCCTCCGGCGTCGATTTGGACGATCTTGTTCGGTTCGGCATTACCATCGAGGGATTCGATGGAATTGGAAACGCATCTCAGGAGGGTAGGTCACCCAAGTTCGGCTCTGAATTAGATTTCTTTTTTTCCGCTAAATTCAATGGTAAGCTTGATGCCAACGCGATCTTTTCGTTCATCTTGGAGAAATTGGTGGAGGAAAAGGGAGAGGGATATCGAAGGAAGGTAGAGAAAACGATTACAAAGAAGGACAAATCCTCTTCGATCAGCATCCCCTCGGAGTTGTTGGATCAGGCTTTTTCCGAAACGGATTTGAGGGTTTCCATCTTGTCCGAGGGAGATTCCTCGAGGGTTCTTGCCGGATTGCCCGGCGGAAGGCAAATCGATCCATCCGTTGCTGACGACAATGCATCCCTTGCATGCCTAAAGGCAATGGCCAAAGATCGACAAATTACCTTCGGCATTCGGGTGGATCCTGCCCTATGGGAAAGACCGGAATTCAACTCTCGGCAGCAAAATCCGCTTTTTGCGGGTTTGGCCAATTCCATAAAGGGAATAAGGGAATTTGGGCTTGCGATTAGTTTTAGAGACGGATCTTTGGGGCTTGAGATTTGCGTGCATTGCAAGGACACGCAATCTTCTCTTGGCTTGTGGACGGTGGCCCAGGGAGGGCTGGGCATGGCCCAAGTGGCGATGGCCCAGGAAGGCGGACGGGCGCCATCCGTGCTCACGAAGATCAAAACTCAGGCGGTCGGCAATAACCTCTTCGTTCGCCTGGACCTGAACGAAGACGATTTGGATGAACTGGAGAGCATGCAAATGATTCCGATGCAGGGCCAGTCCGAAACAATCGGAGGGCAAGAGGGTGATCTTCTCGAGACTGACCCATTGGTCGGTCTGGAGGCTCCTGATTTCGAGACGGAATTGATGGGCGGCAGTACGTTCAAAATCTCGGATCATCGTGGCAAAGTAGTGGTGCTTGACTTTTGGGCCACTTGGTGCGGGCCTTGCGTGCGGGCTTTGCCCGAGTTGGTCGAGAAAACCTCAGGGTTTTCAAAGGAAGAGTTTCTTCTTGTGGCCGTAAACCAAGGAGAAACCCGAAATAGAATTTCGCAGTTTCTGGAATCGAAGAAATTAAAGAAACTTTCGGTGGCAATCGATCAAAAGCGAAAGGTAGGAGAAGCTTACCATGTTCAAGGAATTCCCAAGACAGTGGTGATCGATGCGAAGGGTGTAATTCGTCACGTCGAAGTTGGTTTTACTGCTGGAATGGGTTCGAGGCTAAAGGGTAAGATCCAAGCCCTACTGCAGAAGTAATTCGTTTTATTACATCCGCAGAGCTTTTCTGAAAAAGAACCTTGGACGTCCTAAAGATCCGAGAAGCGGCTATTTGCCTTTATTCCTTTTTTCCATTCAGTTAAACAGTCCAAACAGGAGATAAAGCCATGATGAAAGTCAATGATTTCCAAAAATATGAAGTTACTCTTTTGATATCATACGATGATTACTTCAATTTGATTTATGAGTCGAAGTATCTAATCGAGGCCAGGCTTGCTCCGGACCGCACTTTCGTAGCTAAAGTCGCAATGTACGCAAACAGTCGGAAAAAAGCAGTGCAAAAGGCGGTGCAGTGGTTTTGGAAGGATTTCAAAGGGTCTTTGGGAGCCGCTCATAAGATTATGACCGTAAACGATCCTTTCGAAGAGGTTGCTTACGGCGATTCCTTTGCCTGCAATGATTTGGCCAACAAGTATCTGGACGAGGAAACTATCGAGCGCGTCCTTGATCAAGCGGATGGCGATCTTGCCAGAGATGATGGCGAAGGAACGGCCAATCACCCCCCCAACAGCCTAAAGAGAGTTCGTAGGCGTCGTCGTGAGAACAAGGAAATAGCTCCGAGAATTTTTCAATCTCCTGCAGGAACCATATTTTACAAAATGATTGAACCACCGGCGTCAAAAGGCAGTCGAGCCAAGAGCAGAACCATTAGACTTTCCTCCAAAAGCCTTGAAAAGGCGCTTAAGGAAATCGACAGGAGGGGCTTGAACAAATTCGAAAGTTTTGTAAGCGGGAAAGCCCCTAGGAAATCACCTCGGTTCCCGAAGCAAGCGGCTTGACGCATTATTGATTTTAAAATGGAAGACGAGTCTCGCTCAGCGGAATTGGTGCAGTTGATGATGAAATATCAGCGCCGTCTGTTTGCCTACGTTCATACCTTGGTCCCATCACGTAGTGACGCCGAAGACATTCTTCAGGAAACAAGCGTGACGATCTGCGAAAAGTTCAAGGATTTTGAAATCGGCACCAACTTTTATTCATGGGCCTGTCAAATTGCCTACTGGAAAGTTCGAGCTGCTCGCAAGAAATTCGCCACGGCCAAAGTGGTTTTCAACCAAGAGGTGATGGATGTGATTGCCCAAACCCGTGGTCAGATGGAAGAGGAGCTTGATGAGAGACATCAGGCTTTGGGGAAGTGCTTGAACAAGCTTAACGATCGCGACCGTCGCATGGTTTTGACGCGATACGAGTCTGGGAAGAACGTGGCGGCGGCCGCTCATTCTTGCGGTCGCACCGTACAGGGCGCGTACAAGGCGCTTAGTCGAATACGAAAGGTCTTGTTTGACTGCGTGAACTTCGAGATTTCAATGGAGCAAAGCGCATGAATCTTTCCGATCCTGAAATTCTAGAGCTGCACGACCTTCTCGATGGTCTGGTCGAAAGCAACCTTTCGATAAGGGAAAAGGAAAGATTGCAGGAACTGTTGGAGAGCTCTGCGGAGGCAAGGGCATTTTACGTTCGTTTCCTGGATATGTCCGCTAGCATCAAATATTACGCAGATGAGCTTGTCGGGGGCGACTCGGAAGATGGCGAGGAGGAACGGGGAGCGCAAAACAGGATAGTAAGCTTTTTTTCCGCTCTGCTCCCCTTGGCCGCAGTCGTTGCCGTGGGCTTTTACTTTTTCCTGACTTTGCCGGATCTTCAGGAGGGCGGGACTGAAGTTGGTCCGGAAAAGCTGTTGTCGGCCGAACTGGAAGACCGTGGAGCGGTTTCGTCCAATGGGTTGGCGGTTCTAACCAAGGCGGTCGGCGTTGAGTGGTCAAAGGACACTGGATTCCGTCCAGAGTTGGGTAGTACCCTGGAGGCATCGAGGCTGAAAATCGAAAAGGGGCTTGCCCAAGTCGAATTCCTAAAGGGGGCTACCGTCATTTTGGAGGGACCGGTTGATTTTGAAATCACTAACCCAAACGGAGGATCCCTTTTTCTGGGTAAGCTCCGAGCCTCTGTTCCGGAAGTAGCCATAGGATTTGCGGTAGATTTGCCGAAGGGTAAGCTTATTGACCTGGGTACTGAGTTTGGACTGAACGCTCATTCCGGAGGCTCGACTGAGATTTTCGTGTATCGTGGTGAAGTTCTCTATCAAGGTCTTACTGATGGGGCCGAACAAGTGGTTCGAAACATTTCTGGCGGAGAAGCTTTGTTCGTTGACCCCTATGGCTTTGCGAATTGGGTGGAAATGCCCAGCGAGGCCTTTATCGGAACTGCGGATCTGGCTTTCCGTTCCCGAGAAGAGTCTCAGCTTAGGCATCAGGCTTGGCTCGAGTTGCGTGATGAAATTGCACAGAGCGCGGATACTTTGCTCTACTATACTTTCGATAACCACTCGCCTTGGAGCAGGATTTTAAAAAACCAATCCAATCAACAATTGGATTCGTTTCATGGAGCCATCATCGGATGCAGTTGGAGTGATGGAAGGTGGCCTGGGAAAGGGGCTCTTACCTTTAAGAGAAAGAACGATCGAGTTCGAATGGGTTTTCATGAAAAACTCAGTTCCGTCACCTTAAGCAGTTGGATTAAAATTGATAAACTGACGAACGACTTACAACCGATACTATGCTCCGAGTCTTCCGGCATGGGGGCTGCGTCCTGGTTCGTCGACGCAAAGGGACGTTTGGTTCTGGAAGTCCATGGAGGAAAACGGAAGGATTCCTATCAATCCGCTGTCGCCTTCCGCAAGGAAAGATTGGGTCGTTGGATGCACTTGGCCACTACTTTCGATCAGGAGTCTAAAAAGGTGAGCCATTTCATCAATGGCCGTTCTTTTAGCCACGAAAAAATTCGCACCAACACTTTAATCTCGTTCGCAGATTCCCTCTTGGGGCATCTTTCCGCTAAAAAATTCAAACCTCAGGAAATTTCTTTGCAGGGAAGCGTTGACGAATTCGTCATCTTAAGCAAATCCATCTCCGAGGGTCAAATCCGCAAGATGTACGAGCTTGGTTGTCCCTATGAGAAATCGAGCGTGATAGGCCCGAATTTACCTTAAGCCATCGGGTCCGAAAACTATATTCCCCTCTTGCCTGACAAGGCTTGGAATTTTTGACCCAAGTAACTTGGATGGATAAGTTCCTTGACCTCGGACTTCTCCTTCAGGGAACCACGGGTAACCCGTTCCCTTAGAGTTTTGGAGGCATAATGCATCAAAAAGCTTTCCTGCGAGTGAAGATTGATATTCTCAAAGCCAGCAATCTTCATAACCTCCGTGAGTTGATCCCAGCAGAGGTGACAAGTGATGTCTTGATCTCCGGGATTCTCGAGAATGTGGGAACTGAGTTTGTGCCTGCGATAAGATCTTGCGGTTCCACTTGGTCTGTTCCTCAGTAGGTCTTGGGTATGCAACCCGTAATCGAAGGTAAGAAAAAGCCCGTTCCATTTTTGTTTCAAAAGTAATTGGCTAAGTCCTGTTTTGGCCCCAATGGGCCAATCGATGGTGTAACCATCCGACGCGGTTTCAAGCCTTAGGCGGTAAAAGTCTGCAGAGGGGTCGACGGGCTTATCAAGTCGTATTTCCCTCAAACGGTTTTGTTCGAGCCGAACCGCATGTTCGCACCATGAATTGTCGGTTTGTGAATAGGAATATCTCTTGAAGGGTTGTGAATCGAGCCATTCGTTGGAAAAAACGATGGATAGCGGAGGAATCTCGATTGAATCTCCAAGTCTGATTACACTGCTGGATGCAAAAGGATGTCTGTCGTCGCTTAGAAGACTCGTATCCGGTTCGGCGGCAATCTCAACGAAGTGAACCTCATCGGAAGAATGAGGGCCAATCAGTTGCACGCAAGCCTCTATGATCAATTCCCTCCACAAACCATGAATCGTCGCCGATGTGTAAAAGTCGGAGGCAGGAGATTTTCCCACTCTTTCGAGGGGCTTTTGATAGTAGCCTATTTCTGAGTCGTAAAGGGCCCACTCCACAAATTCATCGAAAGGGATGCATTCCTTGCCTGCAGTCTTTTTCTCAAATGATTGGGCAAGGGCTTCGCTTATGATTGTGGTCAGCATGGTTATTAGATATGGGTAGAGGGTTTACGTCTAAATTCAAGCGAGGAATGTCTGGAAAACCAATAAAGAGCTTAGGAAAGGGATGCTTGTGGGTTGCATGCCTTGCTTTGGGTTTCGTAGTTGCCTTGTTTTGGCTTAATCCATCCACGCAAGTCATGCTTAAAAAAGATTATTGGCTGGCATTGTCCCAATTCGAAGAATCATTGAGAATCGTGCATTCGGAATACGTCGACGGCAACAAATCTAGCTTATCCAACCTCTCATCCTTGGCTTTGAGTGGAATGATCGGATCTTTGGATCGGCATTCCAAGTATTTTACTCCAAGACAATACGAGAATTTCAACGATGACACTCATCGAGTCTATGTCGGCATTGGAATTATGATACGTAAAAAAGAAGATGGTGTCATGGTTAGCCGGGTTTTTCAAGATAGTCCCGCAGAGACGGCGGGATTGAAGGTGGGTGATTTCATCATTGAGGTCGACGCCAAGCCAATCAAGGATGTCGATCTTGATCAAATAAGCGCTCGGATCAGGGGGGTGGCGGGAACTACAGTAAAATTACTGGTTGGTGACGCTCGCAACGCAAACAAGCTGTACGAGGTTCAACGTGGGAAAATCAAGATTGCCAGCTTGCGATCACATTGGATTGATCAAAACGGAACCGTCTATCTTCAATTGGAACAATTTACGGAGAGAACGGGAGAAGAAGTCAAGGAACGTCTTCATGCCTTGGGAAAGGAAAGGATTAAGGGGATAATCTTGGATTTGAGAGATAACTCGGGTGGCTTGCTCAAAGGCGCGATAGAAGTTGCGTCACTTTTTTTGGCAGAAAACCAAAGAATAGTCAGTGTTTCCGGAAGACATGAACGAGAGCAAAGAGTGTTCGATTGTCTTCAAAAGGGAGATTTCATGGATGTTCCTCTTGTGGTCTTGATTAACGAAGGTAGCGCGAGCGCGTCAGAAATCGTCGCTGGTTCCTTGTCTAGGTCAAAAGGCGCATTGTTGGTTGGAGAAACCAGTTTTGGCAAAGGGTCGGTCCAGACTATTTATCCCCTCAAGGATGGATCTGGAATGAAATTAACCACCGCCATGTATTTTTTTGCCGATGGAACCACGATTCATGAAAAGGGTATTGAGCCCGATCATCACATTGCAAACAGCGATGAAGAAAAAAGTAAATTGAGGTTGCAAAGAAATGCCGTCGACTTAGGAGACGACGATGAGTTTCGAGAAATTTTCGGATTTGACAGAATCGATGATTCGCAATTGAAATTCGCCCAGGATTTAATTCTTATCGCTCAGAGGGAAAGCGAATGAAAATTCCTCAATCATTACGGAAATGTGGTTAGGGTTGGAAAGTTCATGTGATGAGTCCGCCCTTGCCCTTGTTTCTAGGGAGGGAAAAATTATTGGAGAATGGTTGCTTTCCCAAGTGGACAAGCATGCCGAATATGGTGGAGTCGTTCCTGATTTGGCGGTTGGGGAGCATCTCAACAACTTCGTGCCTCTTTTGCAACTGGCCTCCGAAAAAATCGAGTTGTCAAGTGTAGTTGCCAATATTGCCGTTACGAGAGGTCCGGGCTTGGTGGGCTGCCTTGCCATGGGTATTTCTTTTGCGAAAACCCTAGGCGCCCTGTGGAAAGTTCCCGTTCATGGAGTGAATCATCTTACTGGCCATGCGCTATCCGTCTTTATGCCGCTTTTCCAAAAGGGGGAAACTGGTTGGGAAGACCATTTGCCACACTTGGGTTTATTGGTGTCGGGAGGAAACACTTTACTCTTCAAGTTGGATCTTGAAAGGAAGATTCACGTTTTGGCGAATACAGTGGACGATGCCGCTGGCGAAGCCTTGGACAAGGGGGCCAAGTTGATGGGGATCCCCTACCCGGGTGGGGCGAAACTGGAAGAGTTCGCAAGAAATGGAGACCCCCAAGCCTTTGATTTTCCTCGGTCGTTTCCAGAAAAAGAACAGCGCAAATTCAGCTTTTCAGGTATAAAAACGAGTTTATTCTACAGAATTCATCACTGGGACGAAGACGCAATCAACAATCAAAGAAGTGATCTTTGCGCGTCATATCAACAAGCCGTAGTCGACCAATTGACCCGTAAGACGCGACAGCTCTTATTGGCGGACAAGTACAAAAGCTTTGGTCTTTCCGGAGGCGTGGCCAATAATGATTTGCTTAGAAGCCAGTTGCGCGACATCTGCAGAGACGAGGAGATTACTTTTTTGCCAGCTGAGAAAAGGCATACCGGAGACAATGCGGCGATGATCGGATTTGCCTCGTTTTTGGCTCCAGAGCATGCGCTTCTTGATTCATCGCATAATTTGTCCTTCAACCCCTCCTTGCGTCTTGGTTTCTAATGGGAGATTCGTTTGTTTCTCTTTTTGCACCATCTCTTGCTCTTTTTCAAAAACCTGCCATGATAATGCTTAAATTATGATCTCAGATCCACAAAAAGAAAAAAAATTGTCGGCAAACGAAGCCATCAAGGAGGAGAGTAACTTCCTGCGTGGAACCATAGCCGAGAGTCTGGCGGATGACAGCACTGGCGCTATACCTGCGTCCGATGCGCAGCTAACCAAGTTCCATGGCACTTATCTTCAGGATGATCGTGACCAGCGAGCCTCCTTACTTAAGGAAAAGAAAGAAAAAGCCTACTCCTTTATGATTCGAGTGCGGGTACCGGGTGGAGTTTGCACCCCAGAACAATGGAAGGGCATTGATCGCTTGTCTGAGAAGTTTGCGGATGGTTCCTTGAAGCTGACGACGCGACAGGCATTTCAGTTGCATGGAGTTCTCAAGGAGAACCTCAAGCAAACCATGAAGGAAATAAACGATACCTTGCTGGATACCCTTGCGGCTTGCGGGGACGTCAATCGCAACGTCATGAGCCCTGCGAATCCGAATGAATCCGCTTTGCACGAGCAGGCCTTGGATCTGGCGCAAAGAATTCACGATCACCTGACCCCAAAAACCGGGGCTTACGCCGAAATTTGGCTGGATGGAGAAAAGACCAGTATTGGAGAGGAACAGGTCGAGCCCATTTACGGCAAAACTTATTTGCCTCGAAAATTTAAGATAGCCGTTGCCTTGCCTCCCCGTAACGACGTTGACGTCTTTTCCAATTGTCTTGGCTTCGTAGGAATTGCAGACGGGGCTGAAATCGTTGGCTACAACGTTTTGGTCGGCGGTGGCTTGGGAATGACTCATGGAAAAGCGGCAACCTTTCCGAGACTTGCTGACGTCATCGGTTTCTGCAAACCGGAACAAGCGGTTCAAGTCGCCGAGGAAGTGGTCAAGATTCAACGTGATTTTGGGGATCGCAGCGACCGACGGCATGCCCGCCTTAAGTACACAATCCAGGATCGCGGGGCGGAATGGTTTGCCAAGGAGTTGAATTTTCGGTTAGGTTGGGATTTGGAAAAAGCTCGCGATTTTCACTTTGAATCGACGACGGACCGGTATGGTTGGGATCAGGATCCCGACGGCAAATGGAATTTTGGATTGTTTGTGGAAGGCGGTCGACTCCGTGGAAAGGATAAGACCGCAATCCGAAAGATGGCTGAATCCATAGATTGTCAATTCCGTCTCACTGCGAATCAGAATTTAGTGATAGCCAGGCTCGATCAAGGGGGCAAGGAAGCCGCCGAAGCAATTCTCAATGAATTTGAAGTTAGGAATCCCGGCGAGTTCTCCGCTCTCAGACTCAATTCCATTGCGTGTACGGCTTTGCCTACCTGTGGCTTGGCTCTTGCAGAAAGCGAGAGATATCTTCCCACTCTAATTGATGACCTATACGAAATCATGGATCGTTTGGGTCTGCGTGACCAATCTATTGCAATTCGCTCAACTGGTTGTCCAAATGGTTGCGGCAGACCATATCTTGGTGAAATCGGATTGGTTGGAAAGTCTCCAGGTAAGTACAATCTTTATTTGGGCGCAGGTTTCGACGGCATGCGCTTGAACAAACTTTACAAGCAAGCCATAAGTCACGAGGAAATCATTTCTTTTCTCGAGCCTATATTGGAAAATTATTCCAAGAATAGAGAATCCGGCGAGAAATTTGGCGATTTTTGCATCAGGGAAGGATATGTTGGGGAAACATCCTCAGGGATTGATTTTCACGACTGATTCACGCAGAATCCAATTTGCAAAGCGATCAAACTCTTTAGGAAGTGTCGAAGCGCTTTTCCAAAAAACTAGGAAGACGAACCCATTCTAATCCTGACGCTGGGATATCCACGCTATCGGAGGATGAAGGCATGGAGCTTCTCCAAAGGCTTGAGGCAGATCCTTTCTTATTGATACTGGATCAAGTCAAGGACCCAAGGAATTTGGGCGCTTGTATGAGATCCGCAGACGCTGCCGGGGTAAATTTAGTTCTGATTCCCGCGGATCGGTCTGTTGGAATTACGGAAGTAGTGAGACACGTTGCAGCGGGAGCAGCTGAAACTTTGCCCATTATGCGAGTAAGAAATCTAGCCAGAGTTATGAAGGAATTGAGGAATCTCGGCATACGACTGGTTGGTACCAGTGATCAGGCAAGTTGCTCCTTGTACGAATGCGGTTTGACTGGTTCCATCGGATTAGTCGTAGGAGCTGAGGAAAGCGGAATCCGGAGGTTGACCGCTGACCTTTGCGATCAATTGATCAAAATCCCGATGATGGGATCAGTGGATTGCCTAAACGTGTCGGTGGCAACCGGTGTTTGCCTTTTTGAGGCAGTTCGGCAAAGGATTTGAGCCCACTTTCTTAGAATCCGTTTCAGGCTGTTTGGGAATTCAATCTCGATTGAGCGGATTCTTTCTTGGGTAGGGTGCGATTTGCTATCCAAGCGAAGACTATTGTAAAAAAGAAAGTGCTCAGCATGGAATTGCGCAAAAATAAGTAAGCTGGGGTAAAACCAGGTTCGCCGACAGTAACCGCCTGCAGGAGCCCACTGGGATTTTTGGGATAATAGGGATTCATCCACCAAGCGAAGGAGCAGGTCACCAAATGAAAGAGAAGGGCGGAGCCAAGTCCCCCGAGAGAAACAATCAAAAAGTCGGATTTGGAACCTATGCCTTTTCCCAAAAGAAAGACCAGGGCGTAGGCCGCAAGAGTGGCAAGCATGAAAGGCTCCAGCAAAGCTTGGTCGTAGTTACTCGAAAGAATCAGGTCAGATGCGATTACCGCGGTTACGGGAGCCATCCAAGACCAAGAACCCTTAAGATGGGATCCCGAAATAAGAAAAATGGCTAGAACCGGCGAGAAATTGTGGAATTGGGAAAATTCCAGCGGCAAGTGCCTCGAAAGCCCGACAAGGACGATTAGAGAAAAGAAAAACAGGATCTTTCTACGTGGAGAATGAATCGATTCGGCTAAAGTGCTCATGCTCTATTGCTACTTACAAAAGAGTGAAAGTTCAACTTAGTTAATCGATTGCAATTCCATTTGCATCACCACGATCCTGAAGCCGTTGGCTTGATGAATCCGACCTTGGGGTCGCAGGGAAACTTCCTCGAACCCCAGGCGTTCGTAACATTTACGGGCTCTCAGGTTTTGAGCTAAGGTGTTGAGCGAGATGAGGTTGTGTCTTCCAAGGCGGGCGATCCACAGGATGATTTCTTTACAGAACGTCCTGCCGATTCCTCGACTACGGTGCCGGGGATGAACAATCACTCGACATAGGGTGGCATGATTTCTTTTTTGCTCCACTACTTCCCCGTATGCCATCAGACGATTTTGCTCATCGAGGTAAGAAAAGGGATGCAAATCATTTCTGTTCAGGTGTTTTTTAAAAACGGCCGAATCGAAAGATTTTTCAAAAGTTCGTCCAGACCATAAGAAAAGATCTCTTTCGTTGCGGATCCAAGAAGTGAGTTCAGTCGCGAATGAGACTGAAAACTTCTTAAAAGTAAATTTTGAAAAATCTTCTGATTTCAAAAAAATCTTGGTTTTGTCTTCGTAATTGGGATAAAGAGAGGAAATGATTTGATTTGCACCTTTTTTTATTCAAATGATCGGTGAGATCCAATGAATCTGCTGGGAAGCAAATCATCAATAAAAAACTCAAAGTCTAAATATGAAAAATCAAAGAATATTCTTCGGTATTGGAATACTGGCATTGGCCTCATTATTAATGGGATCCATCTTTCAGAAGTCCGAAGCCGATTTGGCTGTAATCAAGGCCGGCGTTGATAGTGACGGCAACCCCGTCTGCATCAACAAGGCGCAAGTGTACTTGTTTAAAAAGCTTCAAGCGCAAAACAAGATCGAGTTTCTCTATCATGATCCGCAGGACGACAAGGCATCCGTAGTGAAGTCATTTGCAAACGGTGAGGCTTTGGACAAATATTGGGAGACTTTGCTCAAAAGCTGGTAACAGGTAACCCTCCTCCAATCTCCAGCCTTTGCCAATCACTGATCCATTGAGAGTCGATGGAAAAGAATGCCTGAATTACCCTAATCCTGACGGAAGGATCAGGGCTTTCCTACAAGAGGCCTTTGGCTACGAATTGCGTGCCTGTGATCTCTCTCGAAAATTCTGATTCCACCATCCTTGTCCATGGGCATTAACTCGCAGGCTTTGGTCCTGTCTGGAGTTGCCAGGAATAGGCATGGGTTTCCATCACTATCTTTTTTTCGAGGTAATCCCTGACTGGGTTTGACTTCTATGCATTCCAGGTAGTCCTTTCCATTGTAACCTTTTTCATAGGATTCGGAATAGAGACCATCGGGATGGATGAAACTAATGATAAATCCATACTTTGCTCTTCCACGTTTGGTGAATTTGATGAAGTCGCCAATCTTGAATTCCTTTCTTTTTTCATATTTGAAGAGATTGAGTCTCTTGCATTCGTTTTCGTGCAGACTAAAGCATTTGGGTCCTTCCATGTTTCCCCTGCTCAAAGGGCTCAAGTCGTGCTTGTTCAATTGAATCATCTCAAGTTTTCTTCTTCGGCCTTCCCTGATGAAAACCACTTCCCCGATCCTTCTGGGATTGCTTCCTTTTCTTTTTTCGATCACGAGATCGCCCAGATTTATCTCAATCGTATTTTTCATTTGCACGGCTCCCTAATATAGCGCCGTGCGATGTCTAAATCAAAAAAATGAAACGCAAAAGAAACACAGCAACCATCAGCGATTGCAAGTGGTGGGAGTGGAAAAGCTAAGCTTTGTTTTCCACGATCCAGATATTTCTGAATTGCAGTGGGTTGTTGTGCCCCTGAAGCTTGATCGGACCTGGGGTGCCTTCTGGTTCCGACCTTGCTCCTCCAGTCTTGTTGGGGATTTCAAAACCGTCATGGATGAGGATGCCGTTCAGTTTGACGGTAATTCTTGCATTGCTTGTCTTTTTGCCTTCAGATAATTTTGCGTTTTTGAAATCGACGTCGTAGGATTGCCAGGACAAGGGTGGCAAACAAGCATTCACGAGCGAATGCTTGATCGAATAGATGCCTCCGCATTCGTTATCCAATCCTTCGAGGCCAAAGCTGTCCAGTATTTGGTTTTCATACATGTCGATTTGGTAAAGACCGCTGTTGCCTCTGGCTTGTCCTCGGGCCGTGGGCCGATAGGGAAGTAGAAACTCGAGATGCAGAACGTAGTCATTGAATTTTCTTTTGGAACGGACGTCCTTGCCATCCGTATGCAAGAGTTTCGTCTTAGGGTCGACCCTGCCCCCGATCCATTCGTCCTTGCCGGTGCCATCGAAGAGAACGATTGCGTTGGGAGGAGGTTTTTGCCCCAAGCTCGGGCTTTCCCTAAGAGTTTTTTTCAGATGAAGTTTTGCTCCATCATCCCCAAGCAGAGTCATGACTTCACTCTCCAGACTTCCAGAATATGATTTTTGGCCCTTGGGAGGAAAACTCTTGCTTGCGCTGAAAAGATCGGGATCTTGGGCGAGGTATGATCTTTTTCCGGTAGCGGATTTTAGGATGACCGCATTTCCCACGAGTTTACCTGAAATAAGACACTTGTTGTCGTTGTCCCATCCGTTTCCGGGAAGTCCGCCGTTAAAGAGAACGGCATGAAAGAAGCCGTTTCCCAATGAAATGACTTGGGCGCCGTGGGACTCGCCTAGGTATTCCCCTTGGTAGTTGAAGTCGGGAGGAAGATTTGGATCATTGACGCTGGTGAAGGTTTGATTTTTGTGAATTGTCTGGCCGGACAGCGAGAATCCAACGAACAAGATGGGGAAGGTGAGAAAAGGGCGTAAGGACATTGCTTATCAACTATCACTTAGCGTTGGGTACATGCAAGTGACAAAACTAATTTCTTTCCAAGAGATCGGCGAAGCTTTCCATGTAAAGAACGACGTCCTCCTTGACGTTTCTACGCAAGGGACGAAAGCCGCCTTCAAGATTTTCCAGCACTCTTCTGTCGGATAGGTTTTCCAGACGAACGATGTCTTGAGGAGTGAGTCCCAGAATTTGCATCTCCTCAAAGAGGTCATCCACCCTGCAGCCGGATTCGGGGCAATAGTCCGTGGCGTGCTCGGACCATTCGTCCATCTTAAAGTCAAGGGATTGAACGATTTCAAAACTACTCATTCCCGTAATGGTTTGAATGAGGTGTCCGGCATTGCATTGCCCCATGTGCCCCCACTGGTATTCGACGCTTTCATCAGACAACCTGCAAGAGGTGGAGCGCAAGGCGTCAATCAGCGTTTGGTGACGTTTGCCGCTTTCTTTGGTTTTAGAGACGGTGGAAATCATTAGATTCATTAAATTTAAGCTTTGTAATTACTCAACTCGATTTCTTTTTTGCGTTTCGTCAGACTTAGGACGTTTTTCTCGCAACAATCATGGATCGATGATTGAAAGAAAAAATGTCTTATTTGGGGATTGATCTTGGAACTGGAGGAATCAGATGTCTGGTGGTTGCGGAAAATGGAAGAATCTTATCCGACCTCGAGCTGCCTTTGGAAAATCTCAACAAGTCAAAAGTGGTCGGTGAATCAGAACAAGATCCCAGGGAGTGGATCGAACTGTTGGAGAAATGTTTGGACAAACTGTTTTCGGTTCCCCGAAACAGAGAAATCAAAGCCATTTCAGTTGACGGCACCTCGGGTACGGTACTGCCCGTATCCCCAAGCGGGAAAGCTCTCGGTTTTGCTTTAATGCACAATGACATGAGGGCAATAGAGGAAGCTATGTTATGCGAGGAAATTTTTGACGGTAAGTGCTCACCTACTTTTTCGTTGCCCAAAATCTATTGGATGCGAAAAAATCTTTCTTTGGGTAGAGGCGTGATGTTCTTGCACGCCTCTGATTTCCTCTACTCGTGGTTGTGCGCTTCGATGGAGGTTCCGACGGATTTCACGAATGGAATGAAGACTGGTGTGGATTTGGAGAGAGAGGAGTGGCGTGATCATGATCTTTTGCATCAAATCAATTTGCCCGAAGTCATTGCTCCGGGAAAAAAAATCGGAATTCTCTCCGAAAAGCTTACGCGGAGGTGGGGAATAGGTCATGAGGTCGTCATGGTCTCGGGGGCCACGGATTCGAATGCGGCCTTTTATGCCTCGGGTGCTAGCGAAAAAGGCGACTGGACTTCGACGATCGGCAGCACCCTTGCCCTCAAGGGGTTGTCGCTTGCCAGGTTGTCGGACCAAAAGGGACGAATTTATTGTCACAAGCATCCGGACGGGATGTGGTTGCCGGGAGGAGCTTCAAATGGTGGAGGCGAGCTTGTCAGGGAAAATTTTTCAGGAAGGGAAGCGGAAATGGAGGAGTCACTCAAAAATACGGAAATGAAAGTGGAAGGTCTGGTGTATCCATCGGTACGGAAAGGAGAGAGGATGCCGATGTCGAATGCTGATTTCATGCCTTTTAACACTTTGAGAGAGAAGACCGAGGAGAATCTGTATTTAGGTATTCTGGAAGGAATGGCTTTCATCGAGAAAATGTCATTTGAACTGATCGGCTCTCTTGGCGGGGATACCGATGGATCCGTTTTGGCTATGGGAGGAACGACTAAAAGCGCCATCGGTTTGCAAATAAGAGCCGATCTTTTGCAAAAGACGATATTTATTCCCCAAAGTCCCAACTCGGCTTTTGGGGCCGCAATATTAGCTGCGGCCGGACACAAGGGAGTTTCGGTCGGAAAAATGTCGAAGGAAATGGCGAAAGTGGAAAGAAAAATATTTCCAAGAGCCGAAAGGCGAGACTACTATCTTGAGAAATATCGAAAGTTTCGCAGTCTTTGCCTTGCGGAATCCAAGCCCTGATGCCACTTCAACTTCTTATTTCAGATCTCGACGGAACCATCGTCGAAACCGAGGACTATCACCGACGAGCATATAATTTGCTATTCAAGGAATTGGGCTTGGAGGTAACTTGGAAAAAGCGAGATTACGTCGACCGGCTCAAGGTGATGGGGGGAGGTAAGTTGAAGGAAGTCTTCTCATGGTTACGACGACCGGCTAGTGAATTTGCTGAGTTCAAGAGGGCAAGCTATGAAAAAAAGACCCAATTGTACCTCGAACTAATCACGAAAGACTTACGATCCGGTGAGCTAAAGGCTAGGCCGGGGGTAAAAGCTCTTTTCAAAGAGGCGGAAGAGGCCAACCTTTCTTTGGCGGTAGGCACCGCTTGCGAAAAAAAGGCGGCTTTTTCAGTCCTGCATGAAGTCTTTGGTGCGAAGTTTTCGAATAGTTTGCTCGCCTTGTGCGGCGGAGACGACACTCCTTTCAAAAAGCCTGATCCTTCGATTTATCTGCTGGTTGCGCAGAGGTGTGGCGTGAGACCAGAAAATTGTCTGGTTCTGGAGGATACCCGGCATGGGATGCAAGCCGCGCTGGCCGCGGGCATGAAATGCGTTGTTGCACCCAGTGAATCCGCCATGGAACTTGACTTCAAGGAAGCGACCCTCAGAGTGA
>JAYOEB010000023.1:1571-22662 GCA_038116775.1 Opitutia bacterium | reverse complement strand
GGAGGCAGTCTTTCACCTCATAATCGATTGGAACTGATTGTGGATGGAAAAGTCGTCCTACATGCCTCTCCAAAAACCGAAAAAAACCTCTCCCCTATTTCGCTAGATGCGTCCAAGCATGTTGGCAAAAATGGTCGACTAAGAATATCTTGGAAAGTCCCTCAGCCCTTCTTTCTTGATCATATCGTTTTTGCATCCCGAAAATGGGATGACAACCGCCCGTCTGAGCCAACTCCTGAAGAAATTTCTCAATTAGCCAGGTTTCCAGACACCACTCTTCCTTTGATCAATCAATGGATCGAGCTGATCTCTGAGAAAAAGAATCCTGATCATTGGACTCCGGAAAAATTCCTGCAGGATTTCATTAAAAAGCCTGAAAAAATTCAAAACTACAATTGGACCACTCGCGACCAGAACTTTGTGAACTATGAATCAAACAGCACCGTATTTGCTGATTTCTCGAAAGGAATCTTACCCGATGGTTGGGTAAATACGGGACTGGCTTTTCAATTCACTGAAAATAACAAGCTAAGGTTTGACTCCAAAAGGCCTTTTATTGAGACCAATTCCATCGACAGTTCACTCTACGGAAAGAAACAGGTGGGTACCCTGCGCTCGCCCACCTTCACCATCGGTCAAAACATTCACATGCGACTAAATGCGGAAAACAGCATGGTGCGCTTGGTGATCGAAAACTATGGAATGGCCGAGCACAGCGACTTGCTCTTCAAAGGCACCATCTACAAAAACGACAGCAGGCAAACCAATAGCTTGGCTGGCTTTAAATGGATTCAATTCGATCCAGCTTCCATCAAGAAATATGCGGGCAAGCGTGCCTACCTAGAATTTATTGATAACGGGGATGGATATGCACAGGTTGAACAAGTCCGGTTCAGCAATGCCCCACTCCCCCATTCTTTCCATCCATTGGTTCGCCGCCTAACCGAATCCGGCACCCCAAAAAGTATTGAGGATGCAGGATCGCTTTTACGGCATACCTGGCAGTCTGGGGATCCGGAAATCCTCAACTGGTTTTTTCACCGTGGATTGGCGGACTCTTCCATGCTTAAGCCGGAAGTAAATCAACTGGTAAATTCTGGAGAAAGACTTGCCCAGGAACTGCCCGCGCCGCGTTTCGCGCTCACGATGAGTCAAACGGCTCCTGAAAAGGCCAGGGTATACGTTCGCGGCAGCTACAAATCGCTCGGTCAGGAAGTACCCCACCGCTACCTAGAGGCACTTGGGGCGAAACAAGCCGACAGGTTGGGGCTGGCCAACTTAATCGCCAGCCAAGAAAACCCCCTGACCGCAAGGGTAATGGTTAACCGAATTTGGCTCCATCTTTTTGGCAGAGGGATTGTCCCTACCCCCGATGATTTTGGTCCGCAGGGACAAGCCCCCAGTCACCCCGAGTTACTCGATTGGTTGGCCCATGACTTTGCCCATAACGGATGGTCGATTAAGCGTACGATTCGTTCCATCGTTCTTTCCCAAACCTACGGACAATCTTCCCTGCGAAGTCCGGAGTTGTCCGAAAAGATGGTTTTGCAAACCGACCCCGATAATATTTTGCTCCACCGTATGTCCGTCAGGCGACTGCAAGCCGAAGCCTTGCGCGATTCAATCCTTGCGGTGTCCGGTCGCATTGACCTGCAGGCATTTGGACCGGGAGTGGCCACTCACCGCACTCAATTCATGACCGGGCGTGGTTCCCGCCCCAGTGGTCCCTTGGACGGAAACGGCAGAAGAAGCGTCTACCAGGCAGTCTACCGCAATTTTCTCAATCCCTTCTTGCTCGCCTTCGACATGCCCAGTCCTTTTGGTCCGAAGGGCAAAAGAAGCCAATCCAACGTACCTGCCCAGTCACTTGCCCTGATGAACGATCCACTGGTGTCCAGACTATCGAAATTGTGGGCAAGGACTACTGCGGACCAGAAGGATTCACGGAAACGGATCGAGCTCATGGTGGAGCAAGCCCATGGAAAAATTCCGGACAAGGAGAAAACCGATCAGTTATTGGCCTTTCTTGACCTGCAGGGCAAGGAGTATGGAAAACTGGACGAGCGGGCCTGGTCTGATTTGGCCCATGTCCTGATAAATCTGAAGGAATTTTCCTACCTTCGATAACTTGCCGAAAAAGCGAAACCTACACGGCATGGCCGAGTATGAATCTGCCGAAGGAGCCCTGTGAGGATTGGCTGATCAACTTCTGCCTTAAAAAAGACGATCAACTGGGCAGCTTATCCAATTAGGTGGGATTGAACTTCAGACAGTCGCCAGGAAAATCGATCTTGGAGTCTACTCGATTCCTTTTTGGCGTCTCGCTTTTTCTATCTGTTTTTCCTGGAGAAACATGACGATGTCCCGTTTGTTTTTCTCGGAGATCTTTTCAAATCTAAGGGATAATTTGTTTCGAGTGCCTCCAATGTTGGCGACGTTGATGACTTGGCACCGCAAGAGCGCGATGGGGGTGGTCAGATCAAGGCGATAGAGGATATCGACTTTATCGGTTAGCTTTGCATTGACGTTGGCGGTGATGCCAACGCCCGTAGCGCTCAAATTAACCCACCGAAGGGGAATTTCCTCGTTTTGATAAACGGAGTCAAGGCGCTCGCGGTTAATTTCGACTTTTTGTTCGAGGAGTCGAAAGATTTCGGCAATCGACGGATGATCCTCCCGTAGTCGATCTACTGCTTTTGAGATGGTTTGATCCAAGGCGACAAGCTCTCCCGCTACGTAATCCGTAAAATAGGTGTAGTCCGGAAAAGACGGACATTCCGTTTTTTCAGCCTGTTCTTGGCTGAGAATGCGGTAAAGAAACGGGATTTGTACGTCCAAACGAACGAATTCTCTTTTTTCGTCAGCGGTCATGGTTCAATTCTCCTAGGTTAGATTTAGCGTTAGGGAAGCATTTGTAGCTCACTGAAAATTGTTACAATGAAGCAAGAAAAAAATTACCATGGATGTTTGGTTCTTCCTCCCTTGGAAATTGAGGAAGAATCTTTGGCCAGAGCATGTCCGTGTTCTACCTTTTCCGCCACGACGATTTGATTTCGGCCTGCATTCTTGGCTTCGTAGAGCGATTTGTCGGCGGTTTTCAGAAAGGTCGTCAAGCTGTCGTCCTTTTCGGGGGTAGTGGTGGCCACGCCAATACTGACCGTTAGGTATTTTCCGCAAGTCGAGGAGGCATGTGGGATATGCAATTCCTGCACGTTTTTCAAACAATTCTTCGCCACCCGAAGAGGGTCATTGGTATTGGGCATGATCAGGCAAAATTCTTCACCTCCATATCTTCCGATCAAATCGACGGAGCGGGTGGTTGATCTTTGCAGGGCAGCGGCGACCTCTTCAAGGCAACGATCTCCGGCCACATGCCCGTAGGTGTCGTTGAATTTTTTGAAATCGTCAATGTCGATCATGCAAATACTCAGGCTTTGCCCGTTGCGCAGACACCGCTGCCATTCGTAATTGAGATAATCAATGATGCCGCGCTTGTTGGCGACCTTGGTCAAGCTATCGAGCATGGTAAGATCCTTTAGCTTTCTTTGTACGGAAAGGACTCGAAAGACGTACCAAATGCTGGAAAGACTTAAGAGCGCTCCGAAAACGACGACCAAGAGAGGAGCGTAACTCCTTTTCCTATCGACGTAATCAACGAAAGGGACACCCTTGATGCCCCAAGTGCGGTTGGCGAAAGTAATTTTATCGTATTCCGTAAATCCGGACAGTTTTGGAAAGGTTTTTGACTGATCTTCTGCGGATGAATAAATCGATTCAAACTCGCCGTTGGCAATGCTTTCCGAGGTAAAAGGTGAGGAAAAATTGCCCTCCAGCAACTCAAAGCTTAGGTTTCTAACCGCAGTACTGGCCATTGCATTGTCCGCCATCACGTTGACTTTGAAAACACCGACAACCAATCCTTTGAAAAGTTCCCTTTGGGATTTGAGCGTGATGGGTTTGCCTTCATAAAGCGGGGCCAATACCAAAACCCCTCGGTAATTCTGCTGGACTAGGTTAATGGTAGGGGTTGCATGAATTTGATTCAAATCCCGAGCCGCTTCGATGGTTGCTCTTCTATGGGTATTGGATGCGATATCATAGCCATGGGCTTTTTCATTACTTGGATATGGCTCGATGAAGGCAACGGGCGTGAAGTAATCATCCTTTCTTTTCGTCACGTCCACTCGAACCAAATTATTTTTTTCATCCCTTTCGGTGATTTCAAAATCTGGGAAAGTCTTTCTAATTTCGGAAAGGAAGGAGTCGTCGAAATCACTGGCGTTCGAGTCAATTTGACGAGCCGAAAGACGGGGATTCCAGGAAAGCCCCTGAATCCTTTCCGCATGTCTGGACAAGAAGGAGTCGACCATGGTTTTAAACTCATGATATTCGACGTTTTTCGAGCAGTCATATAGACTTTTCAGACCATGCACGACTTCCACCGTCAGAAAGAGTTCACGCTGCAGAGCTTGTACCTTATCACTGAAATCTCCCTTAAATGAGAGTTTAATCGCATCCGTTTCGCGATCGTACACGAGTTTGCCTGCGTAAAACGAGATCCCAATGCCAATCACCAACAGAAAAAGCAAGGTGGATTTATTTTTTATCAGATCTAAGAGCTTTGAAAACCGCATTTCTCGATAATTTAGCATTAACCGTTGTTTTAACACAAACCAAACCTTCAAAACTATACCGCGCAGATTGCCTGTTGAATTACGACAAAGGTACCGTTTGCCCGACGTTTCGACCAAAGCGCCCAGATACATTTTTATTCTCCAGCTAATTATCAACAATTTTCGGTCTTTTCTGCCCGCAGAATATGATGTCGAAACCACGGAGCCGTTTGACGTTTAACGTTTCCGGTATCATCTTCGTCCATCTATGAGCATGATCAACTTAACTATTCGAAGTACTCGCTTGTTCGGACTAATCCTTTTTTTTGCCAGTCTTTCAATGCGGGCCCAAAACATTGAAATAGATGAATTGAATCGGGAATTGGAAGATTTGGTTCGGCAGGAAAATCAACTCATTCAAAGAAAACGAGAAATTATAAAGAGGATGGAAGCTTTGAAACCGAAGAAGAGTCGGAATTCGAAGGACGGTCTGCAGTTCGTTTCCCCTAAGTCCGGTACGGAAACCTATAAAAAGCATAGCCGAAAAACGTCCGCAAGTCTATCTTACTATTGGGACAATCGTGAATTCAATACCCTCAATTTACTTACAAGCACGACCGCCTTGCCTTATGATTTCGGAATTTGGGGGTTTATTGATCTGCATGGAGCTCATCAATTCAACTCAACCGATCTCTCCCGCTTTTTCATCGAATACCGATTAAGCCGCAAGCTTGATTTTGCATGGCTTGGTGACCTCAAAGGTCTGGGTTTTCAGTCGGAATTCAACGACGCAAACGGAGCCGGAAATAACCTGGTGCGATTTGGTCTGACTTACCGGCACGATTTGCCTGAGTTCTTCGGTCGGACCGGATGGTTGCAGTGGCGTGGGTTTCCCTATGAAACCGATGGAAGCGGACAGCAGGCTAGCTTGATCTATTTCTTGCCTTTCGATGAAAGGGCTTGGATTTCCGGCTTTGCCGACCTTAACTTCAGGGAGTCCATGAGCGACGTCTGGGTGATTGAACCTCAACTCACTTTCAAACTGGATGATCGATTTTCACTCTTGGTCGAATACCGTTACAACGGATTCGAAGACTTGGCTGCAACCATCAAGGGCGAAGGAGTCGCCTTGGGTATGGAGTTTGCATTCTGAGAAGGAAAAGCCAATTTTGAGCTTAGTCCTTTTTCCCAAAAGCCGAAATCAGGATTTCCGGGAGTTGCCGCAACGTCTTGCCCATTCCTTGATTGTGAGCGGTGACTGAAGCCACGAGATCGAGGCTCGGGAAGACGAAGATGAACTGCCCTCCGGCGCCTCTGCCTTGAATGCACCGGTATTTCTTGTCGTCGAACTGCAGGACTTGACTCCACCAAAAATATCCGTAATGAGAGTCCGGACTGGTTTTGATGAGAGGGGCGGTCGCTTGCTTTATGAAATCTTCCGGAAGATGTTGCTCACCATTCCATTTTCCAAGATTCAGGGTAAGTAAGCCCATTTTGATCATATCTCTGGAAAGCATACTCGAACCGGCGGCTGATTTGGGAAGACCGCTAAGATCAACTTGCCATCCGTAATTCACGATTCCCATGGGCTTGAGCAATTCGTTGCGGATGAAATCATGCGCATTTCCTGGGACCACCGATTCGAGAACCTGCATGGTAAGAACCGTATCCGCCGATTGGTATTTGAATCGTCGGGTATCGGAGTTGGAGATGGGATGGGTAAGCCGTAGATAGGCCCGGGCTTGCCCCTGTCCCTTCAGCAATTCTGGTCGGCCTGCCATTTTAGCGATTTCCTTTTCAGGCAATCGAATGCCCGAACTCATTTGCATGGCTTGATGAAGGGTGATTTTGTCGGCGCCTTCTGCCAATTGTTTGGGTTTGATTTGCTTCAGAAAGGAAACCACCGGTTTGCCTAGGTCTTCCATGCTTAGGTATCCCAATTGCATGGCCCGCCCCAAGGCATAAGCCGTGTAGGATTTGGTGATGGACATCTGATAGTGCGGGTAATTAATGCGCCCTCGCCTGAAGTAGGATTCGAAGAGCAGCTTGTTTTTGTATGCGATAAGCAAGCTGTCCGTTTTGCCAGATTTTGGATCCTCCGTCTGTTTTGCGAGTTCGCCTGCGTAACTAAGTACAATTTCCTTGCTTCCTCCGTCGGTCCCGAGTTTGCCTACTTCGAGATGAGCATCGGTGGGTGCGGGAGAGGCGCTGAGGTATGGCCTTTGGAGGTAGGGAAGGTCCTTTTCCTTTTGAAAGGAGACGTCTTTTGCATTGAGGTCGATGATCTCGGGCGCCAATCCATTACCTGCGTCAAGATCGGACGCAATGAGAGCAACGGCTAAAAGAGGGAGGAAATTGGAAGGGTTGGAGTTCATGGAAAAAATGATTTAACAATGGCTAAGAAATTGACAGGGGCGATGAGATGAGACGATGATTGCCAAATGCTCAAATCATTGGCCCTTTCTTTTGTCGTCGCAACGCTTGCTTGCTCCTCTTTCGCAAAAACCGCACCCGTGGTCCGCAAGGAGATCAAGGAGGAAAACGGAAGAAAGGTCGAATACATGTACATTAATGGAATCAAGGTACATGAGACCGATCCCAGAAAGCAACCGCAACCTCCCATTGTCGAGCCCAAGCCCTACGATGCTCAGACCGCCAAACCGCCAAAGGGTGCGATCGTTCTCTTCGATGGAACCGAAAAAACCTTGAACAACTGGATCTCGGCCAAAGGAAGGCCCACCAAATGGAAACTAGCGGATGGAGCTCTGGAATCCGTTCGAGGAGCGGGCTATCTTCAGAGCAAGCAAGAGTTTGGTTCCTGCAGGCTGCACCTTGAATTCGCCACTCCCAAGGAAGTTGCGGGGAGCGGTCAGGGTCGGGGAAACAGCGGAGTTTTTCTGATGGGGCGTTACGAGATTCAGGTTTTGGATTCATACGACAACGTTACTTATCCCGATGGACAATGCGGCGCTCTTTATGGCCGAGCCAAGCCCTTGGTGAACGCATCCCGCGGTCCGGGCGAATGGCAGACCTACGACGTCGTCTTTCATCGTCCCATGTTCGACGATCAGGGCAAAGTCACTCGTAAGGCAAGGTTTCACGTCGTTCACAATGGGCATGTAATCCATGACGACTTGGAGCTTAGCGGAGGAACCGGATGGAAGGGGCCTCACTCGGTTTCGGAGTACAAAAAACACGGCGACCGGGGACCGTTGAAAATGCAGGATCATGGAAACCCAGTCCGCTTTCGCAACGTTTGGGTGGTTCCAATCGAGGATTAGGAATGAGACTGTCTTATTTGAAGATACTCCGGATATTGGCTTGCCTTTCCCAATCATGAACAAATTCTCTGCTTTTCTACTGGCGTCGTCGGCGCTCTGTTCATTTGCCGAACCCCAGGCAAAGCCCCTGAAGGGCTTGCTTGTTACGGGTGGGGGCCACCATGACTATGTTACTCAAAAGGAAATAATCATGACCGGAATCAGTAAGAGAGTGAAGGTTGACTGGGAAATCCTTTTTGAAATGGATCCTCGTCGGATGAAGGGTTTGCTGAGTTCGGAAGACTGGGCCGATGGATTTGATTTCGTATTTTATAACTTTTGTTTTGCCCGAGAGGACGACGCTGAGTTCATCGATAAAATCGTGAAGGTTCATCAAAGTGGGGTTCCCGTGGTCGCCATGCACTGCGCCATGCATTCCTTCCACATCTTTATCAAAGAACAAAAGCCCGAAGAAAAAAGCTGGAATAAAATGCTGGGGGTGGTTTCCTCCGGTCACGGTCCTCACGTCCCTTACGAGGTCACGATTGCCGCCGACCAGATCGAGCACCCCGTCGTCAAGGGATTGCCCAAGAAATGGAGGACTCCGAATGGTGAGCTTTACATGGTGCACACCGTACTGGATGGCGCAAAAGTCCTTGCCTACGGAGATAACGGTCCCGAACACAAACCTTACGAACCCCAGGTTCTGGCATGGGTAAGGGAAAAAGATGGTCTTAAGCTTTATGGCACGACCATGGGGCATCATAACGAAACCGTGAAGAGCGATGAGTTTTTGGATATGGCGGCCAACGGAATTCGCTGGCTCTGCAACCAATAGAAAGAGTAAGCCCCGCTTTGATGGTTTGGCGTCCGATGCCTCTTGCCCGGTCTAAAGCAAAACTAAAATTTCATTTTTACTGATGATGAATGATAAAATTCGCATATGCTTAACCCTACTTGTCGTAAATGTTTGTTTGTCCGGCAATCCCGCCAATCAATACCCGGATCTCCTAGAAAGCGGAAACCTAAAGCCCCGCATCGTGAGGATCGGCGCGGAGGAGGAAGCGAACCTTCTCAAAAAGGCGGGGGCGGAAGTTCCTCCGGGCTTTGAGGTGACGCTCTTCGCTCCTTGGCAGACCGCCAACTATCCCGTTTACGTTGCGGCTTCGCCAAGTGGAGACCTTTACGTTTCCAGTGACGGCTGCGGTTCTCTGGGGCGCGCAGCCGGAAGGGGAAGAGTTCTGAGGCTTCGGGATAAGGATCGAGACGGTCGGGCCGACGAGGTTACGGAGTTTATTTCTTCGATTGACTCTCCCCGGGGTCTGATTTGGGATCATGACCGGCTTTATCTGCTGCATCCTCCCCACGTGTCGGTTTTTTTCGACCGTGATGGCGACGGAGTTGCCGAAGACAGCGCGCGACTGATTTCAAACATAGCTTTCGGATTCAAGGACCGTCCGGCGGATCATACCACCAACGGTTTGGATTTGGGGGTGGATGGTTGGATTTACGTCGCCGGTGGAGACTTTGGTTTCTTGGAAGCCACCGGTTCCGATGGGAGAAAACTGCAAAACCGAGGTGGCGGGGTTTATCGTTTTCGCCCCGACGGCACCGGCCTGGAACTCTTTTCCTACGGCACTCGAAACATTCTGGCGGCTCCAACCAGTCCTCTCCTTGATTTATTCGGCCGCGACAATACCAATGACGGAGGCGGATGGAACATCAGGTTTCATCACTTCAGTGGATTGGATGATCACGGATATCCCCGCTTATATCTCAATTTTGCCGATGAAATCATTTCCCCATTGGCGGATTACGGTGGTGGATCCGGTTGCGGCGGAGTCTACATTCACGAACCGGGCTTTCCTCAGGATTGGGCCAATGCCCCTTTTACCTGCGATTGGGGTCGGGCCGGTTTGTATCGTCATCAAGTGGAGCGAAGGGGGGCGGGTTTCGTGGAAACGCAAGCCCCCAGGAACTTCATTCGGGTAAATCGACCCACCGATGCAGACGTGGATGGATCGAGCCGAGTCTATCAAGCCAGTTGGAGCGGACCCGCTTCCTTCGGTTGGGCTGGGCCGGAGCATGGCTTGATCCTTCAAGTCAAGCCGACGGGTTTTGATGCCGATCCTTTGCCGAACTTCGAAATGCTTTCGGACCTTGATCTGATTGAACTCTTTGGTTCATCGAGTCAGGTTCGGGCGATTGCCGCCCAGCGGACTCTTCTGCGACGTCCCGAAAACCCGGATACAACCAAAGCGCTTGAAGCTTTTGCAAAAGATTCAGCTCGAGAAGTCCGTTCCCGGGTGATCGCCTTGTATGCGATTTCCCAGCGCCTCTTGCTTAGTTCTCGATTTCCTTGTTCCAAGGTTTTGCAAATTCTCGCCCAACTTGCGGAGGATCCCGAACTTTCCGCTTTCGTGATGCGGGCCTTGGGAGACTTGGGAATGGATCTGGTGACGAAGGGAAAGCCCGGTCTAGGTCCATCGGACTTGCTGCTCACAGGAGCTGCAAGCGCTGACCCGCGAACCCGTCTGGAGTCTATCGTTTCGATCGTGCGGCAAAGAAAAAACGAACTTGCTGGGGGGATTTCGGCAAGCTTGGGTCATGAAGACCCCACGCTCGCTCACGTCGCGTATCGGGGTTTGGCGGCTCTGCAGGCCTATGAGCCGGCTTTGAAAAAGTTCGAAGATGAAACCTCTTCTCAATCCGTTCGAAGAGGGGCCGCTCTGGCACTGATGAGGATTCACCATCCCGAAGTGGTTTCATCCCTGATAAAGCACTTGGCCAGTCCTGCAAACCCTTTGTTCAAGCCATCATTTGAAATCCTTGCCCGTCTGCATCACCAAGAAAAAGCTTGGGATGGAAAACATTGGGGTGGAAGACCGGACAACCGGGGGCCTTACTATCAAATGCAGACATGGTCTGAGTCCGATGAGATTCTTGCTGCCCTTCGTAAGGCCTTGAAGCAGATTCCCAGCCAGCAAGTGGGTGCCTTTATTTCAATCCTAAGTCAAAACCGAATCGAAGACGACGAATCCCTTTTGCAAATGGTTGAGCTGGCTCAAAGCGATTCCTCGTTGGTTCCAGGGCTTGCTTCGCAGTTGGTGGATAAGGCGGAAATACCTCCGGCGGCGCTGCGTGTCCTGGCCGCGGAAGCCATAAACCAGAAGCTGGACAGCATCATTCTCACCCAGATCGTTCAGTGCCTGCTCAAACCAGCGGATCCCGATTATCTTGTATCGATCATTGACGGATTGATCCTCATTGAATCCAGAGGAGATCCGGTTGCCTTGCGACCTGGAAAGGAAGCTTTTTTGAAGAATAATGCCAAACTCGATCAATATCATCATGCCCTGTTGACACTGGCTAATGGCGAAGTAGGCAGTGCCCGGGCAAAGTGGGCTTATGCCGCATTGGTTGATCTTTCCGCCAGAACAAATGGGCTCGCCGAAGCAAAGGCCAACGCCTTGAGCTTTATCGATGACTGCTGGAAGCATCCAATCCGCAAAGCCCTTTTGATAAATGCTTTGGTGGATTTGCGTAACCGTTCGTACGACAACCGGATCGTAGCCGCCTCCCAGGATTCTGATCTTGCCGTAAGGCAGGCGGCCGCCAGGGCGATTCGTCATCTGAAGATAGAGGCAAACAAGCAAGACGTGACCCCCAAGGTGGCTGATTTGTCACCCGATCAAGTCCTCGTTCAAGTGAAGGAGCTGAGAGGAGACAAGGATTTGGGTGAGGCAATCTTTGCCAAGGCGGCCTGCGCGAGTTGTCACACGGTCAGGGAAGACGAACCGCAGAAAGGACCTTATTTGGGCAATATAGCCGACATTTACCCCAGGGACGAATTGGCGGAAGCCATTCTTCATCCCAATGAGTCGATCGCTCAGGGATTTGCCACCAACTTGGTCGTCATGAAGGACAATCGGGCCGTGATGGGCTTTGTCACTCAAGAAACGGCTGAGAAGTTGGTTTTGAGAGACATGGCCAGTCAGGAGCATATCCTCTCAAAGGATGAGGTCGTCAACCGTTCGACTTTACCGAATTCAATGATGCCCGCAGGTCTAATGCATTCATTCACGGTCAAAGAGTTCGCCTCTTTGCTTGACTACGTCGTGGGCCTTTCTCCGAACCACTGAAGTAATTCTAAAAATCGTCGTGGATAATGCATCTTTTGCCTAAAATGAAAAAAATTGGGGTTCCACTCCTTAAGAAAGTGAAGTTACTTTCTTTTTTGTCCATTCTTCCGTGCTTGGCTTTTCCAGATGCCGAGCCCCTCAAGGTTTTTATACTTTGCGGGCAGTCCAATATGGAGGGACATGCCAAAATCAGCACTTTCGAGGCCATGAAAACGGATCCGGACACCAAGCTGATTTATGAGCGAATGGTCGACGAGTCCGGGGCGCCAGTGGTCTGCGACGACGTTTGGATTTCTTATTTGACCGGTGAGGGCGGCCGGATGGGAGAAGGAATTGGCAAGCTTGGCGCAGGTTATGGGGCCCGAAGAGCGCCTTCTGAAAAGGGAGAGAAGATCGGACCTGAATTTACTTTTGGGATTTATGCTCGGGAAGCATTGCAGGAACCCATTCTTATCATCAAGACGGCGTGGGGAGGGAAATCCATTCACACCGATTTTCGTCCTCCCGCCGCGGGTCCTTATCAATTCAACGATAGTGAGATTGAGAATTTCAAAAAGCGGGGGAAGGACCTAAAGGTGATGAAAGCGGAGAAGGAAAAGCAAACCGGCAGGTATTACCGTCTGATGATCGATCACGTCAAAGCGGTTCTTTCCAATCCCAAGCGAATTTATCCGGATTATCAGGAGCGGCGCGGATACGAGCTTGCCGGCTTTGTCTGGTTTCAGGGATGGAACGATATGGTGGCCGGTGGAACTTATCCGAACCGTGATCGACCCGGCGGTTATGATGAGTACACCGATTGTCTGGCTCATCTGATTCGAGACGTCCGAAAAGATCTTCAGGCTCCCAAAATGAAGTTTGTCATTGGAGTGATGGGAGTTGGCGGACCCCTGGAAAAATACCTCGACCGTCGCTATGTGTCTACTCATGGAAATTTTAGGGAGGCGATGGCCGCACCCGCATCGATGCCGGAATTCAAGGATAACGTGATTGCGGTGAGAACAGCCCGGTTCTGGGACATGCGCTTACAGGCATGGGAAGACAATCAGGATAAAGTGAGGCGTATGGAAGGCTTTTTGAAAAGCAAGCATAGGGAACATCCGAATCATGATGGGCGCATGTCTTCGGCAGAGCAAAGGCAGTTCCTTGAAAAGTATCGCAAGGAACTGATTTCCGAAGAGGAGCAGGCGTATGCCCAAATGGCCCGTTCAAATGGGGCTTACCATTACTACGGGAGCGCCAAGACCATGGCCCGGATCGGCAAGGCGTTTGCAGAAGCATTGGTTGGAAGATAAGACTCTCTGGACTTAAGGGGTAAGCCTGAAAACCCTAGCGGCTTTGGGAAGTGGGACTTTCTGGAATTCCCGTTTTTGAAATTGCCTGACAGTTGAATGAAATTGTAGGGTTCGAAGTTTATGAGCGTTTCATCAAGTGTTTTTCGAGGCTGTATTCCAGCCTTGATGACCCCTTGTTCGTCCATTGGTGATCCGGACTGGGATGCATTGGTCGAGACGGCTCGCTGTCTGATGAAAACCGGTATGAATGGCGTGGTTTACTGCGGTTCGATGGGTGACTGGCCTCTTCTCGGTAAGGAACAGAGAATGGAAGGCGTTCGGAGATTGGTGGAGGCTGAGATTCCCACGATTGTGGGAACGGGCTCTCAAAACCCAAAGGAAGCAGTAGAGCTTTCCACTCATGCTCGGGAGGTCGGAGCGGCGGGTTTGATGGTAATTCCCCGAGTCTTGTCGAGGGGGGGGGCCACCGCCGCTCAGGAAGCTCATTTCTCCGCAGTCTTGGAAGCGGGTGGGCAACTGCCGGCGGTGATTTACAATAGTCCCTATTATGGTTTCGAGACCAAAGCCGATCTGTTTTTCAAGTTAAGAAAATCCTTTTCCAATCTGGTCGGTTTCAAGGAATTCGGCGGAGCGGCTTCCTTGACTTACGCCGCGGAACGCATCACCAGTGGAGAGGAGGATTTGGCCTTGTTGGTCGGTGTGGACACGCAGGTCTTCCATGGTTTCGTCAATTGCGGGGCGGTTGGCTCGATTACCGGGGTGGGAAATGCCTTGCCCAGGCAAGCGCTTCGACTCGTTGAACTTTGTCAATTGGCGGCCCAAGGCGATCCCGTTTCCAGACGGTTGGCTCTGGAGTTGGATTCCGCCATGTCGGTATTGTCCAAATTCGACGAAGGGCCGGACCTCGTCCTTTATTACAAGGAATTGATGGTGCTTGAGGGATTCGAAGCTTACCGGCATCAAATTCATTCATCGGATCGATTGTCCGCTTCGCAAAGGGCGTTTCTTCATCAGCAATGGAGTGCCTTCAAGGAATGGTGGAGGGTTTGGCAAGACGCAGACTAGGTTGAGAATATGAAAATTTCGAAAATAAGCGTCTGGCAGGTCAATCTGCCGCTGCATGAGGGAGATTACAAATGGTCGGGCGGAAAGTCAGTTGAAACTTTTGATACCACAGTAGTTGGCGTTGAAACGGATGAGGGAGTAACTGGCTATGGTGAAGCGTGCCCACTGGGTCCGGTATACCTGCCTTCTTACGCCGGAGGCGTTCGGGCGGGAATCCGCGAACTGGGGCCTAGCTTGCTCGGGGAAAGCCCTCTTCATCTCGAGAAATTAAATCAACGGATGGATCGCTGCATGAAGGGTCATCCTTACGTCAAGTCACCCATCGACGTCGCCTGTTGGGATATCCTCGGGAAAGTTTCTGGATTGCCCGTCAGCTCTCTTTTGGGCGGTTCATATGGGGATGACTTTGTTCTTTACCGGGCGATTTCTCAGGAGAGTCCGGAGGATATGGCTGAAAAAGTGGCCGTCTATCGTCAGGAAGGCTATCGTCGCTTTCAGTTGAAGGTGGGAGGCGATCCCGACACCGACGTCGAGAGAATACGGCAGGTCTCCGCCCAGTTGCAAGCAGGCGACAAGTTGGTGGCCGACGCCAATACCGGCTGGCTCCGTCACGAAGCGATGCGGGTGGTGAATGCGGTCCGTGAGATTGACCTATACGTCGAACAACCTTGTTTGCGTTACGAGGATTGTCTGTCCGTTCGCAGAAACACCAACCTGCCTTTCGTCTTGGACGAAGTGATTGACGGAGTTTCCGAGATCCTCCGCGCTTCTCATGATTTGGCGATGGACGTGGTCAATATCAAGATCAGTAAGTTTGGCGGTCTTACCCGCGCCAAACAGGCCCGTGATCTTTGCCTTTCCCTTGGAGTCGCCATGACTCTTGAGGATACTTGGGGTGGTGATATCGTAACGGCTGCCATTTCGCACTTGGCTCACAGCACCCCACCCGAGTATTTGTTCAGCGCCACCGATTTCAACAGCTACGTCACTCAAAGCCTTGCCAATGGAGCGCCCACGCGGGTAAATGGCAGAATGGCCTCTTCCACGGAACCGGGTCTTGGGATTGAACCGATGATGGATGTTTTGGGTGATCCTGATTTTGTGATCCAATGAGGATCTTCCTTTTTCTCCTCAATGTGGTCGTCCGCTTCGGTTCTTTACGGGTCCAGCCAAACCAAGGAAAGCATTTTACGGTCTTTGTCTTGGAAGGGTAGTCCGATTTGCAAGGGCAGGAGAAGGTCGACTTGGATCATCCCGAATACTTCAAGGGTGAGGCGTCTGTTTTGCCGGCTGCGGGAATATGCAGGACAAGCATCATGTCGGGCCCGAACTCCATATTGATCGTCGCTTGGGAAATCATTGCTAGGAACCCGTCCTTTCGATCAAGACGGCTTGGGGTGGGAAGAGCTTAGAGAAGGATTTTCGTTCGCCCTCGCTTTCCGTGAATGCGGAATTTCCTTACATTCGGGAACGTTGTTGGCTAGGTTGGGTTCGATCGAGGATCGAGAGCTTTTTTCGACGGGTCTCGAGCAACCGAGCTTAGGCAAGAAATAAAAAGTCAAAAGGCGAGAAACAATCGATTCATCCTTTTATTTCCTAGTTACCCAGACGGGGGAGGACCAGGCCATGTTGCCATCCCGCTGGATGATCCGCACATAGTAGCGGTTTTCCCCGTCGAGCATATCCTCGTCGCTGAAGGATTCCTCGAAGATGCTTCCCTCGAACTCATTGAAGTGCTTCCAGTCCTTCTCGTTGCGCACAATGGTGATGCGCTTGAAGTCTGAAGTGCCGTCCGCACGCAGCCAGAACTTTGGATTACCTTTCGTTTCAATGAAGGAACCAAGTGGTTTTTCATTGCAGGTAAAGTTGAGGTAGATCTTGTCGGTCGCGGCGATGGTCCGCCGGTTGTCCATTCCCTCGATGATTCCCTCCCGGGTGAAGTCCTTGCAATACACCCCGCCATAGGTGGCATGGGTGGAAATATGGTCGGAACTGGCAAAGACCCCAAGGTTGTGTCCCTCGCTCAATGCGGTCTGGTAGGTGCCGTTACCGTATTTCTCGAAGTTGATGATGGGAGCGGGTTCTTCCTTTTCCACCCGTCCCAAATAATTGACTCTCTGGCCGGGCGGCAACCCGACGGTGGGTTGCGGGGCGCCGGATCCCTCGTAGGATACCCGCGCTCCCTGATAGATCTCAACGACGTTTTCCGAACTGTAATCGAATCCTTCATAGATCTTCCAGTCCGTGCCCATGCCGGTGGCCCCGGTGTGACTGATGGTGGCGACCGGCTTTTCGTATCTTTTAAGAATCTCCCACAATTCATAAGGTGAAATCTCGGCCGGTCCTTCGGGATCCACCGGCCATGCTTTTTGCCAGGGAGATTCCAAATAAAGGGCACGATTGATGTAAACGATGGGCCCGCCACGCTGGGCAAAGACGACGTTACGATGGCCCCATGGCCACCTTTGTTCGCGCTCATAAACGTAGACGGTGTTGAACTTGCCCGGGCTGTGTAGGGCATCGTGCATACGTTGGTTGTGCCACCATTCGTAGGGGTGATAAATCTTGCCTGCGTCGGTATGATCCGACGTGCCGAGGAAATCGATCTTGCCCAAGTCGTAAGCGTAACGGAAGTGGTCGACGATGCATCCGTCAAACCCAGTCCGGCAATTGGAAACGTCGGTATGGCGATGAACGTCTCCCCAGTACAACCCGTAGGTCTCTCCGTTCACCTTCCATTGGTGTCGTTCATAGGCCGGCCGTTCCGGGGTCTTGTGTGAATGAGGAAGATCGGATGCTTTTCCTACCGAAGAAGGCTTGGGCGGAAGGGCATCGGGCAAAGATTCGGATGAGGGTAGGGTGGCAAGCATTACCCTGGCGGTTTGATGCGCCTTATGCGGACGTTCATCCGATGGCCAGCAAATGCGTATGTCTCCCTCGCCATTTGGTGGGAGAAAAGAAACGGATCGGTCCTGTCCGAAACCGCTCGATGGAAGCCTTCTCCTTGAGCTCCACGTCTTACTCTCCTGACGGTAGCAAGTTACGGCGATTCTCCAAAGCGCGGCATTGAAGTAGCGGTAGGCCACCCATGGGTTTCCATCCTTGGCAACGCCAATCATGGGTCTGTTGACGGGCAATCCAGCCTCTCCGGCCGGACCCAAAGGAATTTCCGTGAATGTCTCGGATCTAATGACGAACTTACCGAACATAATTCTTTTTTGGGCATTGATCCCGGTGTCGTTTTCATGTCCCCGGTAGTCGAGCCCATGCTTTTCCTTTCCCCGCTCCGCAGTGATCCAGAATCCATCTCCCTGAGCCGTGGCCACCACTGACGCCCGGGCTTCGTACCTGGAACTGTGCCCCACCGGATATTCGGTCACCTTTCCACCGTCCTCCACTTTGGCGAGATAGAGGTTGAATTCGTTGCCCCGCGAACCGTCATAGGCAATCCAGGCGTTTCCCTTATTGTCAAAGGCTAGGCTGGGCGACCAGTCTCCCCCTTTTTCGGTGGCCACTGCGATTTCACCGGACCATTTTCCGGAAGCAGGGTCGTAAAAACGAGCATAGACGTCGGCCTCGCCCGCCCGCATCGATTGCCAGGCCATCCATACCCGGCCCTTGGAGTCGGTGCCAGCATCGACGAACGCTTCCGCCGCCGGCGAATCCGCCAGGATAACTTTTTTTCCAAACAAGACCTGGTTCTTTCCAGGCGTTAACGACCTAGCGATCAGATCAACCGAAGTGTTCTCCTGCGTGCGCCCCCACACTACCCAGACCGTTCCCTTTCCATCAATGGCGATGGCAGGCTGGTGGAGAACCCCCTTGTCCAATAGACCGGGCAGTCTTTGCAAACCATCTTCCGTTTCCCTGGAGAGAACCAACCGGTCCTCCGCACCGTCCCAGATGAGATGGGCAATGAGGGCGCGCCCGTTCTTGCCCGATACCGCATCGGGCAGGTCGTACTGCATGCTTTCCTGACCCAGTTTTTTGATTTCTCCAACCAGGGAAATCTCGGTGTTGAGGAAGGGTACCGGCCTTTTCCCAAAATACTTGCTCTTTGGCTTCGTCTTGAAGTCTTTTTTCTTCGCTTGATTAGGCTCGCTTTGCGGGGTGTTCTTGTTTGGCTGAGAATTAAGAAATCCGCACAAGGTAAAAGCTGCGACTAAGGAAAGTAAGATATTTCTGAAGTTCATATCGATGACCGATTTCAATTTTTAAAAGCGGCAGGGTCAACTTAGATTCAGGGTCTTCCAATGGAAATTTCAAAAGGGAGGCGAAGGACAACCTTTTCGTGAACTTCGGCAAGCAACTGAAGTTGACGATGACGACGGTACATAGGGTTTGCAAACACGATCAACAACACTAACCTCGAAGCATGCTGTATCCAATCATATCGGCAGGGATTTTTCTGATCATTCTTGAAAGAATCATACCGGATCAGAAACTACCCCATGTCGACGGGTGGTGGCTGAGGGTCGTGATCATCAACCTTCTGCAGTTAGGCGTGCTGGCCTTGGCAGCCTTGACTTGGGATCGATGGTTTCTCGATTGGAGGTTTTTCGAACTTTCGGGTTTGCCCGATTTCGTCGGGGGCTTCCTTAGTTACTTTGCCGTCACCTTCGTCTTCTATTGGTGGCACCGGTTCCGGCACGAAGTCAATTTTTTATGGTTGTCCCTTCATCAAATTCATCACAGCCCAAGTCGGATAGAAACCATAACCTCGTTTTACAAGCATCCGAGCGAGATTATCGTCAACTCTCTGATCATCGGAGCCATCAACTATTTCGTCTTTGGCCTTTCCGTCGAGGCCGCTGCCTGGTGTCTTCTCTTCGCGTCCTTGGGCGAATACTTCTATCACATGAACGTCAAGACTCCTCGCTGGATCGGATTTTTCTTCCAACGCCCGGAGATGCACCGCATTCATCATCAGCGCGGAAAGCACTACAAGAATTTTTCCGATCTTCCCATTTGGGATATGCTCTTCGGAACCTTTGAAAACCCATCCACCTACCAGGGGAAATGTGGTTTTCTCGCAGAAAGGGAGGGAAAGCTCAAGGAAATGCTATTGCACAAAAACGTCAATAATCCGTATCCGCCGCAAGACTGAATTCCCGGATGAAAGCCATTGATTACCTTCGGATTCTCTTGGTTGGTCTCGGTCTTCTTCAGGTCGTCGGCTTTGCCACCGGACGAGAGTGGTTGAGGGGAATCGGACGGATATCCGTCGCTTCTCCCTTGCCCATCGTCTTTACCGAACAAAAGGGATGCGAGACCTTTGCCCTCGATTTTTCCATCGAGTATGAAGACGACATGGGGAACGTTTCGATCATACCCGTAACTCCACGGGTTTATGCCCGTTTCGATGAACCTTACAATTACCGCAACGTTCTGGGCGCCGCCATCTCCTACGGCTCCGTACTTCCCGAAAGAATTTGGCGACCGATTCTGGAGTTCGCCTTTATCGAGCCTGGAAGGATCGGCCGGACCTTGATAGGCTTTGACCGCGAAACCATAGACCACCCCGAAAGTGGGCAGTTCAAGGAGAAGTCGCTTAAGTGGGTATGCGTACGCTTGGAGGCAAAGACCGCCGGCAGGGAAGATGATTTCTGGGAATTGAGGGTAGGGGATTCATCTCCGTGAATAGGAGCGTGGAGGGCTATCCCGCCTATCAGTATTCGATTTTCAGACTGACTTTCGGTTCCTACTTGTTCTTGCATTTCATTTGTCTTGTCGGAGCCGCTCCGGATATTTGGAGTCATGCGGGAATTATGGGGAATCCTTCCCTGAATTTTACCTTTGGGATGTTTCCAAACATTCTCAATTGGCTGGATTCCCCTCTAGAAGTAAGAGTATTCGTTTCTTTCAATGCATTGCTTTCGCTTGGCGTACTATTTGGGATTTATCGTCGAACTTGCTGTCTCCTGCTTTGGTATGGATGGGCCTGTCTTTTTCATCGAAACAATCTGATCGGCAATCCCGGAATTCCCTTCGTGGGTTGGCTGTTGCTTGCCAATGCCTTAGTGCCTACAGGCGAGCCACTTTGCTGGCGAAAAAAAACTGATCCTAATTGGTCGATGCCTGCCGTCTTGTTCTACGGCGCTTGGCTTATCGCCGGATTGGCCTATTGCGCCAGCGGAATCGACAAGTTGGGATCGCCCAGTTGGGTCGATGGCAGCGCCATCCATCACTTGCTTCATAATCCACTTGCCCGCGATTGGTTCTGGCGGGATTTGCTCCTCCTGCTTCCATCCGACCTCATCAACCTGATGACCTGGTCGACCTTGGCGTTGGAAATTGGTTTCTGCGTCCTTTGTATTTTTCGAAGAACCCGCTTGTGGGCATGGATCTTGATCACGTCGATGCATTTGGGTATTCTCTCGTTGGTTAGCTTCGCGGATCTAACCTTTGGAATGATGATGGTTCATTTTTTCACTTTTGATCCGAGATGGTTTGGAGCAAACCCGCGAGAGGGAGTCAAGAAAGTGGTTCTTTTCGATGGGGTTTGCGGAATGTGCAATCGCTCGGTCAATTGGCTGATGAGCATGGACGCGAGAAATCTGCTTTTGTTCTCGCCCTTACAGGGGAAATTCGCAGCTAAGGAAGCGAAGGAGGAATCCCATGATCTTGAGACCATTTTGTTTTACGATAACGGAAGAATTTACAAAAGATCGACCGCGGTCCTTCGTATCCTGGCTCAATTGGGCGGCATCTGGTCG
>JAYOEB010000023.1:0-1561 GCA_038116775.1 Opitutia bacterium | reverse complement strand
TTGTTTTGCGGGACAATACCTACCGTTGGGTTGCCACTAACCGCTACAAATGGTTCGGCAAAAGCGATGCCTGCCGTTTACCGACCAAGGAAGAAAGAGGGAGGTTCCTCGACTGATCGCGCCGGCGATCTCCCTCTTTTCTAGAGTCAAGGCCTCGATTCTCATGCTCGGGTTCCGATCTCAAAATGGGTTGACTCGACTTTAAAGAAAGGCTTTCGATGAAAAAATGAGAGTTTTCAGCGCCACGATACTTGTTTTCTTATCGTGCTTTCCGGTCCTAGCCGCCATTGCCGAATTCAAATATTGGAATGATTCCAAGATGCGTTCTCATTTTCAAAAAGAACTTGAGAAGTTGATGGACGCAAATCAATCGGCATCCTTGAGCGAACTTAAAAGGCAACTCACTCAGGAGCATCGAAAATTCGAACTGAAGGGCCTCTCCCGGGTTCATGACTCGCCCGAGAAGCTTTACCACGAAGTGAGTAAGTCAGTCTTGGCGGTGGGTAGGCTTTACAATTGCGGCAAATGCTCCAAATGGCACGTTTCCTCGGCTTCCGGATTCGCCATTGGGGAAAATGGAGTTATCGTAACCAATTATCACGTCTTGGAAAAAGGGGGCCAACAAATACCCGGCGTGATGAATTATGAAGGGAAGGTGTTTGCGATCGAAAAGGTTCTTGCCGCAAACAGGGAGGATGATCTTGTCGTTCTAAAACTAGAAAATGCAAAGCTTGTCCCCTTGCCGCTTGGCAAGCCTGCAGAAGTGGGTTCGGAGGTCTGGGTGATCAGTCATCCGGATGGTCAGATGTACTTGATGACCGGGGGACTGGTTTCCCGTTACAACCTGATGCCAGTGGGGAGCCAAAATGGGCGGAGGATGGCGATTACAGCCGACTATGCCAAGGGTTCCAGCGGAGCGCCCGTCCTTAACCACAAAGGTGAAGTCGTAGGAGTCGTGGCTTCGACGACTTCCATTTACTACGATGAGGCCGGTGGTCGAAAGCAAAATCTCCAAATGGTCGTAAAGAACTGCATCCCCGTCCAAGCCTTGCGAGAACTGATCGATCCGTAGAGCCTTACCGTAGATCACTGGTTGCTCTTTTCAGGCGAACGAGGTTCCCGAATCTTGGCAAATCCTGATTTTACTCCACGACGAGCTTTCCCCGCATCAGATGCCAGTGGCCGGGAAAAGTGCAAAGAAAAGGGTAGACGCCTTGTTTCCGCGGAGCTCGGAAATAGATTATGTAGGAATTTCCGCTTTGCAGGACGGGGGAAAAGGCAATCAGGCCCTCGTCCTCGGGAGCATAGTGTTTTGACGCGCCATCAGGCTTCGCCGCCATTTTCATGGAGGCGTCCATAATCGCAGGCAACCGATCGGGTTCGACGATAACCACGTTATGGGGCATACTCGGGTCGAGGTTGCGAAAAGTCAGGGAAACTTTAGCCCCGGCCTTCACCCGTAATTCTCTCTGTGCGTATTTGAGGCCGGGGACCGCATGCAGTTCAATCCGTTGAATTGCGGACAGGACCTTTTCGTCACCCACGATTTTGGCTTGGGCTT
>JAYOEB010000022.1:1049-22721 GCA_038116775.1 Opitutia bacterium | reverse complement strand
TCGGACGTCGAGGGGTTTTTAGAAGAAGAATTGGCGATAAGAAAGGAATTGGAATATCCACCGTTCAGACATCTGATCCGACATGTCTTCAAAAGCAGAAGTCTGGAGAAATGCGAATTTTACTCCCAGCAGTGGAAGCAGGCGCTTGAGGCTGATCCAGTGAAGGGAATGGAAATCAAGGGACCTGCCCTGGCTCCCATTGAAAGAATCAAGGGCTTTTACAGATTCCATCTCTTCTACCTGACTGCTTCGATCTCGAGCAGTTTGCGGCAACTCGAAGAACGTAGGGCGAGTTTTACCCTCGATCCGGAAATTCGCGATACGTTGGACGTGGACGCCCACCAGTTGAGCTAAGCCGGTGCGGTCAGGCTTAGAAGGGACTGGAAATTCCAAAAAGCGAACGCTCTCCGCGTTCGTGGTTACGTACCAATAGGATGCCTGAGCCGGCGGGGATCAACACGTCGTTGAAGGGAGCGTTGCCAGCGCCTAATTTTTTCCATCCGCCGGAGTGAACGAAGACCTTGGGAGCGCTGAGATATCCGGCGCCTGCTTCGGTGATCATAATGGAAACGACCTTTTGAGCGACCGGATCGACGTTGGCAATTCCCTTGGCTCCGTTTCCTCCTCCTCCGACAAAAGAGACGTAGGCGTTCGAGGTGTAGCCACTGCCGCCGGTACCGGTGGACCAGGTGGCTTCTTGATTATCGATGAAATCGCAATTTCCACTTTTACCGACAATTTCGAAATGGTCTTCGTCAAGCACTGAAATCTCAAAGATTCCATTGGCTCCAGAGGGTATGATCAAGGGAATCGCTCCCAAAGAAACTAAATTTCCATTTTCGTCCACTTGCTCTTTGCTTTCATTGGTTTTGTATCCTTTTGCTCCCTGGATCACGATCGTGAATCTGTTTTTCAAGCCATGGTTTTCCGAGGTGACGACGACGGGGGCGGTGGAGGGATTGGTCATGGCCGAAATGACGCCCGATGACATGGATATGTCTTGTTGCGTCAAGCCCCCGCCTATTCCGGTTCCATAGCGAGCGGTCGCCCGGGCCACTTGGGTTACCAATCGGTTCGCCCCGTCGTTCCAGTAGGTCGTCCATACGTTGTTGCTGAGAACCTTGACGTTGTCGGCCACCTCTTGGGATTCGTGAGCCAACCACTTGTCGGTCTCATCAGGGTCCATGGTAATGCTGGTGGTCGATATCAAATCGGAAAGCATGACGTCGACGCCGTAGGGATTGCTAAGCAATCGCCGCTGGAGATGAGCGGGGAAATGGCCAAAGGTGTTGTTGGTGGTGGCGCTTCCGGAGAAAATGAGTTCCAAGGGGGTCGGGTTTCTGCGGGCAATGATGAAGGCTTGATCGGGTCGGATGACCACGGTATCGGCGGAGTCGTTTTTGTCAGGGTCGTCCAGCGAGCGCCAAAGGTTGCCGTCATGATAATACGAAGTGAAGTCGGAAGAACTGCCGTTTTGTTCCTCATTCGGTTTGAGCAGGTACACGTAGTCAGCGGTGCTTTCATTGCCCTCAGCCAGCATGACTTCCTCACTGGAATGTCCCAAGAGCGAACCAAGTGTCCACGCCTCGTAGATCTCAACGGATTGATCAGGCTTAAAAACTTCGGAAAGATCGGATCCGAGTTTGTTTTCCAGCAAAATGCTCGCACCGTCGTTTGCCAAGATTTTAAAAAACTTACCGGCATGCTGCGAAGAATGCTCGACCAACCTGATGAAGTGGGCGCCTCCCTCGAATCTGATTCTGGGAACGTGGGTGTAGCCAAGTCCGGCGTCGCTGATTTCCAAGGAGGATACGATTTGAGCGGAAGAATCGACGGCAGCGGAAATCTCCGCCTTTCTAAAGTCCGATGCGGCGCTGGTTCCCGAGGTGGGCAGTTCGACGTAGACCTCGGGAGGCGTTCGGTAGTTGCTGCCGTTGAATTCCAGAATTGCCTCCGCTATGGTTCCGTTGGCTTCGAGAGTGAGGCGTCCTCTTGCTCGATGGGAAGCAAGCATTCCAGCCTTGAATGGTGGTTGCATTTCATCCGGATCCAGCAAATTGGGCACTTCGTAAAAGGAAACGTTGTTATCGTTCGTCTCTTTGACCTGCCCGCGAAAAACCGCATTTCCCTTCAGGCTGGAAGAGGCCACCCAAAAAAAGGGAGAATCCGGGGAACCTGCCGGAATTTCAACGGATATGGATCCCTGAAGCTCGCTGTACTCTCCCCCGACGGAAAGCAAGCTGTGGTTGCAGAATAAAAAGATCTGCATTGTTGGTAGAAACAATGATATCCGAAACTTCATCAATCGCACCTTATGAATATGCTGATGATAAGATCCAAAAGCAAAAGGATTTTTGAATCAAACTTCTTTCTTTCCGATAAGAAAAGCGAGTCTTTGCCAGGACAAGAGGGGACGATTTCACTATCTGCGTATTGAGCAAAGCCTCTACGGTCAGCAAGGGGAGGCTTGCGATGCAAGCCATCCGCAAGGTCGTAGTCGCTTCTGGACCAAGGGGCTTTGGTGAGGAGGAAGAAAAAAAGGCGCCGACCGGCGCCTTTTTACAGGGAGACTTTAAATCGATTACTTTTTGGATACTTCGGCGCCCGCTCTTTTCCACCCGGAAATTCCCGCCGATAGATGCTTGACGTTCTTGTAGCCAAGCTTGGCGGCCGCATCCGCTCCTCGCTTGTAGGCCCGGCATCCCGGACCTCCGCAATAGGAAACGATCAGGGTTTCCTTGTCTTCAGGCAAAAGTTCGGCCAAGTCATTCCGCGAACTGGAGAAATCGATGGCGGAAGGAATATGTCCGAGCTTATAGGATTTGGCTCCGTTCACGTCAATCACGGCCACCTTGCCTTTGGCGATTGCCTTTTGGAGTTCCTTGACGGTGATGTCTGGGTAATCGGCGGCGATCAAATTGGCGGAGATCATCACGCCGAAGAGCATGGAAAGTATTGTTTTCATAGAGGTTTGGACCTGGGGTTAAGGGTTGATTTCTGAATATCTTGTGAAGAGAAAAGTGAGCTGTAAACGGAAAAAGAGCCGGATACTTGATATTTTTGGGAGAGCAAGAGGACGGTCTATGGCACCGAGATTCGAAGGCGCAAGAACTTTTTCTGACCTGGGGCGATGGCGGAAACGGTGGCCACGGTAACTCTTTCCATATTTTCACCAAGATCGACCACTCTCTCCTCCATCAAGCCGATCTTGTCCCAAGTCTGAAGATTCGAGCTTTGCTCGACGTGGTATTCGAAGGCTTCGCCAGTGGTTTGCAGCGGAGTCTTGTAGCGGACAAAGGTGATTCTCTGCCTGTTGTCTGGAAGCAGCACTTGTTGGGGCAGGTTGTGTCTGTTGTCGGGACCCAAGGAATCCGTCCCTATGGCTCGTTCGAACAAATTGCTGTATCCGTCACCGTCGGAATCGCTGAAGTCTTCATTGAAGACCTTTCTTGCCTTCTCATAGGCATCGAACTCTGAAAGAGAAGGATTAAGAGCATGGAATCGCTGACTGAACCTGGAAAGTATTCCATCGTACCGCACGTCGGATTCTCTGAATTTCTTCCAAGCTTCCCGGGTGGGAGGAACGATCGTAATTGATTTTGTAATTACTTCCGAGACCAGATAAAATTCAGATTCTGGGATAACGAAGCTCAAGCTGACGGTACCGGGCGCCATGGGGATGACTTGGTTGAGGTTGTAGACGCTGACAATGCTGGAATTGGAACTGGTGACGTGAAAGGGCTTGCCGTTGTCCGAAGAAACTCCCTGCAAGACCAAAGGTCGGTGTCCAACTGGAATTTCGGTGAGGTTTCCATCGGTTTCCAAATTTTTGAAGAGCACCTTTGGCCTTTGCTTGGAAGACACTTCGAAAGTGATGTCGACGGGAGGGGCGGGGTGAACGTAGGCGCTCCCTGATTGGGCAGCGGTTATGACTACGGTTCCGGCGATACCGTCCAAGGAGACCAGCCCATTCGAATCAACGGAGGCGAATCCGGATTTGACTTGATAGCGGACCGGCAAATGAAAAACCGGATGATTGACGCCGGAAGAGGTGGCCAAAGCCGACAGTAGAAAGGGTGGGTCATCCCGAACCTTTATGGGTATTTCGTCGTAGGAAATCTCCTGTTCATCCTTGACGACCGGATGGATGACGTGAAGGACTTGAGACTTTGGAGCTGCGGGGTGGTAGCGGGAATCTCCCATTTGAATGGCGCTGATGGTCACTGGTCCCACTCCCACGATTGAAAGAACGTTGCCCGTAACTGCGGCAATGCTCGAGTCACTGGAAACGAAACTGACCGGTAATCCAGACGTCGAAAACGCCTGCAACTCGAACGGCAGATCTCCAAAGGCTTTGTCCGGCAGCTTGTATTTGGTCTGATTCATCTCCTCATAGGCAATCAGTCCGCCCCAATGAATCTCTTGGGCTCCGCCAAAGGAAGGGGGCTCGGAGAAATAGGGATGGGAGGGCAAAAGCTTTTCCTCCAGTCCCCACTTATGGGCGAGGTAGCCTTCGACCTTTTCCCGGGTCACGGTATTCAGTTCGCTCTCGAAAACCAGAACTTCGGCGATCTCTCCCACAAAGTTATTTCCAAGTTTGTCGAAGTCTTGGGCCGCTTGGTTAAAGGCATCTGTGCCGGCGGCCCCTCCGTTAACCCATAGCGACTGGGCATTGGGAAGCACGCGTAAAGTGCTTATGCTCCATTCCGTGGAAGGGGACTCGGAGAGAATGCGGACGTTTCCGGACGCATGTTCCAGAGATATGAAGCCATTGGAGCTGGTTGTGGCCAAATCTCCACCCAAGACGTTGGAACTTCCGGCGCTGCTTTGCTTATGAACCAAAAAGACGAAAGACGGCCCGGAAACCGGATTTTGCAGCAAGAAGCTTAGGTTTGAGTCAAAGGCGACGATTGGTTTTGCGTTTAAGACGGCGGGAGTCCATCTGGGCATGTTCAGGAGGTTGCCCTGGATGGGGTTGTTGTTGTTGCCGGACTTGTCGGCCCACATGCTGATTTGATTGTTTCCGATGAAATCATTTTCGTCGTCAGGCAGGGAGTCCGCATTGACGTCGGTGGCGTCGAACCAAAGTTTTAGCCCTGGAGTGGAGTCGGCGAAGAGATTGCCGAATTTGACTTGAAAAGTCTGATTTTGGTCCGGGGCTGCTTCAAATTTCGCACTGCCGGCTTGTTTGGCGACGATCGTAACCTCACCGGGTCCGTGTAAGTAGACGTAGGCTCCGACGGTGGTGGCGACGGAAGGATTGGAGGATGCAAAACTGACGGGGAGTCCCGAACTGGCGCCAGCCGACAAAAGAAAGGGGAAGTCGCCGACGGAGTGGTCTTTGACGGGGGCAAAGTCGATGTCTTGGGGCACTTTGTAAACGGTCAGGTAATTATCCACCGGAATGGAGGATTCGTATTGGTCGTCGCCCAACTGAAGCGCGGTGATCTTGGTCTTTCCGGAACCGATGATTTCAATGCGCCTGAAATCGCCAAATCCATCTCCGTATATCGAATCCAGTTCAGCGGGTTCGAGGGCAACGCCATAAACTCTCAAATCGTCGATGATGCCGGCGTAAGCGTTGACGCCGTCTCCCAAAATCATGTTTGAGAACCTCGAGGCCGTAGAGGAGGAGGTGAAGAAAAGACCATTCGCTTGTTCCTTGAGTTCTGCGTTTTTGAAGAGCTTGAAGGAACCGGCGCTCTCGTCGTAGATGATGGTGACGAGGGACCATGCGCTTTCCGATAGAAAATCGCTTTCACTGGATATGACCGAGATCTCGGTAAGCCCATCCGGATAGTAGTAAAGTCGAAGGCTTCCGTCTGCGCTTCCTTTCTCCAGTTTGAAGACTTTCATGCCGTTGATGTTGTTCTTGCTTAGGATGACGCTGGCGTCACCGGTCAAATCATCGGGCTTGGTCCAAAAACTAATCGAAAAATTACCATCCAACTCGACGCTTCCAAAATCGACTTTGCCGGAGCTTGGATCGCCGAGTCGGATCGCATTGCCAAAGCGTCCCGGTACCCAGACCTTGCCGGTACCGGTGGTCGGCAAGTTGAGCAAGCTTCCGCTGTAGGCATTCATCTCGTCCTTGGCTCCATTGTAGAGGTTTTCGTCCAACTTCCAGTAGGCGGTCAGCGCGTCTTTTCGCGTTTCCAGGATTTTGGCGACGGACTCGTCCTCAACCACGAAGTTCAGGGGCAGATCGGTCGGATTGCCCAGCATGTCCGTGGAATATCCGCTCAAATCGACGAATGGGGTATTGGCGGGAACAAGGCTCAAGTCCTGATCGAATACGATGCTTTGCCGAGCTTTGCTGGAAACGACGAGCGTGCCCGCTTGGTAGGCGAACAGGTAATTCTCCGAATTGCCCCCCGATGCGGTGATTTCATAATTGCCGATGGGTGTGGGTGCGGAGACGTCGCCGTCGGCAACTGGGGAAATGACCGAAACGTTGAAGTCGAGATTTTCATCGCCGGCGGCGAGTCCATTTATTGAGAAGGTGAATTCCGGGTTGCTCTCGGTCGGACTTCTGAATTGGTCGTCGACCGTTACGAGGACTTCCTTCGACATCACTTGATACTTGAGAACGAGGGATTCGGCGGGCAGCCAATTCGAATCACCGGGTTGGCTGGCGAGAAGGCTTGCAAATCCGGTTTGTTTGACGGTAATGGTCGAACCGCTTAGCTCAATCGAATCATTGCCTTCCAGAATCGAGAGCGAAACCGGAAGGCCGGAAGTTGCGGTGGCGTTGATTTCAATCGGGTCGTTTCCATAAGTCAGTGAAACGGCATCCTCGCTCATCAGTATGCTTTGCCTGCCTTTGTTGACTTTGAGGTTGAGGATCTTGGAATCGTTGCCGGAAAAGTTGGAGGCCGTAACCGATACCTCGAAATTACCGGTTTGATTGGCCTCTCCGAAAATCAGTCCGGACAGAGGATCAATTTCCAATCCGTCGGGCAATCCGGTGGCATTGAAATCGGTGGGTCCCTTGATCGATTCCACGGCATAGGAATATTCTTCTCCGAAGTAAGCTATCAATGGAGGATCGGCAAAGTTGTAGACTTCCTGTCTTTGAGCGGCGGAAAGGGCCTGATCAAAAATTCTAAGATCATCAATCATTCCCTCGAATGACTCGGTGATTCCATTGCGTCCTCCAAGATAAAGGGTTCCCGAACCCGTAAGTTTTCCGTTCGTATTGATCGGAACCGAGGCTTCCTGATTGTTGAGAAACAACCGCAGTTTCTTTTCATCCCATGTTAGGATAAGGTGAAACCACGATTCGGTGGGTAAGGCAATCGACTCGGTCTTTCTGATGATGCCGCCCACTTGAGCTTGTCCCCAAAGAAAGCCGTCCCTGACTTTTATTCCAAAGCGACCCGAGTCCAAGACGTCCGAATCGAGGTCTTCGGTCTTTACCCATAGGCAGGCGCTGAAAGGTCCTTTGACGTCGAAGGTTGCTTCGTTCTGCTCCAACCTTATGGTTTGGTTGCCGTCAAACCTTACTCCCGTTCCGTCCTTCGCCGATTCCGAATGATCGAAAAGCTCCGGAGCGGTCGCGTTGCTCTCGTCATAAAAATATCCGTGGTTGTCCAGACCCGAATCGTCACGAACCCACAAGGAAGAGTTCAATTCGTTGAAAGTCCAGTAAACGAGGGGATTCTTGGGCAAAATGATTTCAGGGAGGTTGTCGAATTGAGGCGGAAATTCTTCGTAGGGATGAACCCCGAAGTCTCCATCCCCGTTGCCGTACAGTTCGAAGATTTCCGAATTAGTCAGGCCACGGGAGTAAATCCGGAAGTCATCCATTTTTTCCGAGAAGGCGCCATATCCCCCAAAGAGATTTCCGATGGATTCGACGTTAAGCTCAACCCCCTTGTTTACGGAGTCCTCGAGGATTCCATCGATGAAGAAATCCATTGCGGAAGTACTGCTTCGGACCACGAGATGTCGCCAACCGGGGGCGTCGTCGAATTCGTAGTTCGTGTCCGCGAAGGAACTCCCGTCAAAAAGAGTGATGGATTTTGGACTGAAGTTAATCGCCACGTAGGGCTGCAGGTATTCGTTGAACAGAGCGTGGACATGGTCTACGCCAGTGGTCGGCAATGGGGCCGAGAACCAGGTCGACAAGGTCCAGTTCTTGTTGTTCAACGAAAAACTGTTTCCTTCCGGAAGGAGAATCATGGAATTGTTCATTTCAGTCATGAATAGAATGCCGGAACCGAATTTACCCATGGTGTCTAGGGATGCATCGACGATTTGAGCATCCCTTAGTTCGATTGAATAGTCCTGGACGGTTGAACCATCGGTTTCGTCGAATGGATAATAAAGCATCAGCCCGTCCCTAATCTTGTATCCGCTTTGAGCGAGATCATCGACGACCCCCCACTTATGGGCCAGATATCCTTGGACTCGCTCGGTTTCGTCGGGAGACAGATTGCGGTCGAAGATCATGACTTCCCCGATTTCTCCAACCAGTTGTCCGAATCCGGTCTGGGGATCGAGACCCAGAGTCAATCTTTGAAGTACGTTGTTTTCGCTTTTGTAGACCCCCATGCGGTTTCCCGGCTTTGCGTCGAGTGTCCACCCAGTGAGTCCGTCGCTGGCTCCAACCACGACTCCGGTTCCCTGAGCGACTGCAAAAACATGGATGTTACCGGAGGTCAGGTTCAAACTGCCGACGTTGTAGTTGTCGCCTGACTGAAAGCGAACGGCGGGTAGGGAACCAAACACTTTGGTGGCGTAGGAAGGGGTTTGCAGGGCCACCGTTTGCTGTGGGTTTTTACTTTCCCTTGATTTGTCCACCCAAACGGGGAGGAGGGTTCCTTCGAGGTTATGGTCGGGCAAATTGTCGCCATCCACGTCCAATGCGTCTAACCACAAGACCAAGCCATCCATGGTGTCCTTGGTAAATCTCGTATCGATCGCTTTGAATGATTCGATGGTGGGAGACCAACTTTCGCCACCTAGGTTTTGGGCATAGGCCCTGTAGTAATAGGTTTTGTCCAGAACGAGATCCGAGGCGACTGCCTCGTATGCCCCGAGTCCGACGGGGTTGCCGCCGTTTACTTCGGCGACGAAGTCCCATGAGGAATTGTCGTCGGGGTCGACGAGCGTGGAATTGGCTTCGATGGGTTCATCTCCCCAGAAGATTCTAACCACCGGGGCATCGCCGCCGACCGCCTTTAGTTCCTTGACCTGGGTTACCCCGCCAAAAGGAGATCGCTCGTAGTGAGGATGGGAACTGGAGAGGAATTCATCGGTCAGGCTCCACTTGTGAGCCAAGTAACCCTCCAGTTGCAGACGTTCGGATTCGTTGAGCATGCGGTCGAAGATCATCACCTCGGCAATTTCGCAGGCAGAGGTTTCACGATTCGTTTCCCAACCTCCGAATTGAAGCTGTCCGGGGTCGAAATTGTTGTTGCCCGAACCCCGACTGTCGGAGACCAGTTGTTCTCCGTCTCGCCAGAAGGATGCCACTGGATTGTTTTTCTTATCAATGATTCCGGTATGCAAATGCCAATACGAATCAAGTGGTCCGGCGGTTGAAATCCATCCTTGGGCGAACCATCTGCCTGTGAGGGCGCCGTGGTACCCAAAGAGGAAATTTCGAGTTCTTGAGGAAATCACCCGTTGATTGCGGGCTCCGGTATATCGTGAGACCGAGATCATGGTGTATCCCGTGTCTACCAGGTGTCCGAAGTCGTGATCCGTCCATATCAGATCGTCTCCATCGAAACTTATGATGGGTTTGCCCTTGAGGGCGGAATCCAGGTAACGCGGGTTGCCGGAAGTGTATCCCATGTGGCGAGCCTTCCCGGATAAGTCCAGCCAGTTGGTCATGACCTCTCCGTTTTCGAGGCTGCTTCCCGTGTCCTGAGAGGAATACCAAGCCTGCATGCCGGAAAAGGTGTCGCTTTTGAAAGTCAGATCGATCGTTTCCTCGAATTGATGAATTTCGCCTCCGATGGAAAGCACTTCCACTTGCATAATCGCCTGATCGGGCAAGACTCCCGTTGGTCTTAGAGCGGAAATCGTCGGTTTGTCGATGGCGATGAACTCAAGGAAGCCCTGATTGGCGAAGTCGCCGTCGTGAATCCGGACAACTTCATCCGGATCCAGTCCGCGATCGTAAATCCTGACTTCGTCGATCCGTCCCTTGTAATGACCGAAATAACTCGGGAAAACCGAAGTGCCTTCGACTTTGCCGACGACAGGTTTGTCCGCTTGTCCTGAAATCGTGGCGCTCGACTTGAGGAACACCGGTCCGTCGGCAAGGACTCCGTTGAGGTAGAGATTGAAGGATTTGGGGGATTCTCCAAAACTTGCCGTCAGGTGAGTCCATTCATCTCCGGATATTTTCGCCCCGCTGCTAAGTTCGACCATTTCTCCTCCTTCTCTCACTCGAGCCTTCAATACCCCGTGTTCGAGTCCGATGGAAAAGCCTGACTCGTCGGTGCCCTCGTCGTAGATGATTTGGTTGTCGTATCCGGCGACAAGGGCAAAGGACAGATCATCATTGGCGATATTGAGGACTTCCTCGGAGCTCAGGGCCTTGTCGTAGAATCTTAAGTCATCGATCTTGCCGTTGAAGTAATCATTCTTGACCGGGTTGCTGCCTCCCAAAAGCCAACTCTCGGTGGAGAGCAGATGCAGCGCTTCCCTGGAGGAGAGGGGTTCGGTTCCAACCTCAACACCTCCGACGTACATTCTAACTTCCGAAGCGTCGTAATCCACGACTACGCCCAGATGAGTCCAAACGGATTCGTTGATTGGCTGGTTGGCGACGACTTTGTTGCTGGCGGAGTAATTCGAATGTTGAAAACTGGGTACGTAATTGCCGTCCAGGCCGAGCCGTAGCGAATTCCTTTGGAGTAGAGTGAATGAATTCTCCGTGACGAACAAATCGGATTGTTCGGAGTCACTGGGCCTGACGGTGGTTAGGATGGTCGGGCCAGCCGCGCTGGAGGGTGTGGAAAATTTTAATTCTTGGGTAGATCCTCCGGTTTTCTCTCCGTGAATCAAAACGAATTCGTAGTAACCGGGAATCAAATTGAGGCTGGCGCTGTCGAAGTCATGAGCCGCGTCTAGTATTTTTTCCTGTCCCTGCGAACCACTGATTTCAAAAAGCCCATTTTGATCGCGATCCAACCAGAGAACCCCTCGGTCGTCGTTACCGAGAATTTCCCAACTGTAGTTACCCGCGACCTTAGCTTGGAAGGAACCGCTGAAAAGAACCAGATAATTGTCCCCGCCAACCCCAACTCCCGCGGCGGTAAAGTCGCCGTCGCTTTGAAAGTCAAGACCTCTGGAACCCGGACCGTCGGTGAAGATGGAATTACCGGAAGAGGGCAGGTTGAATAAGTTGGAGGGGTTTGTGAAATAGGAATCACTCATGGCGACCTGATAGCCCCGAACCCGCAACTGCCCTTGGTTGTGAGGACCGGGACTAGCTTGGTTCGGGTGGATCCATAGAGAGATCGAGTAAGAGGAACGGTGCAAGTCGTTGAGGGGACCGCTGGAGTCTATTTCCACATAGTCGTTTACTCCATCCAGGGAGAGGGCTTGTCCGTTAAAGCCAGCCGACCACGAGACCCCGCCAAACATTTGGGAATTCAATTGATTGACCGTCGAGTCTCCGAGAGTCGCTCCCGATCCTTCGTCCGACGGGAAATAGGCAACCAAGTCGTCGTGACTTTCAACGGCCGGACCCGAATAAAAGTTCGTCACCGGTTTTATCCAAGCGGAAAAGGACCTACCCTCAAAAGAAGTGTTCAGGTATCCGTCGTTGGCGAGGTCCAAGTCGATTGATTGTGACCATCCGTCCAAGTCAACGCCATTACCCTGAATGGCTTCGGATCGGTTGCCGTCGCTTTCCAAGCCTTCGATGCGGCCGGTGTGCTTGGGGTATACGGAATCGTACAGGAGAGAACCGTTGGTTTCGTCCATCCGCCAATAGGCCATCAGATCTTCCTCCACTTGGGGAGCTCCGCTTGACCAATCGCTGCCGTCCGGACTTTCCGCCAAGATCCTAAAGTAATATTTTTCGCCGGGTTCCAGACCGGAAATGGTGGAGTTGAATTCCCCAAGTTCGATGACGCTTCCTCCGAAGAGACTTTGGTGGTCGTCCCATTTGTCGGGGTCAAACCCACCATCGCTTTTGCCGTAGTAAACGGATACGCTGGGGAAATACTCGTCTTTGCCGGTCAATTCACCCCTAATGCGAACGGTTGCGTTGAGTTCGGGGGTGGCCTCTATGATTTCAACCGAGGGAGGACGCGGCACGGAGGAAGTGGTGAAGGCAATGGTGCCGTCCAGGGCAATGCTTTTGACCTCGATCTTGGAGAGACCCCGGTCATAGAGCCTGACTTCGTCCATAAGGCCACTGAAGTGATTACCCTCCTGGTTGGTGCCTATGACAAGATCGCGATCGCTACCGGTTTTGACGATGTAATCCATCACTTCAGAGTATGGGTTGTTGGGGTTGAGGTTTTGGTTAAGGCCAAATTTGTGACCAAGGTATCCTTCGAGATATTCCCGGTCGGCGTTGGAGAAGGCCCTTCTGGCAATGATGATGTCACCGAAGCGGTGACCGCCCCCAATTCTCAGGGAACTGGAGGAGGCGGGCAGGCTGCTCCAAAGACCATTGGTGGTATTAATCAGAAATCCGTTGCTGAAGAGTCGATTGCTGCCATCGGTTCCATTGTATACGACCGATATGATCTTGGTTTCGCTTCTGGCGTCCGTTGCGGAACTACCGTTTATCTTGTAGTGCCTGGATCCGTTTTCAGCATACCAAACGCCTGTTCCTTGGTTGGCCCCGACGTTGAATTTCCCGATGTAGAAAGTGGGTTGCAAGGTCCACCAACCGGTATTTCCCTTCCAAATCATCTTATCTCCGGTGCTTTCATTGAGCCAGTCCACCACAAAGGTAACGCTGAAGGCGTTTAACTGATCAAAGTCAGCGGCGCTGTTGACGATTTCCATGACGTCGCCGTTGGTATTGATGCCGGGGTAAGTGGAATTGAGGGCGTCTTCAAAGGTAGGACTTCCCGAAAGACGGGTGGCGTGATAGGCCCCGCCGCTGTTGTTTGCCCAAAATCCGATCGCGTCCCCGAGAGCGGGACTTCCGGAAGCTCCGCCGTAGGTTCCCCTGTCCATGGTAGTCGCGTCGGTGGCGTCCAGCCAGAGGTCTGGGGTGACGAAGTTTGGATTCAAGTCGAATTGGGATGAAAAAACGGTGTCGACTTCGCCATTGAGGTAAATCGTGCAGTCGGAGAGGAGTGGTCCGCCTGCGGGCAAAGTAATGGCGACGTGATTCCATTGGTTGTCGTTTACAAGACCACCGCCAAGCATGATTCCTCCTTGTATGTCTAGTTTTAATAAACCGTTCTCCAAGGAAAGCTCCCATTTTTCGTTATCTCTCTCGGAACCCCAGGAAAACAAACTGGCGTTGGCATCACTTGTCTTGAGCCAGAAGGAAAGGGTCCTCGGATTCGATCCGGTGATTCCCTTGTAAGCCTTGGCGACCAAGTGTCCGCCGTCGCCCTCGAAGCGCAGGGCTTTTCCCTTTTTCCCGAACTGGCGGTCGGCTTCGTTCAAGCCAATGAGTTGGATGCTGTTGTCGGAGATTTGGTTTTCGGCCAGGCTTCCCTCATTCTCATCGAATTTCCACCACTGGACCAAGCCATCCATGGTGGGCTGACTCCACACCTGTGGGTTTACGGAGTTTCCCGCCAGCCATCTGTAGAAATAAGAGGAATTCTTATCCAGACCTCCTACGAAATGAGAGAATCCCCCATTGGCATAGCCTTCGCTCAGATCGATGCGATAATCCCAGAGCGTCGAGTCGGATGGGTTGACGAGAGTGCTGGATCCTCCGTCGTTATCTCCCCAGAACAAGCTTAGGCTAACGGGTTCTCCTCCGTCCGAAACAATCCTTCCCGCAAACTTGGCCGAGGTCGAGCTTAGGTTTTTGGGCGGAGCTGAGGTGAGGGCGGGCGGTGTTTTGTTAATCACCAGTTGGATCGTTTCATGGCTTTGTCCCGCTTGGTTTGAAACACTGACGTTTAAGTCGAAGATTCCAACTTCTTGAGGTAATCCGGTGACGTATCCGCTTTGCGAATCAAGGGAAAGACCGGCGGGAAGTCCCGAGACGGAAAAATTGGTGGGATCGTCCGTGGCTTCGATGACGAATTGCATTTGCAGAACTTCCTTCTTCAAATCCTGACCGACGTAGATTGTTTGAATTTCGCCTTCGTTCAGGGCATCGTCGTAGACCCGGAAGTCATCGATTGCCCCTTTCAGGTATGCGTTGGCGTCGTTTTGCCAACGACCAATTTGCAGCGGTACTTGTTTGCCGGTCGAGATCTCCGCCCTCGAGGCGTTGAATATTCTGGTAGCGTCCCTGTAGATTAGGACGTTGTTTCCATCGTACAGATGCGCGAAGTGGGTCCATCCCGAGCTAAGCAAGGAATTTCCGTGCGTCGTTAGAGGTTCCCACCCCCAGTATTCGCCTTGAAAAGCCGTATAATCGCTGTGGTCGATTTGCCTGATGGACCAGTATTGGTTGGCGCCGTAGGCATTCAAAAGACTGCCCACTCCGTAAAATCCAGGATCATCCACTAACTTTTCCTCTATTTTCACCCAAAAACTAATGGTTCTGGGCTTTTTTCCATCGATGTGAAGTAATTCGGAGCTTAGGTCCGTGGACAAATACCCGTCGGAGCCGTTGAATTGGGCCGCAGACCCGATTTTACCTTCCACCCAAGAGACGCCGCCCACAAAGTTATGATTTTTTTCTCCAACCATTTCGAGCGTCGAAATCCCCTGGGCCTCATCCATCGGGAAGTAGGCCCTGAGGTTTTGGGGGCGGGTGGAGACGGTGGTTCTCTTTTTCACCGAGGAAGGAAGCATGTAGGAGGCGAACAGTTTTTCGGGCATTTCCAGGGCAGGCGGCTTGATCTCCTTGTAGGAACCAGTCCCCACTGACAGCACGCCTCTTTCAATCGTCCCCCCAGAAGCGATGGCGATTCTACCACCACCGGCGCCTCGGTTGCCTCCGTCCACTCGAATGAGCCCCTTGTTCAGGACGTTGCGGCCTATCAGCCGAATGGCTCCGCCGGACCCGCCGCCTCCATGGTCGTCCGTTCCGTCGACTCTTCCATTCCCTCCCTGAGCGCTGAGCACGACTCCGTCTCCTATGATCAGATCTCCGTCGGCTTCCAGAGATAGGGCTCCGCCACCGGCGCCTGAGCCCTGAAAGGATGACCCGCTGGATCCGCTGCTACCGGGGAGAAGCGACGAGATTTGGTCGTCGCCGTAGTTGTAGTTGGCCCCTACCCCCCAATTTCCGGAGGGAAGCGGTCCGCCGGGGCCAAAACCGTTCAGTTTTTCCGAACTGCGCCCCCTCCAAGGATTAAGAACGGGTCGGCCACCGTATCCGTTTGCCGTAGAGGCATCGCCTCCGTCCAAGATCATGTCCGCGTGGATCCTGACGTCACCGGAAGCCACCGTTTTCAAAATCAGTGGTTTGTCGCCAAGGAGCCTGACGGTACTTTCTCCAGTGATCGAAATTTGACTGAAGGTGAAGGAACAACTTTCAAAATTCCAGCTCTGTCCGAGATTGTCGACGTAGGTTTGCGGCGTGAAGATTCCCACGCCGTGGGCTCCGCCCTCGACCGAGAAGTATCCGGTGCCGGTATTGATGGTAAGTTCAGCATTTTCGACGTCCAGTGTGGAGTCCAGGTATGAACCTCCGACGAAAACGGAACCTTCGTTACTCAACCATTCGCCGGAAACGTCGGTTTCGCCGACCTTTACCAGCCCGTTGGCGATAAGGGCAATCCTTCCGCCGGATGAGCCTCGGGTTTGATCGTTTTCCGAAGTCTTGGCACCGTTTCCGGCCCTGGCTTGCAGGGTTCCATGATTAAGTATTCGCGTAGCCTCAAGCCTGATCGCTCCACCCGTGCCCGAGGCCGAGTCGTCGCTTCCATTGCCTCCGTTGGCCGAGACGAGCACATTGGGCTCAATGACGATTTCAGAGGCAGCCTTAAGCGAGATCACGCCGCCACCGGCCCCGGAACCCGAAGTGGAGGAAGAACCGCCCGCGCTGCCGCCGATGAGGGCGGCGAGGTCGCGATCTCCATAGGTTTTGGCTTCTCCGGATCCATGATTTCCGAAAGCGGCTCCATGTCCGACCGTTGAGGAGTAAAGCGGAGAACCCGGGCCGTTTCCGGCGATTTCGCCGGCATTCACCCCGGGGAAACCGCCCAGCGACGCCTTGCCACCAAAAGCTCCCTCCGCATCGGCCCCATTCGCCTTGAGGTTTGAGCCAAGGATGAGAGAGCCGGAAGTTGCTTCCATTTCCAGTCCGTTTTTGCCGATCAGGCGGACGACTAGATTTCCTCCCAAATGGATGCTGGTGAATTCAAAGCGACAGACGGAAAACGGCCAGAACGCCCCATTCTTGTCCTTATAGAACTTGTCCTCGATTTCTCCAAAAGCAAGGCTTCCGTTGGAATGAGTGATGGTGGCGGCGTCCGTGTCTATGGTGAGGGTGCCGCTTTGCAAATCCAAGCCGGCAAGATTGGTCGGACGGAGGTAGCGGACGGATCCTCCGGTGCCGGATACGGCTCCCTCTCCACCGTTGGCGACAAGGTTTTCAAAGCCTTGATTGTTCAAGGATTCCTCGCCTTCCAAGTAAATCCTGCCACCTGCTCCTCCATTGATTCCGCCCGAGACGTCAATCAAGGATTCTTTGGAAAGTTCAAGGTTCGAGGCCTTCAGGTGAACGCTTCCTCCGGATCCCCCCGCGGATCCCCCGGTTCCGCTTCCTCCAATGGCCCGGATGGCCGAAAGCAGTTTGAGGTTTCCGGCCGACTCGATGCGTAGGGCGCCTCCTCCACCGCCGCCGGCCGAGTCGACGGTGTAGCCCCCGCCTCCGCTACCGCCTAGCAGTTTGCTGATGGCTCCGTCACCGTAGGGTTGTCCGGTCGAAGAAGTCGCTCGGGCCCCGGCTCCGCCGTAACCACCGCCTCCGGGCAAGACTCCTCCGAGGCCTCCGCCGGGCCCAATTCCACGGCTGGCCACTTGGCCGCCTTGGAATCCTCCAGGCGCTGATTCCCCAGGGACTTCACCATTGGAAGACTTGCCCGAGAGGTCCAATTCCACGCCCCATAGTATATCTCCGGTGGTGGTGACGACTTCGAGAGCATTGTTTCCCTTGACCTGAATTTCCAAGTCCCCGATTAATTCGATTTCATCAAATTCAAAGCGGCAGACCTTGTAGCCGATGGAGTTTCCGAACTGATCCGTGAAGCTTTGCTCGAGAATTGTTCCGTTGCGGGTATCCCCATTGCTGTGCTTCCAAGTTCCAAGGTCGGTATGAATCACCAACTTGCCTGAATCGTAGGCTACTTTGTCCTGGGCTCGGAAGGATTCGGTGTAGGGGGCCCACACACTGCCTCCGTTATTGGAGCCAAATGAGCGGTAGTAGTAGGTTTGCCCAGGAGCCAAGCCATACACAGGAGCCTCGAATTCTCCGGTATCCCGCACCCAAAATTCAACTTCCCCCCACATATGTCCCCAACCGTCATACTCCGGTTCAAGGCGTATGGCTTGGGTTTCAATGCCGTTCATGTCGAATTCGACGTATTTGCCTTGCTGGACCGGTCCGGCGCCTCCGGCAAACTCGTCGAGAAGACCGAAATTCATCTCTTCATCGGCAACGTAAACCGCCACCTCCTTCAATTCACCGGCTCGCTCGTACGGTTGAAAATAGATTCGAAGCTTGTTCATCAGTCTTGTCTTGCCGAGATTGAAGGTAAGCAGAGGGTTCGACTTGAACCATGCGGTCCAAGTGGAGCGCCAGCCATCCGCAGGTAATTGGCCGTCCAACAACTTACTGGCGGGGTAGGTGCCTGCGTCTTGATTGGGAGGAGGCGTCGCAATCAAGGTAACTCCGCCGGAAAGCTTCCTGAGTCCGAGGCTGACCTCGCCCACATCGATGACGTTTTCCCATGCATTTGGATCTTTTCCGCCGTCGGAACCGCCCCAGTAGATTTTTGTTGCGGTGGCAGGCTTGCTCCGCACCGGAGCAAAACCCTTGTAGGGGTGAGTGCTTACAAGAGAATCTACAATGCCCCACTTATGGGCGAGGTATCCCTCCACCATTCTCATGGTCGATACGGGTAGTTCCTCTTGGTAAACGATCAATTCTGCCAAGTCGCCGTTCCAATAAACGGAGTTCGACCGATCCTTGGAGAAGTTGGAAGCCGTGAGCATGCCAGTGGTTCGCAAGGAAACAATGGTAGGGATCCCGTAGGAAAAACCTTGCGAGAGGCCATCTAAGGATCTTCCGTCGATCTGCAGGATTCCGTTGAGCAGGTAGGTGTCGGTCCAAAGGTCGGACCAGACGGTATTGGCTCCGCGATGGAAGGAATAGCTGTTTTCATGACCAAGCAAGAAACCTTGGTTTCCGGAATTCTGCGTCAATACGAAAAATGCGGTGCGAATGGTACTTATTTCGTCGAATTGAAGAAAGTCATCCGATCCGTCGAAACGAATGCTTGGCATTCCATTGATTCCGCCTGACACAAAAAGAGGCTGACTCGCGTTGACTGCTTGCGAGGCGTCGTTTCCCTGTCCCGACTTGTCCCCCAAGAGTTGGACGGGATTGGCATCAAAATGAGTCGAGGATCCCGTTTCTCCGTCCCCGTCCGCATCGGATGCGTCCAGCCAGAGTCTCATGCCCGAATAATCGGAAGGAGCAAAGGGAGCGTCCTCCACGAGTCCGAGACCGGCGCTGATGAGTTGACCTGAGAGAGAGGCGGAAGTGTCGGTTTGGTTTGCGGGTTTGCGGTTGACGATTATGGGACTGAGGGTTTGAGAGGTGATTCCTACGGGGGTAGCGCCTTCAGTTACGATTTCTCCGAAGGTGGGAGTTTCAAATGCCCAAGGGTGTTCGGATGGCAATTGAATGCCCCATTTGCGACAGAGGTATCCCTCCAGCAGGAGTCTTTCGCTTTCTTCGATGGAACCACGAATCATTACGAACTCAGCGACTTGCGCCTTGGAAGCCTCGGCCAACTTTTCATAAGCCCCGAAAGAAAGTTTCGACGGTTCGAAGCCCCACCAAGCGGAATTTCTATTTTGGGCAAGCTGGATGCCGTCCGTCCAAATGGTTCCCTCGGGGTCGGCGTTCGCGTTTCTTCCTTCATGAGAAATTTCCCAGAGATGGAAATTGGTATCCGCGGCATAACCGCCATAGACCCAGCCATTTAGAAAATACCTGGAAATTAGGTTTCCGTGATGTCCCATCAGCCAATTGGACCCTACCGATGAGATGACTCGTCCGTTGCCTCCTTCGGCATACCTGGAAACTCCGAACGCGACGTAGCCCATGTTTCGGAAATCTTGAGTCCCGTTGAAGGCAAAAGTCGTCCAGAGTTGATCGTTGCCGTCGAAATCAACGACCGGCTTTCCCTGGTGTCCTTCCATTTTGATGCTCGGATCGCCCCTGGCGTTGTCCATGTCACGCTGGAATCCGGACTTGTCTCTCCAAACGCTGAGCGCAGCCCCTTCGATGGCTTCGGTTTGATCGGCCAAAACGTCGGTGGCGTCGAACCAAATCGCCAAGCCCATCGGCAAATGGTTCTTTAATGGTTGCAAGCGGACTTGGGCGTCCTTGCCCGTCCAATCCTCCCCGACTGAATTCACCGCATACATCCTCACGTAATAGATTGCATCTGCGTTCAAGCCGTCAATCAGGGCGCTGCCGGGTCCAAGCCCAAGTCTGCCCAGGGAGAGGCGGAATTTCCACTTGTAGAGATCCTTTCCGTGATCGACGGTATCCGCCAGCAGGAAAACCTCGGGGTCGTCGCCACCCGTGGCGGTGATTTCATAATCCACGCGCAGCGAGTTGGTCGTTTCAGTCTGAGGAGAGGAAATCGATACTTCGGGGGCTCCGGCAAATACAGTGAATTTGTAATCCTGGTAGGCTTGGCTTCCGTCTGCGTAGATGGCTCGCAGTTGGGTGTCGTAGACGCCGGCTCTGCTGGGGATTCCGGATAGGTTGCCGTCCACCGGGTCGGGGTTGAGCGCGATACCAGGAGGTAACCCGGAAGCGACGAATGCAGAGGGGTTTCCCGTTGCTTCGATTTTATTGAAAAAGGGCTTTTCCGCATTGAGGAAAAATTCGGATGTCGAAGTGAAACTGTGACTTCCGGAAACTTCGGAGACCGGAAGAGGAAAGTCCGGGCTTTGCTTTTGGTTGTCGTAGGATGCCTTGATCCAAGCGGCGGAACGGGCCGAAGAGGAAAGACGAGTCTCGTCGATTACGTAGGCGATGTCCCCCGAGCCAACGAACCAGGATTGTCCGGGAAGGATGTTTGCGGTACTCGGAGAGAAGGGCTCGGCGTGAACTTGGAGTCCGTTTTTGAAGATTCTGAGCTGCTGGCCTTGAAGGTCGACTTGAGAAGCGACGTGAGTCCATTGGTCGACGTCCGGGGTATGTACGGATTGGACTTCAATGGCTTCGTTCTTCAGAAGATGAGTCATTCCCATGACGCCATCCCTAAAGTCAAACCGTTCCCGGCTTCCTTGCTTGTAAAAGGCAAATGAGCTTATGTCCGATGAAAGAGTTCCGTCGAAGGGTACGGAATAATATCCATTTTGGCTTGGGTCGCTCGGATCAATGATTCTCCAGTCTTGGGAGGGGGTGAGTATCCAAGGCTTTAATCTGGATCCTCCGTTTCCTTCGCCATGGGCGATGGCGATGAGGTATCTTTGTCCGAAGGAAAGACTGACCGGGGTAGAATCAAGAGTGACGTTTCCTGCGTACCCGAGTTGGGTGAGGATTTTCTCGCTGCCTGCGGATCCGATTGCTTCGAAGAGGTTGTCTCCGTCGAGGTCAATCCAGAAGGCGAAGACGTCGTCTGGATGTTCGCACCTGAACATGTAAATTCCGTCTTCGGGAGGGGCAAAGGAAGCCAGAAATAGACTCATGTACTGATCATTTCGGGTGATGCCGATTTCAAGTCTTTTGAAATCTCCGTCGTTTTCGAGAAAGAGCCCCTGCCTGGGTCCGCTTTGAAAAACTCGACTGCCGCTTGGGGTCAATGCCTTCAGGTTTTCGATGTCGGTGTAGAAGGAGGATTTCCAGGGGGTTTGATAGCCCAGACCAAGAAAGGAGTTCGACGCCGAGTCGTCCGGCAGGTTTTCCACTTTAATCCAAGTTGAAAAAGTGAAGCTTTCCTGGCTCAGATCGTCCAGAGAATAGGAACCGGGGACTTGAATGAACTGATCGGGTCCTCCGGCAAAGGAGCGACCGGAGCTTAGGATTGCCTGATCCTCGGTGAACCCGGAGGTGTCTTCGAGATGATTACGGTAAAAGGTCGAATCCGTAAGAGTCGTCGTGAGCGACATGGGCCGGTAATGCCAGACGCCCTTGAATTGATTGGACCAGGTTGATCCGTCAACGGTGTAGGATTTTACGCTTTCGGTCAGATTGGGATCTCCCCAGTGGGCCGAAATCGAGTTGCTTGCGTTCATCTCCGGAACTTGAACCCAAACCGAAAAGCGATTCTCCTCCGCTTGAATGCTTTCGATTTCATAATTCAGTTCTCTTCCCGAATCATCGAAAAAGCGCAGATCATGCAGTTCGTTCGAGGC
>JAYOEB010000022.1:0-1039 GCA_038116775.1 Opitutia bacterium | reverse complement strand
AGGCAAAGCTTTTCAAGCTGAATTTTGGAATGGAAGAGTCGAATTCAAGGAAAACGGGAAAATTTTCCAAGGTTTCCGATCCATCATATCCGGAAAAATCGAAATCCAAGCTGTGGGCAAAGTTACCGACGGCGGCAAACCTAAGGCGAATGGTTCCCTGATCGGCTCCCCAGGCGTTTTGGGCGGTGACCGTTGCTTGAAAGGTTCCTCCCTGAAGCGGAATGCCGGTGATTTCACCAGTGCTGACGTCAAAATCGAGACCAGCCGGCAAACCGACGATCGAAAAAGAATCGGCGACGGGAAAGGTCTTGACGAAGTAGGAAAAGCCCTGACTGGGTTCGTTGGCGTATCCTTCCCCCAGTTGCCCCTTGAGAATGATGGGCGGTCCCTGCACTGAGCTTGGGCTGACGAAGCTCTGGGGAGAATCCGGTCTTTGACTTTCGTAAGAGGCGGAAATGGAAGCTTCATCCTCGATGAAAAGACCGATTCTCAGTTCGTCCAGCCAACCTTTCCAAGGGGATTCTCCAGTGCGGCTTGTTCCGAGCGTAAACGAGTCGACCTCGCCATTCATTGGCTGGGTCTTGTCAAGCCCTTCGGCCCAAAGGGAACCGTTTTTGTAAATTCTCATCATTCCCAAGTCGACGTCTTTTTGCAGAACCCAGTAAACCCACGAACCAAAATAATTGACGTCTTCTTCAGCCAAGGCGTCGGGAGTTCCCGCCCCTGCTTCCCAGACGAGCTTGGAGTCGATGGAAGGGGATTGTAAGCTCAGGTGTCTTCCCAAGGAGGAACCCGAATCCAAGAGCGTGGAATGGGTCAGAGTTTCGAACCTGCCGTAGGACCAGAAAGAAATCGTCAGTTGCTTGGCATCCGAAGGCGGATGAGCATCCGTCGACATCTCGACAAAGTCATTGAGTCCGTCAAAATCAATGGCTTGCCCGATGACGCCAGCAGTTTTCAATTCCTCGAAGTTGACGGGAATCGCATGCAAACTGCCCTTGGAGTCTCGTATCAGGTCCTCATCCTCTCCATCCATATG
>JAYOEB010000021.1:9155-23926 GCA_038116775.1 Opitutia bacterium | reverse complement strand
GAATAGAGGAGGCAAAGGGGTAATTGGAACCGGACAGAAAAACGAAGACCCGGTATCGATCCTCAAAACCTGCAATGCTCACGACACCTTGATGTTTTTTATGAATAACGGCAGGGTCTACGTCGAAAAAGCCTATGAAATTCCAGAAGGTAGCCGTATTTCGAAAGGTCGAAACATAATAAATTTTCTGGACATGCAAAAAGAGGAAAAAGTATGTGCCGTAATTCCGGTCGAAACCTTTGAATCCGAAGATTCACTCATTTTGTGTACTCAGAAAGGAGTGGTAAAGAAAACAAAAATAAGTGCATACAAAAATCATCGAAAAGGAGGCATTATCGGCATCAACGTCGACGACGGTGATTCGGTTTTGCAAGCTTTGCATGCAAACTTTGACGACCATGTCATGATCTTAACCAAAAATGGAAAAGGTCTCCGCTTCAGTTGTGACCAGTTGAGAGACCAAGGTCGAGTGACTCGGGGCGTAAGGGGAATTCGGCTTAAGGCGGGGGACGAGGTTGTGAACATGCTAACGGTCGAGGAGGACAAACTTCTCCTGATTGCCGGAAAAAACGGTCTTGGAATCCGAACTAAATTCAGCGCCTTTCTGCCCAATGGCGGAAATCCCTCGGATGACTCAGAGGTTGTAGTGCCGAGAAAAAGAGGTGGTCAAGGAGTTACTGCAATGAATACGGATGCGGTTTGTTCGGCCCTTAGCGTCGAGCAGGAAAGCGAAATCCTCATGATAACGAGCCGCGGGCAGGCAGTAAGGTGTCCGGTATTGAACATTCGTGAGACGAACAGAGGTTCCAAAGGCGTGAAGTTGGTGAATTTGGATAAAAATGATCATTTGATCGGCATATCGGAAGTCATGGAATTGGACGAAGATTCTGAAGAGGGAACGGTGCCTTCGGCGGAACAAGCCGACTCTTCGGAAGAGTCTTCTTTTCAGGCTGTTGATTCAGGGTCGACGAATGGCTGACTTTAGATTTATCCTGAGAGAAATTTGCTTAAGTTTATGATTTCACGAAGCCTTTCGACCAGAAGAAAGCAACAAATCGAGTCGTACAGCGCATTGTGAAAACGCCTCTTTTCTCTTGGGCAATAAAGCTCCGCAAGCCGTGTCCTTCTTTCATTTCCTACGAAAGCTTCGCAAAGAGATTTGAGATCATAGACTTCTAATTCCGGGTATAATCTTTGATAGATCTTCTTCGTGTCGAGCCATGGTTCCCAAAGACCGCTACGAGTGCATTTACAGACCGGAAATGCAGATTTGAGGAAATTTTTTTCTACACTTGACTGGTGAGAAATAAAAAAATCATATGACTTATTAAATAAGCAAGAAATGATTTCATCGGAATGAGAGCCATGCGTAATTTTTTCACCCGCTTCGAGAATTTCGAAATTTACGATCCGGAGAAACCCGATCTCTCGAATTCCCTTTGCCCTCGAGCCTTCAAAGTCCAATACTAATCCATGTCCTTGCATCCAGAGATAAACTTTGAAGAGTTCAAGAATTTTACTGAACGTCTTTCAGGCGGAGCATCGGAAATCGCAGTAAGAAACTTCGGGGGTAACATTGACAAATGGTATAAGAAAGATGAGACGATAGTAACAGAGGTCGACCTTGAAATCGAGAAATTCATTCGAGCAAAAATATTAGAGCGGTATCCAAGTCATTCGATTCTAGGCGAAGAGCAGCAAAATCATGAGGGAACATCCGACTACTCCTGGGTCATCGACCCATTGGACGGCACGATAAATTATGCAGTCGGCGTACCGCTTTACGGGATTTTGGTTGGCTTAACTTACAAGGGCCTCCCCCTTTACGGTTCCTACAGGCTGCCCTCTTATGATAATGTCTTTTGCGCCGGAGGGGAAAAAAAACTTTATTGCAAAGGCTTCAAGCCCGGAAAACGGAAAGCAAGAAATCCGAAAGAGTGGCTTTTTCTGACTTCGGACATCGAGAGACTCGAGAACTCCTCTTATTCCAAAAATTGGCAGAGTTTAAGGAAAATCGGGGCAACAATCAGAACCTGGGGAGATTGCTTTGGCTATCACTTGCTAGTCGCCGGCAACGCAGATCTCATGATAGACGTAGATCTCAAATTCTGCGACATTTTGCCACTGATTCCCATTGTCGAGGCAGCCGGTTTGGTCATAGAAAGGTTGAATGATGGAAGTGACTCCGACATTCTGGCATATCAGCCGCATTTGTCCGTTCCGATAAAAAACAATTGGTTCCGATGAAAATGGAGCGGGCGAAGGGATTCGAACCCTCGACATCCACCTTGGCAAGGTGGTGCTCTACCAACTGAGCTACGCCCGCATCAAACTTCAAATTCTTACATAAAAATTCATAAGTTCAAGGGCAATCTCATCCAAGATGCTTTTCCTTGACAAACGCTTTGTCAAATTTATTTTGGAACATTTCCTAATTTTCAACCCCATGTTTTCCGCCCATGTAGCTCAGTCGGTAGAGCGCGTCCTTGGTAAGGACGAGGTCGGCGGTTCAAATCCGCTCGTGGGCTCCACCTATAACAATAACAGTCAAATCAATGGCCAAAGAACAGTTCCAACGCACTAAACCTCACGTCAATGTAGGCACCATCGGTCACGTGGACCATGGAAAGACTACACTTACAACCGCTATTTTGCATGCCCAAGCCAAACAAGGCTTTGCTCAAGTCAAGACCTACGCAGACATTGCCAAAGGCGGTACGGTTCGTGATGCTTCCAAAATCGTAACGATTGCCGTTTCCCACGTAGAATACGAGACGGCGAATAGGCATTATGCCCACGTTGACTGTCCGGGTCACGCTGATTTCGTCAAGAATATGATCACGGGTGCCGCTCAAATGGACGGAGCCATTCTTGTGGTGGACGCCACTACGGGTCCAATGCCTCAAACCAGAGAACACATCCTCCTCGCTCGTCAGGTAGACGTTCCCAACCTCGTAGTCTTTTTGAACAAATGCGACCTGATGGCGGGTGACGACGAAGAGCTTCTCGAGCTGGTCGACATGGAGATTCGTGACTTGCTGAGCAAATACGAGTTCGATGGTGATAACGCTCAAATCATCAGGGGCTCGGCAACCAAGGCCTTGGAAGACGATGAAGGCGAACTTGGTCTTGGAGCTATCCAAAAGCTGATGGACGCGATTGATTCTGAGATTGCTGAACCGGTACGCGACGTCGACAAGCCTTTGCTCATGTCCGTGGAAGACGTATTCACCATTACTGGAAGGGGAACCGTTGCAACGGGTCGTATCGAAAGAGGAATTGTGAAAGTCGGTGACGAAATCGAGATTGTCGGTCTTGGCGAATCCAGAACCACCACTTGTACCGGGGTTGAAATGTTTCGTAAGGAACTGGGAGAAGGTCAGGCAGGCGACAACGTCGGCATTCTCCTCCGTGGCGTTGAAAAGTCAGACATTCAACGCGGGCACGTAATCGCCAAACCTGGAAGCATCAAGCCTCATACCAAGGCCAAGGCCCAGATTTACGTCCTTAACAAAGACGAAGGTGGTAGACATACCCCGTTTTTCAAAGGTTATCGTCCTCAGTTCTTCTTCGGCACCGCCGACGTCACCGGCAACGTCGAACTGCCCGATGGAGTTGAGATGGTCATGCCCGGAGACAACCTATCCGTTGAGATAGAATTGCAAAAATCCATTGCAATGGAAGCGGGTCAGCGTTTCGCCATTCGTGAAGGCGGCAAAACCATTGGCGCCGGTAACATCTCCGAGATTCTGTAATTCCAATCCAGCATCTACGAAGAAGCCAATAAAATCGACGGGAGAATAGCTCAACTGGTAGAGCAACGGTCTCCAAAACCGTAGGCTGGGGGTTCGAGTCCCTCTTCTCCCGCCAGAAATTTTTACCATATTGAACCCATTTGCTAAAATCAGAACCTTTTACAAGGAGACAATTGCCGAGCTTACCAAGGCAAGCTGGCCTACTTTGGCTGAACTTAGAGAGTCTACGATTGTTGTGATCGTAGGCGTGGCGATATTGGGTCTGTTTATTTCAGTTTCTGATTTTTCCCTTTCCAACTGGGTTGAGTTGTTTACCAACCTCGTTCGTTCCGGGTAGGTTCATCTTTACCTTCTTATGAGTACTGATATGAAATGGTATGCCTTGCAGTGTCTTTCCAACCACGAAGATAAAGTTAAGAGATACTTAACCAAGTACAAGGAGGAGGACGACGAATTCTGCTCGAGCTTGAAAGAAATACTTGTTCCCGTGGAGACCGTTTCTGAAGTAAAGAACGGACAAAAAAAACAACGAGACAGAAAGTTTTATCCCGGTTACGTTTTCGTCGAGATGAAGCTTTTCGATGACAGCGGGAATCTAATGAAGGGTCCGTGGTACAAAATTAAGGAGACGGACGGAGTAATCAATTTCATCGGCAAAGAAAACCCCACACCACTTGCCACTGATGAAATAAACCGCATTCTTCGTCAGGTCGACGAAGCAGCCGGAAAGGAAGTCCCCAAGGTAAAATTTACGATCGGCGAAGTCGTAAAGATCCTCGATGGCCCCTTCCTTAATCTTACTGGAGAAATCGAAGAGATTGATCCAGAAAAGGGAACCTTGAAGGTATCCGTTTCAATTTTTGGTAGGTTTACCCCTGTCGAGCTCGAATTTTGGCAGGTAGAAAAAGCAGACGAAGAGTAAATAGGATTCAAAATGTCAAAAAAAGCCGTAGGTATAATAAAACTTCAATTACCGGCAGGAGCAGCCAATCCGGCCCCTCCCGTCGGACCCGCTTTGGGAGCCCAGGGAGTGAACATCATGGGTTTCTGTAAGGAGTTCAACGCCAAAACCAAGGATCAGTCGGGGTTGATTTTACCTGTTGTCATTACGGTTTACGCGGATCGTTCCTTTAGTTTCATCCTGAAATCTCCTCCTGCTGCGGTCTTATTGAAAAAAGCAGCGGGACTAGCCAAAGGTTCGGGAGTTCCCAATCGAGATAAAGTCGGAAAGGTAACCCGTGATCAGATTTTGGAAATCGTCAAAACCAAGCAGGCCGACCTCAACGCAGCCAACGAAGATGCCGCTTCGCGCATTATCGAAGGAACTGCGAGGAGCATGGGAATAGAAGTGGTTGGTTGAACTCAAGCATTAAAATGACTACGAGAAGTAAAAGATATAAGAATTCAGCAATACCCGAGCGAAACGAGTTGGAGCTTTCGGTTGCCATAGACAAACTTTCCCAATTCGAAAAGGTAAAATTTGATGAAACCGTCGAGATTTCAATGTCCTTGGGCGTAGACCCGAAGCAAACGTCGCAAGCGGTTCGCGGAGTTGTCAACCTCCCCCACGGAAGCGGCAAGGAGATAAGGGTTTTGGTATTTACCGAAAATGCGGAAGAAGCCATAAGCTATGGTGCGGATCATGCGGGGCTTGAGGATTTAATTTCAAAAGTCAAAGACGGGTGGACTGATTTCGACGTCGCTTTGGCAACCACTTCCGCCATGAAGTCCGTTCGTGCGATAGCTCGTGTACTTGGCCCCCGTGGTCTAATGCCAACCCCCAAAGCTGGCACGGTTACTGATGACGTCGAGCATGCGATAAAAGAGGTTAAGGCAGGTCGCGTGGAGTTCAAGATGGACAAAACCGGAGCCATTGCCGTTGTCATTGGCAAGCGTTCTTTTTCCCAGGAACATCTTCAGCAAAACGCCCAGACCGCCATTGAGGCTATTTCATCGTCTCGTCCCGAAGGCTTCAAGGGTAAGTTCATCAAGTCGATTTACCTCAGCAGCACGATGTCGCCCAGCGTCAAAATTTCAATACCTGCCTAAATCCGCCATGAGACCCGAAAAAAAATATCTAGTTCAGGAAGCGGCCAACTATCTCGAAGGCGCTGAATTCTTTTTTTTAACCGACTACAAAGGTATCAATGCAGAGCAAACAAGCGAACTGAGAAGTCTTTTGTCGGAAAGAGGAGCTGAATTTCACGTCGTCAAGAACTCCTCGATGCGTCTTGCCACTCAGGAAAAGGAGCTTGGAGATTTCAGCGAACACCTCACCGGGCATACGGCTATCGTTTTCGGGGGGGATGACGCATCTGGAGTGGCCAAGGCGCTAGGTGAGTATTTTAAGAAATCCGACAAGGTGGCTGTGAAAGCAGGTGCTTTGGGGGCTAAGGTTTTGACGGCTGAAGATGTCAAGCAACTTGCAAGGTTGCCGGGCTTGGAGAGTCTTCGAGCCCAATTGCTTGCCCTCTTAAACACATCCGCCTCTCAACTCCTCAGCGTTTTGTCCGAACCCGCTCGTGGTTTTGTGACCGTTCTTAAGGCCAAGGGAGATAAAGATCAAAACTAAGTAAACAAAGCTTTTCGGACCTCGTCCGTTTAACACAAATCACTAATCAACAACCACCAACCTAGAAGAAATTAGGGGCGAAGCCCTTAAACACCCATAGGTACTAATCATATTCAGGCAAGGAGGTATATTATAATGTCAGAAGTAAATAAAGAACAAGTCATTGAGTGGCTAAGCAGCCAGTCAGTCATTGAAATCGCGGATCTTGTCAAAGATCTTGAAGAAAAGTGGGGAGTCAGTGCGGCTGCTCCTGCAGCCGTCGCGGTTGCCGCTCCGGCTGGGGGAGGAGACGGAGGAGACTCTGCGGCAGAGGAAAAATCAGAATTCGACGTCATTCTGACAGAGTTTGGAGGAAACAAAATAGCTGTGATCAAAGAGGTCAGGGGCATAACTGGATTGGGTCTCAAAGAGGCCAAGGAATTAGTCGAAGGAGCCCCAAAGCCCATTAAGGAGGGCATAGCAAAAGAAGAAGCAGAGGAAATTCTGAAGAAGCTCGAGGCCTCCGGCGCCAAAGCTGAGATCAAGTAATGTCATCCGTCTAAAGAACTTCATCTTATAAGCCGTATGGTTGCCAGCAACCTGCGGCTTTTTCCATTTTTTACCCTCAATTCTAGTCATCGCCATGGATCTCACAAAAAGACAAAATTTCGGAAAACTCCAAGAAGTAATCGACCCGCCTAACTTGATCCAGAATCAAGTGGATTCCTTCCATGAGTTTTTACAACGAGACGTGCCTGCAGGCCATCGCAAGCAGGCCGGTCTGGAAGCTGTCTTTCGTGAAGTTTTTCCCATCGTTAGCTACGATGAAAAATCGCGCCTCGAATACATCAGTTATTCCATCGGCGAATCCAAGCTGTCGGAAATGGACTGCATCGATCAAAATTGTACGTATGCCGCTCCCCTTCAAGTTAAACTTAGGCTCAAACTGGAAATTGAAGGCCAAAGCAAACCTTTCTTCAGCGAAGAGGAAATCTTCATGGGAGAACTGCCCATTGTAACTGAAAGGGGATCTTTCATCATCAATGGGGCGGAGAGAGTGGTCGTTAGCCAATTGCACAGATCTCCCGGCGTAAGTTTTGAGGAGTCGTTGCACACGAGCGGTAAAACTCTTTACGGTTTCAGAATCATACCGGATCGTGGTACTTGGATTGAAGCTCAGTTTGATCAGCATGATTTGCTATATGTTTACTTGGACCGTCGGAGAAGAAGGCGCAAATTCCTGATAACGACTTTTCTTCGCGCTCTCTTGGATTCGGAAACCGAGAAAGACAAGGATTCGGATCAGAAGATCATTGAGCTTTTCTACGATATCGAAAACCTTTCCATCAAAAATCTTTTGAAAAAAGATAACGTCTCCAACTACGTCTTGGTAGAACCGATTTTCGACAGGACTAAGGGACAAGTTCTGGCAAAGGCCTTCGAGCCGTTGACCAAAACCTATTTGCGAGCCTTTGAGAAGGCAGGCGAGTCCACTTTGCGGGCCATCGACACCTCCGTAGACGATGGAGCCATAATTCGTTGCTTGAAAAAAGACACTTCAAAAAACAAGGAAGAAGCCCTCAAGGAGATATACAAGAAGCTAAGGCCCGGCGAACCACCTGAGAGAGCCAATGCCGAGGCCTTGATAAAACGCCTGTTTCTGGATCCGAAGAGATATGACTTGGCCAAAGTCGGTAGACACATGCTCAACCTTAAGTTGGGGGTCGATACACCCTTGGAGGTTAGAATAACCACAGTCGAGGATTTGGTGGCGGCCACGCGAAAGCTGACGGACTTAAAAAGAGGCCAAAGCAACGAAGAGAAAGCGCGTCAGGATGCCGGATCGATTTTCGATATGGGTATCGACGACATCGATCATTTGGGCAATCGACGAGTTCGGACAGTCGGCGAGTTGTTGGCCAACGTTTGCAGAAGCGGTTTGGCTAGAACCGAAAGGGTCGTTCGGGAAAGAATGACGCTTTATGATCAGGGAGTAGAATCTCTTTCGCCGGGCAAGCTCATTAATCCCAAGGCCCTGACTACCGTCGTCCGTGATTTCTTCGCTCGGAGTCAACTGAGCCAGTTCAAGGATCAAATCAATCCATTGGCGGAAATGACCCACAAGCGTCGTCTCTCCGCATTGGGGCCTGGTGGACTCAATCGAGAAAGGGCTGGATTCGAAGTACGGGACGTTCATCCGACTCATTATGGAAGAATTTGCCCCATTGAAACTCCGGAGGGACCCAACATCGGCCTAATCAATACCCTCTCTACCTACGCAAAGATCGACGAGTTCGGATTCTTGCAGTCTCCCTACCACCCAGTGAAGGATGGCGTCGTCGACAAGAACCCGAAGAACGTCAAGTACCTAAACGCATTTGAGGAAGAAAAATTCCGAATCGCTCAAGCCAATACTGAGATCGACAAGGCGAGCGGCAAGTTGTCGGGAAGAGTCACATGCCGATATCGTGATCAAGTTGGTGAATACGATCCGGATGACGTCGACTACATGGACGTATCTCCCAAGCAAGTGGTTTCCGTGGCCGCCGGCTTAATTCCATTCATTGAGCATGACGACGCCAATCGAGCCCTCATGGGAGCGAATATGCAAAGACAGGCAGTTCCCCTTTTGCAATCCGAGGCCCCGCTTGTCGGAACCGGAATTGAAAAGAAGGTAGCCGAGGACTCAAGGACCGTTACGGTTTCAGAATCCGAAGGCGTGGTTGCTCTTGCTGACGGCAAGACCATTGTGGTTTCCGACGACGGTACTCTGCCGCCTCGATTTTACAAAGAACCAAGAAGTGATCACAAAAAAGGGATTTATTGCTATGATCTGCGCAAGTTTCTTCGTTCGAATGCAGGTACCTGCTTCAACCAAAAGCCCATAGTCAGAAAAGGCGACAAAGTGAAGGTCGGACAAGCTATTGCCGACGGAGCATGTACGGACCAAGGGGAGCTGGCGATCGGGCGCAACATATTGGTGGCATTCATGCCCTGGAACGGCTACAACTTCGAGGATGCCATCCTGATTTCCGAAAAAATCGTCAAGGACGACATTTACACTTCCATTCATATCGAGGAATTCGAAGTTACCGCCAGAGATACCAAGTTAGGACCGGAGGAAATTACCCGGGACATACCCAATGCGGGTGAGGAAGCCCTAAGAAATCTTGATCACTTGGGCGTCGTGAGAATCGGAGCTGAAGTTAAGCCGGGAGATATTCTTGTTGGAAAAATTACACCGAAGAGTGAAACGGATCTTGCTCCTGAAGAAAAATTGCTCAGAGCTATTTTTGGAGAAAAGGCCGCCGACGTAAAGGATAGTTCCCTCAAAGTTCCCTCGGGAACACAGGGAATCGTTATGGACATAAAGATCTCAAGCAGAACGGATGCCGAAAGAGAAAAGATGTCCCCTTCCGACTTCCGCAGGCAGATGAAGCAAATTAAGGAAGATTTTCGTAACCAGACCGAAGAATTGCGAAGTCAGCTGACCGAATCCCTTTCGAATATATTGTTGGGAGAAAAAATTCCTCTGAACGTGACGAATTCCGAAACAGGAGACGTCATCATTCCCTCGAACCGAAAAATAACCAAAACACTGCTCCGTAGACTTGCCTCGGTTCACAGGTTCATCGAAATCCCTCCTTCCCCAGTCAGGATCAAGGTCTTTGAGATCATCGAAAGCTACGAATCCAAGTTCTCTGACCTTGAAGACGATTGTAATCGCAAGATAGAGGCTATCGAGCAGGGTGATCCGATCGATCAGGGTGCCATTAAGAACGTCCGCGTATTTGTTGCAAAGAAGCAAAAAATGCGAGTCGGAGACAAGATGGCAGGAAGACACGGGAACAAGGGAGTTGTGGCTAAGATCGTTGCGGAGGAAGATATGCCCTTTTTGCCCGATGGAACTCCGATAGAGATTTGCCTTAATCCTCTAGGTGTGCCAAGTCGGATGAACGTGGGTCAGGTTCTGGAGACTCATTTGGGTTGGGCATGCAAGAAATTAGGATTGAAGGTTGCGACTCCAATATTCGACGGAATTCCAGAGTCTCGCATTCAAGAGTATCTTAAAGAGGCCGAATTGCCGGAAACTGGCAAAACCGTGCTTTACGACGGATGCACTGGCGAAGCTTTTTACCAAAAAATCGTCGTTGGCTACATGTACATGCTCAAGCTAAATCATTTGGTGTCCAGTAAGATTCATGCCAGGGCAGTCGGACCGTATAGTTTGATAACTCAGCAGCCTTTGGGTGGAAAAGCTCAATACGGAGGACAAAGATTTGGAGAAATGGAAGTTTGGGCCCTTGAAGCCTATGGGGCAGCCTACACTCTGCAGGAGATTCTTACCGTCAAGTCCGACGACGTATCCGGAAGAACCAAAATTTACGAGTCTTTGGTTAAGGGAGACAACTCTTTGCAAGCGGGAACCCCGCAGTCTTTCAACGTATTGATGAAGGAAATGCAAAGTCTTTGTCTGGATATACGAGTTAGAGGCGAAGATTCTCTCTAACGTCCCTTTTACTTTAAAAAAAAATCAAGGAACAAAAATGAGTATTGAAGCAGTAAGTGAAGCTTTGGGTATAGAGGTCGGACCTATGGATCGCGTGTCCATTACAGTGGCGTCCCCTGACGTGATCAGGTCTTGGTCCAAAGGCGAAGTCAAGAATCCCGAAACGATTAATTATCGAACGTTCAAACCCGAGCCGGGGGGCCTTTTTTGCCAAAAGATTTTTGGACCAGTCCGCGATTACGAATGCGCTTGCGGCAAATACAAAAGAATTAAATACAAAGGAGTGGTTTGCGATCGCTGTGGCGTAGAGGTCACGGTTTCCAGGGTGCGGCGTGATCGTATGGGTCACATTGAATTGGCCGTACCGGTTTCCCACATTTGGTTTTTGAAAAGCATGCCCTCCAGGCTGGGTCTGCTTCTAAACATGACCGCAAAGAGCTTGGAGCGGGTGCTTTACTATGAACAATACATGGTAACGGATCCGGGAAACACCCCTTTGGAAGAAAAGCAATTGCTTTCCGACAAGGAGTATAGGGAGGCCCAATACGAGTTTTGAGATGAATTCGAAGATAAAATGGGGGCGGAGGCAGTTCTCGACGTATTGAGCCGGATAGATATTGAGGGCGAATTGGAGGAACTGTACGATCAAATGCACGAAACCAAGTCCAAGCAGATCAAGAAAAAACTTGCAAGCAGACTAAAGGTTACCCAAGGCTTCATAAAATCCGGAGCATCCCCCGAGTGGATGATTTTAGATTCCATCCCCGTGATCCCGCCAGATCTCAGACCACTTGTGCCTCTCGAAGGCGGTCGTTTTGCAACGAGTGACTTGAACGACCTTTATCGTCGCGTCATCAATCGCAACAATCGTCTAAAAAACCTATTACAACTAAAGACTCCCGACGTAATCATTCATAACGAAAAACGCATGCTCCAGGAAGCGGTGGACGCTTTGTTCGATAATGGTAGACACGGAAGAGCGATTACGGGTTCGGGAAACCGAGCGCTTAAGTCTTTGAGTGATATGCTCAAGGGCAAACAGGGACGCTTTCGTCAAAACCTCTTAGGTAAGCGAGTCGACTATTCCGGACGTTCCGTAATCGTCATCGGTCCGGAACTCAAATTGCATCAGTGCGGCATTCCCAAGAAAATGGCTTTGATTCTTTTTGAGCCTTTCATCATAAGGAGGCTCAAAGAGTTAGGTTTCGTCCATACCGTTAGAGGCGCTCGCAAAATGATCGAAAGCCGGTCTCCCGAGGTTTGGGATATCTTGGAAGAGGTGACGAAGGGACATCCCGTGCTGCTTAATCGGGCGCCGACTCTCCACCGCTTGTCCATCCAGGCTTTCGAGCCTGTTTTGATTGAAGGAAACGCCATTCGCGTTCACCCTCTCGTGTGTACCCCGTACAACGCTGACTTCGACGGGGATCAAATGGCGGTTCACGTGCCTCTTTCCGTAGAAGCGATTATGGAGGCCAAATTGCTGATGATGGCCACGCACAACATCTTCTCCCCTTCCAGCGGCAAGCCAATTCTTACCCCTTCGCAAGATATTGTTCTCGGGTCTTACTACCTGACGATGGATCCCAAGGGCGCGCAGCCTGACGAAAAGGCGAGGCTTCCCTTGATCGCCTCTCTTGAGGAAGCGCTTAGCGCCATGCAGGAGGGCGTCTTGAAACTACATGATTGGATTGATCTTGCCAATCCGGATAGAGACAAGAAAACCCAGTTTGGGGTATCCAAAAGAAGCGTTATCAGAACCACTGTCGGTCGAGTGCTCTTCAACACGATCTGGCCCGAAGAACTGGGTTTTTTCAATGCCCCGGCCCTTAAGGGGAACCTCGGTGATTTGATTCTCGAAACCTTCAGGTTGCTCGGTAAGTCAGAAACAATCGAAGCCTTGGATAAATTGAAGGAGATGGGCTTTGATATGGCAACCAAAGCAGGTATATCCATTGGCATTTTCGACATGATCATCCCACCGGAGAAGCAACAACGAATCGAGGTTGCCCGGAAGGAAATTGATAAAATTGAAGATCAGTTCAGAAAAGGAATCATAACTCGCGGAGAACGCCACAACAAAATCATTGACGTTTGGACCACTGCAACCGATGACATCGCAAAAGAGGTGTTTTCATGCCTGAACGACAACCTTGGCAAAGATACGATAAATCCGGTTTACCTCATGATGGACTCGGGGGCTCGGGGGAATCGTCAGCAGGTAAGACAGTTATGCGGAATGCGTGGTCTGATGGCCAAGCCTTCAGGTGAAATCATAGAGCAACCGATTTTGGCGTCCTTTCGAGAGGGTCTCTCGGTCCTGGAGTATTTTATGTCTACTCACGGAGCCAGAAAGGGGCTAGCCGACACTGCCCTCAAGACCGCCGATGCAGGCTATCTGACCAGAAAGCTTTGCGACGTTGCCATGGACTGCATCATTACTTGCGAAGACGACGGCCGTAGGGATGGCGTTCTCAAAAAAGCCATCATGGAGGGAGACAATGAAATCGTTCCTCTTCGAGACCGAATCATCGGCAGGTATTCCTCGGAGGACGTTTTCGACCCATCAAACCCAACGGAGAAAGTCATTGCCGCCGGCTCGCTTATCAGCGAAGAAATCGCCGGGGAATTGGACGCCCTGGGAATAACTCGCATTCGCGTCATGTCTCCACTCTCAAGTCGTATAAAAAATGGACTCACGGCCTACGAATACGGCATCGATCCATCCACGAATAATTTGGTCAAGGAAGGATCTTCGGTTGGAATCATTGCAGCTCAGTCCATAGGAGAACCGGGAACTCAGCTGACCATGAGAACCTTCCACATCGGAGGCATTGCAAGCGCTGGTCGTGAGGATCCCGTCATAAACGTCAGAAAGAAGGGAAAACTAAGCTTTAAGGGACTGAGGTTGGTGACCCTGGCAAACGGACAGCAGGTAACGCTCAACAAAACCGGCTCGATCCAGTTGTTGGACCGCGATGACCGAATTGTCGACGATTATCCCATCCCCGCCGGGGCACTGCTTCATTTCAAAGATCAAGACGAGGTTGAGGAAGAAGCGCTATTAGCCCAGTGGGATCCCTACAACATACCAATTCTTTCCGAGAAAAAGGGCGTGATTTCCTTTGAGGACATGCTTCCCGGCGTTACAACCAAGGTCGATCGTGACGCCACCGGAGGCAGATCGATGGTCGTTATCGAGCACAAGGAAGACTTAAATCCTCAAATCATCGTTAGGGATACTTCCGGCAATCCGCTTGCGACCTATTCGGTTCCCACCGGAGCTCAAGTCGCAGTTGACGAAGGAACCAAGATCGATGCAGGATCTATCATTGCAAAAACTCCCAGACAAGCTTCCAAAACCCAAGACATCACGGGTGGACTTCCCCGGGTCGCCGAGCTTTTCGAGGCCAGAAGACCCAAGGAGGGCAATGTGGGACAAATGGCAAAGATCGACGGTGTCGTTGCAGAAGCCGGAACTCTTCGTTCCAAGAAAAGGCTGCTCGTCACCAATGAGGAATCTGGTCAAGTGGAGGAGCATTTGATTCCTCATGGCAAGCATGTTTTGGTCCAACCAGGAGATTTTGTGCAAAAGGGCCAACTCATAACGGAAGGAGCCAAAGATCCGCACGAAATTTTGGAAATCTTAGGACCCTCCGCAGTTCAAGAATATCTGATTGAGGAAATTCAGAAGGTTTATCGCCTGCAGGGTGTTACCATCAATGACAAGCACCTGGAGGTCATCATCAGTAGAATGCTTTTCAAAATCAGGATAACGGATCCAGGGGACACCGAATTCTTCTGGGGCGATCAGATCGACAGGTTTGCCTTTATGGACGCTAATGAGGAAATTTCCGAAAAAGGAGGTAAGCCTGCTGAAGGGGAGCCGATTCTTCTCGGAATAACCAAAGCCTCTTTGGAGACCGACAGTTTTATTTCGGCGGCTTCGTTCCAG